>CAZVZR010000024.1:14712-32928 GCA_964630825.1 uncultured Planctomycetales bacterium | reverse complement strand
GAAGCAGCAAGCTCAACAGGGGCTCGTTGATAAACACGCTTATTGTTCATATTCCTAGCTCCTTTTTAAGTTTAAATTGTCTGAGAAAATTGGCGCTGTTCTTGACGCACGCGTTGTGCTGGCAAATATTTATCAAAACCCATACATATATTACGGATAAAAATTTTTCCAAACTCCGTGACTAAAATTACATTGTCAGTCTTAACCAAAAGGCCCTCATGAATGCATGTTTCAATATGATCCTGCTCATCGGCAAAATATTCATCAAAATTTGCGCCGGTTTTCCTTTCAAACTCGCCCTTATCCGCTTGAAAGCGGCACATCAAAGAGGTGATCGTCCACTGTCTGGCTTGATCATCCGTTGACAGCAATTTACCACGTTCAACCGGAATCCGTCCATCTTTTAAATCAGCGTAATACTGCGGCAGATTTTTCCGATTTTGCACAAACATATTTTCCAGGAATCCTATAGCGGTAACGCCGAAACCTAAATACTCATCCGCCGGCTTCACCGTATAGCCCATGAAATTGCGGTACAACCGGCCGTTGTTAAACGCCCGGGCCAATTCGTCATCAGCCAAAGCAAAATGATCCATCGCGATAGCCTGATAACCATTTAAAAGGAATTCTTGCCTTGCGTCCAGAAAAATATTTAGCTTATCATCATGGGTTGGTAATATCTCTGGATGAATCTTTAGTTGATGTTTCTTAAGCCATGGGACAAAGGCAAAGCTGTACAAAGCGATACGGTTGGGTTTAAGCGAAACAACTTTTTCAACTGTGTCGCGGAAACTTGCGCGCGTCTGTTTCGGCAAACCATAAATCAAATCAAAATTGACTGACGCGAAGCCCAATTCATGGCACCAGCGCGTAACATTCTTAACCATCTCAAAGGATTGAATCCGATTAATCTGCTTTTGAACCTCCTCATTAAAATCTTGAACTCCAAGTGAAATCCGATTAAATCCCAAGGAATGCAAATTCTTCAACCGTTCCCTGCTAATTGTCCGTGGATCAACCTCAATGGCGATCTCTCCGTTTGGATCAACTGTAAATTCTCTTTGTATCTTCGTCATCAAGCGTTTGAGTTGGCTGTCGGAAAGAAAAGTCGGCGTCCCTCCACCGAGGTGCAATTGTTTAACCGGCTTTTTTGCCCCAAGGCTTTTTACGGTCAAATCTATCTCTTTAAATAAATATTTTAAATATTCCTCTCCGTATTTCTCATCATTCTTACGGATAACAACACTACAAGCGCAAAACGTGCATAAGCTTTGACAAAAAGGAATATGGAAATACAAGGAAAGGGTTTTGGAAGAACTGCCTAACTCATTAAGTTTCTTTTTATACAAATCTTCGGGAACCGCATCCAGCCACGCCGGAGCAGTCGGGTAGCTGGTGTACCGCGGCCCAGGTACGTCGTATTTAAGGATTGTTTCTTTGTCGATATTAAAAATCATGATAATTTAGAAGGGCAAGGAAAATTCATACGGCGCACAACCTGGCTTACTAATGAACTTGTATGCGCCTTCTGCGCATACCCCCCAGTATCCCTCACCCTCAAGAAAAATAACCCCCTTATCAGCTCCTCCCCAATCTCCAGTCCCAACCCAAATCGATCCAATTTTAATTGCAGAGAGTCGCCATGATGTACTAATGATTCCGAAGCCGATACGATAATCAAACTTTCGGCTCGGATCCAGGTTGGGATCATCAATGGGTAATTTATTTATGGGAGCACATTCCCGAAACTTACAGCCTAAATCGCTCGTATGACAATAGATATCTTGGCAATTGTTGAAGGCCTGGCGGATGATTTTTAATTGCGCCAGGGCTTCCACTGCTTCTGCATGATATGTCATTTTCAAAAACCTTGGTATCGCCAGGCTCGCCAAAACACCGATGACAATAATGACGATGATAAGTTCTAATAGCGTAAATCCTCTTGAAGATCGCTGTTTTCCTCTATGCATCCATTACCTAAAAAAAGCGAGACCCGTCATAATTTTAAAAATTTGCTTTACGATATTCCTTATTCATCCGGGCAATGTGCAAGACACTGATTTCCTTCGGGCAAGCAGCTTCACAGGCGTATTCATTTGAACAATTACCGAATCCTTCTTTATCCATCTGTTTAACCATATCAACCGCGCGCTTTTTGGCTTCGACTTGTCCCTGGGGCAATAAACTCAATTGGCTAATTTTGGCAGCAGCAAAAAGCATCGCCGAAGCGTTCGGGCAAGCCGCGACGCACGCGCCGCAGCCAATGCACGCCGCCGCATCCATCGCCAGGTCGGCATTGTCTTTGGGAATAGGAATTGAATTCGCTTCGGGCGCCGAGCCGGTTTTAACGGAAACATACCCACCCGATGCAATTATACGATCAAACGCACTGCGGTCAACGATTAAGTCTTTGACAACCGGGAATCCTTTTGAACGCCATGGCTCCAAAACAATCGTGTCACCGTCTTTAAAAAAACGCATATGCAACTGACAAAGTGTTGTGCCTTGAGTTGGGCCATGGGCTTGGCCATTAACAACCGCGCCACACATTCCGCAGATCCCTTCACGGCAATCATGGTCAAAGGCAATCGGTTCTTTGCCTTCAACGGTTAATTGCTCATTGACGACGTCAAGCATTTCCAGAAAAGACATTTCGGTATCAATGTCTTGGGCTTTGTACTCCTCGAAATGGCCCTTCTCTTTGATATTTTTCTGTCGCCAGACTTTGAGAGTAAGATTAATTTTAGTTGACATAATTATTCTCGTAACACGCGACACGTAACACGTGACATATCCTGTCGCGTGTCACTTGTCACGTGTCACCAACTATTTATAGCTTCTAGTAGCTAATTTCACTTCCTCAAATGCCAAATCTTCTTTATGCAATGCCGGCTCTTTGCCCACGCCTTTAAATTCCCAAGCCGCGACATAACTAAAATTTTGATCATCACGGAGAGCTTCCCCGTCTTGCGACTGAAATTCCTCACGGAAATGCCCGCCGCAAGATTCGTTGCGGTGCAGCGCGTCGTAAAGCAACACTTCGCCAAACTCCAGGAAATCTGCCACGCGGCCAGCGCGCTCAAGGCTTTGGTTTAAATCATCGCCGGAACCGGGAACATTAACATTCTGCCAAAATTCGCCGCGAATTTTAGGAATTGCATCTAATGCTTCCTTAAGGCCTTTGGCATTGCGCGACATTCCACATTTATCCCACAAAAGTTTTCCCAGCTCCCGATGAAACTCGTCAACTGTCCTTTTTCCGTTAATATTCAACATTCGCTGTTCTTTTTCGTTGACCTGTTTTTCCGATGCCTTAAATTCACTGTGCTCAACCGGAATTTTTCCCGGTTTAATGGTGGCTAAGTAATCACCAATGGTGTAAGGCAAAACAAAATAACCGTCCGCCAACCCCTGCATCAACGCACTCGCCCCCAAACGGTTCGCACCATGGTCGGAAAAATTCGCTTCGCCGATTACAAAGAGCCCCGGAAGGTTGCTCATTAAATTATAATCAACCCACAGCCCGCCCATCGTGTAATGCAGCGCTGGATAAATCATCATCGGCTCTTTGTAGGCATTGCTGCCTGTAATACGCTCGTACATATCAAAAAGATTAGCGTAACGTTCCTTGATTTTTTCTGCACCTAACCGCGTAATCGCATCACGAAAATCCAAATAAACCGCTTGCCCTGTTGACCCAACGCCCCGGCCTTCGTCGCAAACATATTTCGCGTTACGCGAAGCTAAATCACGAGGAACTAGGTTGCCGAAACTTGGATATTTTCTCTCTAGATAATAATCACGCTCACCTTCGGGAATTTGTTGCGGCGCGCGGGTATCACCTTTTTGTTTAGGCACCCAAACCCGCCCGTCATTACGTAAACTTTCACTCATCAAAGTTAACTTTGATTGATAATTTCCATGAACAGGAATACAGGTTGGATGAATTTGCGTGTAACAAGGATTGGCAAATAACGCGCCTTTTTTATGCGCTCTCCACGCCGCAGTGACATTGCACGCTTTGGCATTGGTAGAAAGATAAAACACATTCGAATACCCACCGGTCGCTAAAACTACAGCATCGGCAGTGTGTGATTCAATTTCTCCACTCACTAAATTACGCGTAACAATTCCGCAGGCAACGCCATCGACGACAACTAAATCCAACATTTCGGTCCGCGAAAATAATTGAATCGTCCCTTTGTGGACTTCCTTCATTAACGCACCGTAAGCACCGAGCAGCAACTGCTGGCCCGTCTGGCCGCGCGCGTAAAATGTCCGCGAAACCTGTGCCCCGCCGAAAGAACGGTTATCCAAATATCCTGAATATTCACGGGCAAACGGCACGCCTTGGGCAACGCATTGATCAATGATGTTGTTACTTATTTCTGCCAAGCGGTAAACATTGGCTTCGCGGGAACGAAAATCACCGCCTTTAATGGTGTCGTAAAAAAGACGAAAAACACTGTCGCCGTCATTGGGATAATTTTTAGCGGCGTTAATCCCTCCTTGCGCGGCAATGCTGTGTGCCCGACGCGGGCTGTCTTGAATACAAAAAACTTTAACGTTATAACCGAGTTCAGCTAAAGACGCGGCTGCTGAACCGCCGGCCAGCCCTGTCCCAACGACAATAACTTGATATTTACGTTTGTTAGCCGGATTAACAAGTTTGATATGCGCCTTGTGATTCGCCCATTTATCTTTTAATGGCCCTGACGGAATTTTTGCATTTAATTCAATAGACATAAGGATTACCCGTACAGTGTTTTATATTGCCACATCACATAAACTGGAATCGAGCTGTATCCGAGAGTAATAACCAACGCAAAATAGTAACCAAACTTTTTTATTTTTGGAGTACAAACCGGATGATTAAAGCCGAATGTCTGTATAAAACTTTCCACTCCGTGGCCCAGGTGAAAGCCCAGGCACATCATCGCCAGTATATATAAAATACTATGTACCGGATCAGCAAAAGAATTGTAAACGAGTCCATAGAGCTCATAGCTCTTACCATCGGGCAAGAAACTCCTGGGCCCATATTTATCGGCGAATGTAAAGTCAGTGAGATGCCAAATGAGAAAAGCCAAAAGAAATGTCCCTGTGTACGGCATCAGTTTGGCGGCAAGCGAGCGCTCTCCTTTAGGATTATAAACAGAATACCGTTGGGAACGAGCTGCGATGTTTTCCAAAACAAGGAGTGCAGTAAAATAGATATGAATAATAAAAACACCGGCCAACCCTACTTCAACTACGTAAAATCCCGGCCGTAAACCGGCAAGTTTATGCGCGTAGTGGTTAAATGCCTCGGGACCTAAAAATATAAGCAGATTTCCCGCGAGGTGAGCAATAATAAACAATATTAATAATAATCCGGTGGTGGCCACAATCTGTTTACGGCCAATGGAAGATTGATAGTAGGAAGTGATAGCGGTCATACCTTTGTCCTTTGAACGTGTTGATTATAACATAAGGTCAAATAAAGGCATTCCCTTTTTTTTAGAAAATAGCGTGTTGCCTCTTTTATCCGTAAAATGTAGTTGCTCCAATTTAATGGATTGACAAAACACTTTAGATAACATATTTTGGTAAGAGAAGGACTAATATGAAAAAACTCACCTTAGAAAAAGAGTCGTGGCTTTTTATTATTTTAACGGTACTTTGCCTTACCGTTTTAATCGCCTTCGTTGATTTAAACCCTCATGTCGATTACGATGTCTTTTTTGCCAGTGACGACCCCAGCTACCAAGCGGATATTGATATATCACATTTATTCCCCCGCGGCGATTCTCAAATCCTTATCAGCGTTGCTGGTGACATTTATTCCCACCAATACCAACAAAAAATAAAGAGCTTTGGCGATATGCTGCACCACATTGAGCACATCAGCGATGTCAAAAGCATCATGCACGGTCCCCGCACTGTCGAGCATGCAGCTGAGAGCCCTTTTTGGGGACGACTGCTTATCTCCGGACAAAAAAACCTATCCAACATGCTTGTCATTTTTGATTCCACGATGACCCTTGATAGGCTTCCGGTCATTATTCCCAAAATTGAAAGCCTCAAGAAAATTTTTGAAACTGACGATTTCTCAATCCGTATCTCCGGTTTCCCTTATATTGTGGAACTCATTCGCCGGCACCTCAACCATGACCTTCGCATTTTTACCGGCCTGGCATTTATCATTTTTGGGATCGTAGCGGTCGTGGTTTTCCATTCGTGGGGGATATTTTTAGGAATGGTCATCTCGTGCCTGACAGCCGCTTCTCTAACATTAATGACGAACTATTTATTAGGTGTCAAGATAGGCATTCTCACTGCTAATCTCACCACGATCATTTTCGTCATCACCCTTTCGGACATTGTTTTTCTAACTTTTAACTGGAAACAACTCTGCACGGGGCTGGAACGCCGAAAAGCAGTGAGCGAAGCCATCCGCATAACCTTGCCGGCTTCTTTTTGGTCAATGGTAACAACTTTTCTTGGGTTCCTTAGTCTTCTTGCTGTGCCGGCCAAACCCATCCGTGAACTCGGATTAGCCGGAATTGTCGGAACCCTTATCGCCTTTTGTGTAACCTACAGTATATTTCCGGCATTCCTGCGTTTACAAACACCTCCGCCTCTCGATAATGATAACAAAACCGAGTCCTTTTATCGCCGGTCATTTGCATATTTCGAAAAACGCCACTGGATTGTCTACGCCATTGTCTTTGGTATTATTCTCACAACCGTTACTTCCTTACGAAAGTTAAATATCGACCCCAGTTTAATTTCCTTCTTTTCACCCAAAAGCCCGATCACCCAAGGACTCAAATATATTGATACTCATGGTGGCAGCAACCCCTTGATCTTGGTTGTAAAAAATCCAAACAAGGAGCCACTGGATACCCCGGATAGTATTAAAAAGCTTTGGAAACTTCAAGAGGAATTAGAAAAACAACCGGATGTGGGAACGGTTCTTTCTATCGCACCGCTTCTGGCTGAAACCCGTAACACGGTGCCATTTGCTTCTCTCCTCTCGAATCGACAACTGCTTAATCTCATGAGTAGCCACCGGTTCGGGGAGGTAAGCCGCAGTTTTATAACCAACGACCATCAGTATGCTCTTTTTTTAATGCGGATGAAAGAAGATGGGCGGAAAGAACACCGCGTTGTGATCATTGAACAAATAAAACAAATCGTCAAGCGCGATGGTTTTGCACTCCATTTAGTCGGCGGGGTTTATTCCCTGCAGGGACATCTGTCACAATATGTAGCGAAAAGCCTTATTTACGGGTTAGGGCAACTGATTTTAATATTTCTAGTCATTGCCTTTGTCATTTCATTTTCGTTTCGCATTGCCGCAGCCATGGCCTTTAGCATTGGCGTTGTCTGCTTATGTGCCCTGGGGCCCATCGGGGCGTTACGCCTTCCCCTGGATTTAATCACCGCACCGGCGACGAACATTGCAATTTCCATGGGGATTAACGCCATGATCCACATGAACAATGCCTACAAGCGTCTATACAAACAAAATCCCAAAATGGAAAATATGTGGCTTATCGTGCGGCAAAGGTTCTGGTCACCGATTCTTACCTCCATGTTCATTGTTTCCTGTGGATTTGCCATATTTTTCATGTCCTCTTTTCCCCCGACGCAGCGTTTTGGCGGCTCCGTTGTCTTTGGAACAATCATGGCGGCAGCCAGCGCGCTCTTCATCTTCCCGGCATTAGCAACAAAAAAATCTTTTCCGCAACCTAAATTACCAACGGAAAAGACCAATCGTTTTAATAAAATATTTAGCGATAATTAAACTGCAAATTTTTTACACAAACCTATAAACTCAACCTGCCCAAGGTTGTGTCGTTCGATCGCCTTCTCAACATTAGCGTCGCCAACTTTTTATTCATCCCAGGCAATAGCTTCAGCGGGCTGGGGTGCTGCAGTAGGGCTTTCGGCTTCGGCGATTGGTTGCTCACCGGAGGCAGAAGCGCCATCGCGTTTTTTCGGCAAGAAGTGGACAGAGTTTGCCACAATGCGTACACGGCTTTGGGTTTTTCCGTCTTTTTCCCAACGGTCTTGCTTGAGCCGGCCTTCCACAATAATTCCATTTCCCTTCGAAAGATATTTAACACAATTTTCAGCAATCACGCCCCAAACTTCCACATCGAAATATGAAACTTCTGAAACTTTCTCTGAATTCTTTATGTAAATACGATTGTTGGCGATGGACAAATTGCAAACTGCTTTACCTGCCGTTGTGTACTTCACTTCTGGATCTCTCGTTAAATTTCCCATAATGTTGACACTGTTTAAGCTCATTTTTATATCCTTTCGTTTAATTAGGGACACTGTCCCCATTTATTTGTTTTATTTGTTTAGTATTAATAATACTGAATATTTTTTAAATATTCTGGTAAATTTTTGAACTCTTTAGCAGGTAAAGGTTCTGGATATGGCACAAAATAATAAGCGTTTGAAACCTGCCCATGAAAGGAATAAATGACCATTCCCAACCCCATCACGCCCTTCGGCGATTCTTCTTCCCCATTTTTAAACTTAAAGCCATCTTCACTCTCGCCTTGCCAATCTAGCGGCATGATTGCAAAAGCATAGTTGGGGTGATACTTAGGATGAGAGCTTTTCGAATTATCGCTGACTGCAGGAATTGTTACCGTTGGGTTTTCCAGCAAGACATAGATTCCCGATCCACCACTGGTCCGTTTCCATCCTTCGGGAGCATCGACAGTCAAAATCTTTTTCACCTTCCAGTTCTTGGGAAGATATTTTCTTAATTCCTTTGGGTTAATTGTTTTAACGGAGATGTCCCTTCCGAAGACACCAGAAGCGAAGAGTAAACAACTGAGGAAAAAGATAATTATGCAATTACGACGAATAGGACGAATACCCATGAAATATCTCCAGATATTTATTTTGATTCAAAATAGGGTTCCCTAATTTATTAATTACTCAATCTTCATTACCAGTGCCCAATAAATCCATAAAAACGAACAGATTCCCATGCTCACATAAACGTTGATAAACGCCGCCCCAGCGGCAATGGCATACAACGGAAGCCCAAGCAGGATTGTTTTGCTTGTTTTCGCAATATGCTCCTCCGTTATATGGGGTTTCAGCAAAACTCTTTTATGAATCGCCGTGTACCAAAGCATGTTGTACGCTACATTAGTGATAACAAAAAATCCGGAATAGATTGCACACACCAACGGGGCTGCGGGAGTGGTGAAATATTCCGCCACTAATGCGGTAGTGAAAGGAACAACCGTAACAAGCATAAGCAAAAAACCATTGGCAAAAATAAAAGCCTTATCAACACGATGAACCGCTTTAAACATCCCATGATGGCTGATCCACATAATGAGAATGCCCGCGAAGCTGCTGACAAACGCTAAATACGATGGCCAATTATTCCAAAGAAAACTACGCAAGGTTGCCACTGTCGTGTCTACCCCTAAAAAGTGAACCTTCAACTCTAAGCCTAAAAGCGTAATCGCGATCGAAAAAACTCCGTCGCTAAACGCTTCGATACGAGCTGTTTCTCTTTCCACACTTGCCGTAGTTGTCATTAAGCGATGCTCCTAACTTAATCAGTGCGCTTGGTTATCTCAATTAAATGATACCCAAATTGTGTTTTGACCGGCCCATGAACCTTGCCGACGGCTTCCTGAAAAACCACACGGTCAAATTCTGGAACCATTTGGCCGCGGGAAAATTCGCCCAAAGCCCCGCCTTCTTTTCCCGAAGGGCACAGCGAGTGTTTCTTTGCCGCTTGCGCAAAATCATATCCGCCCTCAATTTCCTCTTTTAACTTTACACATTGTGCTTCTGTCTTTACTAAAATATGCCGTGCACTTGCTCTTGCCATCACTCTCTCCTTTTTAGTTTTCCAGTTTTTTACTAACAAGTTCAAAGAATTTATCCAAATCTTCCTGCACCGACAAGGTGATGTTGTTTTGCGCTAAATCAACTTCACCTAAATTAACAATAACAATTTTGCCTTTGGCATACCGCGGGACTTGGGCAGCGGGTTGAACCACACAGGATGTGCCAATCACTAAAAACAAATCTGCTTCACCGGCTAATTTCGCGGACTCATCAAAATGTTTTACATTTTCACCGAAAAAGACAACATCGGGCTTAATCACACCGTCACAGGAACACGTTGGGACTTCCATTATTTTCAAAAGCTTTTTAATATCTTCGTAACTGTACTTTTTGTTACAATCGACACAAAACGCCTGTGAAATCCCACCGTGCATTTCATAAACTTTTTTCGAACCGGCTTTCTGGTGCAAGGCGTCAATATTTTGCGTGACAATCCCTTTTAATTTTCCCAGTGATTCCAATTGCGCAAGAAACCGATGCGTAAACGTCGGTTGGATAGTTTCTTCGAGAGCGATAAAATCCCTGGCGAATTCATAAAAAGGTTTGGGGTCACGGTAAAAATAATCAATGTCAAAAACTATTTCAGGATCATAACGACGGGTAACATACAAACCCTGCGGGCCACGGAAATCAGGAATCCCGGCCTTAGTGGAAATCCCCGCCCCTGTTAGCGCGGCGATGTTTCCGGACTTTTGAATTAATTCGGCGCATTCCTGAGCATAATCGCGGATACTTTTCACTGATAATAACACTCTATGCTTCCTGGTATTTTTCCTTTAATGCGGCAACGACGCCGGGATCGGCTAATGTCGTTGTATCCCCGAGAGCGCGGCCTTCGGCAATGTCACGCAACAATCGGCGCATGATTTTACCGCTCCTGGTTTTTGGAACATCGGCCGTAAACAAAATTTTCTTCGGCCGGGCAAGCTTACCAATTTTTTTATCCACATGGGCTTTTAATCTTTCAGCGTTTTCATCCGATGGATTATGCCCTTCTTTTAAAATAACAAACGCGGCTATCGCCTGGCCGGTTAATTCATCGGTAATGCCCACCACTGCGGATTCGGCAACCATTGGATTATCGACTAATGCACTTTCAACTTCAGTTGTCGAAATGTTGTGTCCAGCCACGAGCATAATGTCATCAACACGCCCCAAGAGCCAAAGGTAACCGTCTTTGTCACGTTTAACACCATCGCCGGGGAAATATTTTCCCTCCCAACGGCTCCAATAAGTATCTTTGTAACGCTTCGGATCGCCCCAAATTCCACGAAGCATTGACGGCCACGGGCTGGTGATTGCCAAATACCCTCCGCCGATACCGACCTCTTTGCCTTCTTCTGTCAGAACTGTTGCTTCAATGCCCGGTAAAGGTTTTGTTGCTGACCCAGGCTTAGTCGCGATAACTCCCGGCAAAGGTGTAATTAAAATCCCACCGGTTTCCGTTTGCCACCAAGTATCAACAATTGGGCATCGACTTTTACCGATAATTTCGTTATACCAAATCCATGCTTCCGGGTTAATCGGTTCACCGACACTGCCCAAAACACGTAGGCTTGACAAATTACAGCCATCCGGCCACTGATTTCCCCATTTCATAAACGCGCGGATAGCCGTCGGTGCGGTATAAAAAATGTTTACCTTATACTTCTCAATGATTTTCCAAAAACGGTTACGTTCCGGATAATCCGGCGAACCTTCATACATAATCTGAGTCGCTCCATTGGACATCGGGCCGTAAACAATATAGCTGTGCCCCGTTACCCAGCCGACATCAGCGGTGCACCAGAAAATATCATCAGGCTTTAAATCAAAAACAACGCGGGCGGTAAAATTGGCCCAAACCATATATCCACCGGTAGTGTGAATAATCCCTTTGGGCTTGCCAGTTGTCCCAGAGGTATAAAGAATAAACAACAAATCTTCGGCATCCATTTGTTCCGGCTCGTAAAAATCCTTCGCCTTAGCCATAAGCTCGTGATACCAATGGTCGCGGCCTTTTTGCATCTGTACTTTTTCTTTCGTGCGCTCAACAACCAGAACATTTTTAATCGATGGGCAATCCTTGACGGCATCATCCGCCGTTACCTTCAGAGGGACCGTCTTGCCACGCCGCCATCCGCCGTCGGCAGTAATAAGTAATTTAGCTTGTGCGTCATTAATGCGTTCCTTAAGCGCGTCGGCGCTGAAACCACCAAACACAACCGTATGCACCGCGCCGATTCGTGCACAAGCAAGCATTGCATACGCCGCTTCCGGAATCATCGGCATATAAATCGCCACGCGGTCGCCCTTCTTGATGCCCAGTGATTTGATCGCATTAGCTAGTTTATTAACCTGCTTGTATGCTTCGTCATAAGTAATTTTTTTGGCTTCGCCTTGGGGCTCGCCTTCCCAGAAAAATGCAACTTTCTTGCCCAAGCCGTTTTTAATATGCCTGTCCAAGCAATTGTAGCTGGCATTTAATTTGCCACCGATATACCATTTCGATAATGGCACCTTCCATTCCAACACCTTGTCCCATTTCTTAAACCAGTCGATGTCGCCGGCTAAACGTTCAAAAAACTTTAACCGGTCTTTTGCTGCAGCCTCATATAGCGAAAGATCTTTAACATGCGCTTTAGCAGTAAATCCCTTGCTCGGTTTAAAAAGACGGTCTTCCTGCAAAAGGTCAGAAACCGTTGCTTTTACTTGTTCTTTAGATTGCTGCGCCATTAAAGTCTCCTAATTATAGTAACCAGTTACCCTGGAAACTGGAAGCTGGTAACTGGAAACCATTTCTATTTAATTAGAGATAAAATTTCTTTAAACTTTTCATGCTTTGCCGTCCGCAAAAGCTCCGTCGCCAGCATCTCGGTACACGTCAAATCAGCACCCAAGGTTTTCATTCGATCTAACGCAATTTGTTTATTTTCAGCTGTTCGTGAGGAAACCGCATCAACCACGACCTGAACATCATATTGCTGTTCACGCAAATCAAATACGGTTTGATAAACACAAACATGCGTTTCAATGCCACAAACAATGATTTCTTTGCGTTTCTCCTGTCGCAGGGCCGTGATAAACTCTCCTTGTCCACAACAACTGAAACTTGTTTTTTTAATAGGCTTAACATTTTTAAGCAAAGAGGCTACCTCCGTAACGGTGGCCCCTATTTTTTCTGGCATCTGCTCCGTTAGCAGGATCGGAATTTTTAAATACTTGGCTACTTTGATTAAAGCCTGGATGTTGGAAAACAGTTTATCTTTATCGTACGTAAGGTGGGCGAGTTTCCCTTGAACGTCAATGACAACTAACACGGATTGTTCGGGTGAAAACATTGTAAGAAGCCTTAACTCACAGCAATTTCATGTTATTGTGCAAAAATATCGGTTGCAGAACTTTTCTGTGCAGCCTTTTGTGCGGCAATACTACGCCCAAAAATAAAAATGGCAATTATCACCACAATGGGGGCAATAACAAGAAAACCAACTACCCATGGCTTGACTTTTCGTTTTTGCGGGTCGTAAAAAAGTGTCATTTATTTATTAACCATTTTATTCTTAAATTATCAGGGTTTTCCCAATGTAATTTCAGCGCAAAAAGCTTTCGCTTTCCACATAAAAAAATTCATCTCATAATATTTATATTCGTTGTAATCAAACTCTATCCCCTCAGAAAAAGCGTTCATAAATGAAGTTGGTGGCGATACGACAAGGCCAGCATAACCCAATGAAGATATACTCCCTAAAAAACTTTCCGCTAAATCTTTACAAAAAATTCCAGTATTTTCCGTGAGCACCGAGTCTTCATCCATTAATTTAACTTTATAGCCGAGGCCTTTAAGCACTTTGTCAGCGCTCTCCAAATTGAGATACAAGGTAACCGCTCCGAGGGCATTATGTGCATCCATCGCCTGCTTATTACGGTAAAAATTGACAAAGGCGCCATAGCACGGCCCATTAAATTTCTCCATACCCAAACTACGCATATGGCTGTCATATTCGATGATGTCTCTTTCTCCCAGTTCGGGATCTTTGGTATAAGTGCCTAGCCCTTGCAATTTTTTATCGACAATATCCTTAAGGATGGTAGCGACGTTTTTTAGGTGTGGTGATGAAGTTTCAGCAGACATGATAAAATTTCATAACTACTCTTACTAAGGGCGGTTCATTGGGAGTATATTCTGTTCCCTAATATATATAATTAGAAGTATACATTGAATTTTATGTTTTCAAAGAGAATTTTCCAGTAATTACGGCGACTTTTGAAAATTTCTCAGGTCCACTGGCAAACGCTTAGACCCCCAGTTTCCGGGTGAATTTTCAAAATAACCGGGGATGCCGGCCTGACAAAATTTACACTTCCCTTGTTGAATATTATACTGCCCTAATTGATACCAATCACGTTCGAGCAATAATTTACGGCAATTCGGACAATAGGTACTCGAGCCTTTAGGGTCATGAACATTACCTGTGTAGACGTAATGCAGGCCTTTGGAAAGCGCAATCTCACGGGCACGTGTAAGCGTGCTCGGAGGAGTTGGTGGTTTATCCATCATTCGGTAATCAGGATGAAAAGCAGTAAAATGCAACGGCACATCCGGCCCTAAATTTTTCATTAACCATTCGCATTCTTCGTGAATTTCTTTATCGCTGTCGTTTTCCCCGGGGATAAGGAGTGTTGTGATTTCAAACCAAACTTTGGTTTCATTCTTTAAATAAACAAGTGTGTCTAAAACTGGCTGAAGTGCCGCCAAGGAAAGTTTATGATAAAACTCTTCGGTAAATGCTTTCAAATCAACGTTAGCGGCATCCATATGTTGGTAGAATTCTGGCCGAGACTCTTTCGTCATATACCCAGCAGTAACAGCCACCGACTTAATCCCTACTTCACGGCAGGCATCCGCGATATCCATCGCATATTCGGCAAATATGACCGGATCGTTATAAGTAAAGGCGACGCTGCGGCAACCAAGCGCCTTGGCAGCACGGGCAATCGTTCCCGGCGAAGCTTGATCGGTCAGCCGATCCCATTCTTTTGATTTACTGATATCCCAATTTTGGCAAAACTTACAACCCAGGTTACAACCCGCGGTGCCGAAGGAAAGAATGCTGGTGCCGGGATAAAAATGATTCAAAGGTTTCTTCTCTACAGGATCAATGCAGAACCCGCTGGAACGGCCATAAGTGGTCAGAATCATTTCGCCACCTAAATTCTGCCGAACGAAACAAAACCCTCTCTGCCCTTCCGCAAGATGACAATCCCGTGGACACAAGAAACAACGGATACGACCATCTGCCAACTTTTCCCAATACCTTCCTTTGTATAATCCTGTGATTGAATCCATCTCAATTTTTCTCCTGATTTAATTATAGCACAACATAAATATAAGATGTTGATATGAATTTTTGATTGGAAAAAATGAAACATCAAAAAAATTATTTCATGCCTTCCCTAGTAATACTGTAGCTCCCAATTATTTAATTTATCTACAAGAATTTTTTTAATTTTACAATTTATTGTCCAGGATTGTCTAGGTATGTCCAGGTACATTGCGTGTTGATAAAACACAACATGTTGTCTATATACAACAGAAATTAAACATTAAAACCCCTAAAAATTTTATTCCCTACAGACATTAATCTATAAACTATTGTATTTAATAATGTTATGGTTATATGAAAATATTATTTTATTTTTAAAACTTTGGCACAAATATTGCTATAAGTACAGTGTAGCGTTAAAACATATAAATGGATAAGTCAAACATATAAAGGGGAGGAAAAAATGGAAAAAATGAAAAAACAGGTTTTAGTACTTAGTATCCTAAGCATTTTTGCGTTACTGCCAATTCGGTCTGAAGCTTCCATAGCGATCAGCGGCACTGGTGCTTTAGGCGCATTTACAGGTTCTCTAGATTACAGTTTTACTAGTGCGACTAGTGCTCAGTTGGACATCATATTATCCAACACAAGCCCAGCTCTAAACGGCGGCTATCTTACAGCATTTGCTTTTAACAATCCTGACAATTTAATTACTGGCGTTACTCTAACCCCCACAGATGCTGATTTTGCAGTAATCGGTGGCGCTACCTATAATAACACCATCAATGGCCAGCCTTGGGGTGATTTCGATATTGGCGCCAGCACAGGTGGAGGTTTTGAAGGTGGTGGAAATCCTTCCAAAGGGATTACGATTGGTGGAACAGAAACCTTCCTTTTTGCCTTCACTGGAACTCAGTTAAATACGCTTACTACACAATCATTCATTGATACTCTATCTTCACCTCGCGGAGACAGCAATGATCCAGTCAACCTTTTAGTACGTTTCCGTGGATTTCAAAACGGCGGCAGCGATAAGGTTCCTGGGGATCCAGGCAATCCTCCTCCCGTTGTTCCTGAACCGGCATCATTATTGCTCATGGGATCAGGGTTATTGGGAACACTTGTTCGCCGAAAATTTATCGGCTAATTTTAAGCCATACGGGCTTTTTAAAAAAGGACAATTCACTTTGAATTGTCCTTTTTTTGTTAATAATGCCCCCAAACTTAGATTTTAAAAACATATTTATTTAGGAATGTAGAGAAAATTTGTTTGACTTTACCTGTTGTTCCGATAGTATATTTTTGCAATGAAAAAACCATTTGAACCTAACTTTCGAACTCCCAAAGACCTGCTAAACAAAACTGAGCAAATTAAGCAAAATGCCCTGTTTGTCAATCGGGAAGTTGCTGTTCAATTTCGCGAAGACCACATTCCTGATGTTTCTATTGACGTAGAAACTTATGCGAAATCCTACGGAATTTACCTTGAATTTGACCGTGCCCAGCCGCCACGAGTCTGGGATTGGTCATACATGATCCGTATCACCATCCCCGGTGGCGGGCCGATTAACCGTGAGCAATGGAATATCCTAGATGAACTAGCCGATAAATATACCGTCAATCCGCATGAGGGAAAACCGTCATTACGTTTTACCACACGGCAAAATATCCAGTTTCATTGGGTCAAAAAAAATGGGCTTATTCCCATTATCAAAACCTTGGCAGAAAAAGGCTTAAAAAGCATTAACGGCTGCGGCGACAATACCCGCAACGTCATGGGCTGCCCTCTTTCGCAGCATTCGGATGTATTTAATGCCCGCGCGTGGGTCCAAAAAACGGCTGATTATTTTCAGCTGCCAATTGAACCTTTTATCAAAATATTTGCCATTGACCCAAGTACGATCCGCAAACCCGGCGAATCATTTAAATACGGCCCGGCACTACTTAACAGAAAGTTTAAGATTGCTTTCTCAACGGCACACCGTGACCCAGCGACCGGAAAACTTGTTCCTGACAATTGCATTGAGCACCGTACCAATGACCTTTCAATCGCACCGATCTTTGAAAATAATAAATTAAGAGCGTTCCAAGTTTATGTCGGTGGCGGCCAAGGTGAACGCAATGGTTATCCAAGCCTGGCAACACTCGGTGAGCCTTTAGGAATTGTCACGGAAGACCGCTTGCTCCAAACTCTAGACGCCGTCGTTGCCGTCCATCAAGACTGGGGCGACCGTGAAAACCGCCATTGGGCGCGCCTCAAATACACAATCAAGAAAAAAGGCGTTGAATGGTACCGCGACCAAGTGACGGCCCGTTTAGGCTTTCCTCTGGAAAAGCCTAACCCCAATCTCGATTACGGTGACCGACAGCTACATCACGGCTGGTGGAAACAACCATCGAACGGTAAATGGGCATATGGGGCATATTTAGAGAATGGCCGCGTTCATGACGGCGGCACCAACGGAAATTTGAAAACGATGATCCGTGAAGTTATGAATAAATATGATATTGAACTGACCATCTCCCCTAATCAAGATGCCATCTTTACCAATATTCCGGAAGCCGCCAAAGAAGAATTTGAAGCGGATCTGAAAAAGCATGGCTTTGGGAAACGTAACGGCAAACCGTATTCTAAATTACGGTTACTGTCCGGCGCGTGCGTGGGGCGCGATACCTGCCGTTTAACTTACACCGACTCTGAAAAACTGGAACCAGAATTAATCGATGAATTAGAAAAATTGGGCTGGGGTGACATGGCTGAATCAATCGGAATTACCGGCTGCGAACGCCAATGCTTCCGTCCGTCAACAAAAACAATTGGCATTATCGGCACCGGATTAAACCTTTATCAAATCCGATTATTCGGGGATGAAACCGCCCGTTATCAAGGACGGCCACTGATTGATTCTTCGGGAGAGAAAATGTTCCTGCGCTTTGTGCCGCGTGATCAGCTTGCCATGGTGATTGATATTTTATTTAAACACTACAAAGAAAACAAAACAAACAATGAAGGCCTCGGCGCTTT
>CAZVZR010000024.1:0-14612 GCA_964630825.1 uncultured Planctomycetales bacterium | reverse complement strand
TTTTATTTAAACACTACAAAGAAAACAAAACAAACAATGAAGGCCTCGGCGCTTTCCATCGCCGCATAGGCGCCGATGCCCTTATTGCCCACCTCACTGCAAATCCGGTTACAGCCAAACTAATGGCCAAACCATTTCCGACGGACTGTATCATCGCATGAACCAATGGTTTAATAAACCCCGGTGTTATTCCAAAGGGTTTACTTTACTAGAATTAATCATTGTCATTATTGTTGTTGGAGTTTTGGCTAGCCTTGCCATCCCCAGAATGTTAAAACTCCAAGAAGGTGTTTTGGCCGCCGAAGCCATGTCTAACATGTCGGCTATCCACAAACTTGTACAATCTTGTGCCGCTCAGTTTAATGATTATTCTAAATGTGATAAATTTTCTCAAATTAACATGGAATATCCGGGCAACGACCCTAATTCCCATTTTGACTATGCTATAGCTGGATGGGGAAGTGCTGGATATGTAATTGGCGCCCAGTACCGCGGAGGGAGTTTAGTTGAACTAAATCCCCTCGGCAGTTGCTTTTCCAGTTCAGTACTCGGTGGTTGTCTCCCAACGACAATTGCTGAAGGTGACTTTATTAGTGTGCATTATACGGACACGATTATGCAATGTGGGTTTGGGAAATTTAAGAATCTAGTTCAAAGGTCTTATGCCGATGCCTGTGAGGCTATTCAAAGATTTGTAGTCCCTCAGCTTCTTGCTAAAATATCAAACGGACAAAATTTATAAACTGGTGACAGTACAATATTCCCAACTTAAAAAATCCCGCCACTTCCAAACTAATGGCCAAACCATTTCCGACGGATTGCGTCATCCCATGAGCAAAGGTTTTAGTAAGCTCAAATACCACCCCAAAGGGTTTACTTTGCTTGAATTAATTATTGTCATTATTGTTATCGGCGTTTTAGCAAGCCTCGCGCTACCCAGAATGCTAAAATTAAAAGACGGTGTTTTGGCTATTGAAGCTTTAAATAATTTTTCGGCTATCCGTAAACTTGTGGATTCTTGTGCTACTCAAACCAATGATTACACACAATGCGAAAAATTTTCCCAAATCAACATGGAATACCCCGGCAATGACCCCAATTCCCATTTTGACTATGCTATAATGGGACTATTTGGTGGTGGCACCACTGGATTTGTGATTGGCGCCCAATACCGGGGAGGAACCCTCACCGAATTATCTGCGCAAAACCAATGTATCTTTACTGGAATTTCGACTATCTGCATTCCCATTATATCAGCTCAAGGCGACTTTATCAGCGTCCATTACTACGACAATAGCAATCTGAGTGATCCCCCTGTTAAATGCGGTTTCGGAAAATTTAAAGATTTTGTCCAAGATGAAAATAAAAGCATCTGTGACGTAATTGCCAGGTTCTCGGTACCGCAACTGCAAACCAAAATGTCAAGCGGAGAAAATATCTAAACCGGTGACAGCATCCATACTCCCCACTTAAAAAATCCCGCCACTTTCAAACTAATGGCCAAACCATTCCCTACTGACTGTGTAATCAGTTAATTTCTTCTGCCGGTACGCTTCTTTACGCGCACGATACTCCTGGCGAATTATCTCAACACAAGCAATCCCCCGATAGTAGTGCTCCCTCGCCTTTTCCGTGTTTCCAGCAAAATTATAAAATGAATTAAGATTATTATCAGCGATAGGAGAACAAGGCTTGAGATTCAGCGCGCTGGTAAAAAGTGCATAATTATCATGCCAGACGCGGTTTCTTGAAATAGTTTTTGAAGAAAGAAAACAGAACAAGACGGTAACCGCAGTTAACAGAGCCCCTCGCAAAATTGGTTTCATCCAAACCTTTTGTTTTAAGCAGTCAATTGCCCCACTTAAAAGCCAGCAAAAACCGATTGATGGTAAATACATAAACCGCTCGGCAATAGTGTTACTGATAGGGATAAGGTTCGAAAAAGGCACCAGCGTTATCCCAATCCAGGCAATGGTAAACGATACCCACCTCATTGTTCCCTTCATCGCCACAAAAGCTAATACCGCTACAACCCCAAGCAATATTGTTGGCAAAAAAACTTGTGAATCCCAAAAGAAAATCGGGGGCAAAATAAAATACGATATCGACTGTGTCACCGGATAGAAAAACATTTTAATGTAAAGCATTAAAATCTTGGCAATCATCATTAAATGCGTCATCCAATCAAACGCCGGTAAAATGCTGATATAACGGACGTTGTGCAAAGTCGCAACAGCATTAAGCGGCCCAAGGATAACGGTTCGCAGCAGCACATAAAAAACAGTTAGAATGAAATGTGGCGCAAAGCATTTCCATCGCCTTAAAAAAACCTGCCAATCAAGCTGTGAAACAAAATAATAATCAATAAGTGCAATTAAACCCGCCCCGACCATGGCATTTTCTTTTGATAAAAAAGCCAAAAATAAAAACGCTAAAGAAAAAATATAATTCTTTTTTACTGACTTGCCTACTGTTGACAAGAAATAAGTGTAGCAACTCAACAGGAGGAATAAAACCGACAAAAGGTCTCCTCTGTCGGAAATAAAAGCAACTGTTTCGGTCTGAACTGGATGGATAAGAAAAAAGATTGCCGTTAAGAAAGAAACTGGCCGGTTGTTCGACAAACTCAAGATAAGGGAGAAAACCAGGATTCCGTTAAGGGCATGCAAAATAACATTGATCAAGTGAAAAACAAACGGCGTTCCTCCCCCCATTTGATAATTCAACCAATAGGAAAATAAGGTTAGCGGCCGGTAGAATCCACTTTTAAATGGCCAAGTTGAATTTTCCCAGTAATCCCGGGTAAAAAACTGGAGAATGCTCTGTGGAGTTTTCATCTGGGGGTTAAACTCAATGGCCGAATGGTCATCCCAGACGAAATTATAGGTGAGGGTATCGCAATAAAGGAAAAAGCCAATACAAAAAAGAACAATACAAAAGAGATAATTTGATGAGGATTGCTGTTTCAAGATTTAACCATCATGCAGGGTTACAAGACATAAGCATCTCATCTATGGTAACAAACTTTTCCCGGGGTTTGCCTAATTTTTGGCCACGCTCCATTTCAGCGGCATCAATTTTCTTCCAATCGGCAAAGCTGACAACACGTACCTTCTTGCCTTTTAAGTATTCAATGAGTGCCGTTGAATTACGGACCGGGCAGGGATTTAAGCTTGGCACATCTTCCATTAGCTTAGCCACGGTTTCATCCGCATCGGACTTATTAGTCCCAATGACTCCTGATGGCCCGCGTTTGATCCATCCAGCGCAATAAAACCCTTGGTACACTTTCGTATTGTCGGCCACACGGCCGTATTGATTGGGAATGTTCCCCCGCTCATTATTGTACGGAACACCGGGAATCGGGATACCTCTGTAACCGACACTGCGAAAAAAAATATCGCAAGGCATTTCCAAACGTACTCCCGTCGCCTTTGCTTTCTGCGCTCCCGCCGGACCAAACAGTGCATTTTTTTCTAATATTACTTCTTCGACTTTATTATTACCTTTTAACTCTACAGGGCTCTTGAGAAAATGAATGAAAAATTTACGTTTCGTACTTGCCGGCGGCAAATTCATAAAGCCTTTAAGGATCTCATAATTCTTGCGTTTGGCGGCAAAATTCGGGTCGTCAAATTCTTTTTGGCTGGCCTCATTAAGTTCCATTTCTTGACGGTCGGCAAAAGTCGGCGTACAATCGGTCACTTCGCCGAATTCTCTAATCTCTGGTGGAGTAAATGCCGCCTGCATCGGCCCGCGGCGGCCAATCAAATGGACTTCTTTAATTTTACTTTCCGCCAAGACTTCGAAGGCATGCTTGGCGATGTCGGTATTCTTAAGTTCGTCCGCTGATTTGCATAAAATGCGGCTAACATCCATTGACACATTGCCCTGCCCGATAATGACCGCGACATTTCCCGACAAATCAAACTTGCGGTCCTTGTATTCCGGCCGGCCGTTATACCAGGCGACAAATTCTGTAGCCGTGTGGCTGCCGGGCAAATCTTCGCCGGGAATACCTAATTTACGGTCAGTCTCGGCTCCGTAAGTAAAAACAATGGCATCGTAAAACTGGCGTAGCTCGTCAACCGCAATATCCTTGCCGACTTCGACATTCCCGCAAAATGAAAAGCCTTCGTTTTCGGTTGTCTTTTCAAATACCTTGATGACATTTTTTATTTTAGGGTGATCCGGGGCAACGCCGTATCGAACCAGGCCAAAGGGCGTCGGCAGACGGTCAAACATGTCGACTTTAACTTTGAGGTTGGATTTAAATAATGCTTCGGTGGTGTAAAACCCCGCTGGCCCGCTGCCCACAACGGCCACGCGCAGAGGGTTTTCGAGGCTTCCAATCGGTAACGGCATAGAGTTACTATATACTTGTGCTATTTTGCTTGTCAATGTCGAATTGGGGAAAGTTGGCTTATCTTCAATTTTAGGCAAACAAAAAGGTGGGACTAAATTCGCGTGGAACTTCTTTTCCCTATTTTACCCTGCCGGGCAAGGCGGACGGCGGGGGAATCTATTTTTTCCATTAATCGTAATCCGATCAAATGGTAAACTCCGGTAGGTTTCTTACTGGCATAAACAACTTTTCCGTAGCCTTTAAAAATATCTAAAATACCCGACATTACGACCTCCACCTGCAAAATTTCATCTTTTTTAAACTCTTGCTCGGAGACAAAGGCAAGCCCGCCGGCGCTCATGTTGTCGGTTAAAGACAAATGCCAGGATTTATCCACAATTTTACGGGAAGTTTGGGCCAAACGGTATTTAATGCTCAAAATGTGCTTGGCGCGGATAGTTTGACGTCGATCAGATGTAGCTTGTTTAACCATTGCTCTTATAGAATATATGCGAATCTGTTCTCCGTCAAGGGGCAATTAGGGAGAATCTACGATCGAGACTTTTGTGGAGATATCATTTTTTGCGGCTGGACGAATTTGTCGAACTCGGCTTCGCTTAACAAGTTCAAAGCAATTGCGGCTTCCTTAAGAGTGGTATTTTCTTTGTACGCCTTTTTTGCTACTTTGGCGGCGTTGTCATAACCAATCCGCGTGTTAAGCGCTGTGACCAGCATCAACGAATTATTCAAATTGCGTTTGATATTTTCTTTGTGCGGCTCGATACCCACAACACATTTATCAGTGAAACTATCACACGCATCGGCAATAAGCCGGATGGATTGCAAAACATTATAAATGATAACGGGCTTGTAAACGTTAAGCTCAAAATTACCGCCAGCGCCGGCGACAGTCACCGTGACATCATTGCCAATGACCTGCGCGCAGACCATTGTCATGGCTTCGCATTGTGTTGGATTAACTTTACCGGGCATAATCGAACTCCCCGGTTCATTGGCCGGTAAAATAATTTCCCCGATTCCGCAGCGCGGACCGGAGCCCAGCCAACGGATATCGTTGGCAATTTTCATTAAACTCACGGCAATTGTTTTTAAGGTCCCGCTAAATTCAACCAACGCATCGTGGGCAGCCAATGATTCAAACTTGTTGGGGTTTGTCACAAAAGGCTTCCGGGTAAGCGAAGAAATTCTTCTGGCAACTTTGACGGCAAATTGCGGATGCGTGTTTAACCCTGTCCCCACGGCGGTACCACCCAAGGCCAGTTCGTACAAACGCGGCAAGGCTGCATTGATTCTTTTTAAACCATTTGTCAGCTGCCTTGCGTATCCGGAAAATTCCTGGCCAAGCGTCAGCGGTGTGGCGTCCATTAAATGGGTCCGCCCGATTTTAATGATTGATTTAAACTTCTTTGATTTTGCGTCGACGGCTTTCTGTAACTTTACAAGCGCCGGGATTAAACGGCGATGAATTTCTTCCACCGTTGCAACGTGCATCGCCGTCGGAAAAACATCATTAGAAGACTGCGATTTATTCACATCGTCGTTAGGATGAATGGGGGTTTTGCTCCCCATTTTTCCGCGCGCCAATTGAATGGCCCGGTTTGAAATCACTTCGTTGACATTCATATTGGTCTGCGTACCTGACCCGGTTTGCCAAACAACCAAAGGAAACTGGCCGTTAAGTTTGCCGTTAATGACTTCATCCGCGGCTCTCACGATGAGCGCGGATTTCTTCGGTGAAAGCAGCTTTAGTTCTACATTTACCAGCGCCGCGGCTTTTTTAACAATGCCGAGCGCGCGGATCAGTTCCGATGGAAATGTCTCGCCGCCAATTTTAAAATTCATCAAAGAACGCGCCGTCTGCGCCCCGTAATATTTATCGGCTGGAACATTTATTTTACCGATACTGTCTGTTTCTTCCCTGTATTTCATGGTGTTTTCCTTATGCCTTAGCCCTTCTTAGCCTTATCGCTAAACGCTGAAAGAAGATCGATCGGAACAGGAAAAATAGTTGTCGTATTGTTTTCCGACCCGATCTCAACGAGCGTTTGTAAATAGCGTAGCTGAAGTGCCATTGGAGATTTTTGCATAAGCTCCGCCGCCTGACAGATTTTCTCTGCGGCTTGAAATTCCCCTTCGGCCGCAATAATTTTACCGCGGCGTTCGCGTTCGGCCTCCGCCTGGCGCGCCATCGCCCTTCGCAAGCCTTCAGAGATATCCACGTCTTTAACTTCCACATTTGAAACCTTTATCCCCCATGACTCGGTTTGGTTGTCAAGAATCTCCTGCAATTTTACATTAATTTTTTCCCGTTGTGCCAATAAATCATCCAATTCACTCTCCCCTAAAACGCTCCTAAGCGTTGTCTGCGCCATCTGCGAAGTCGCGTACTGAAAATTCTGTACTTCAATCGTGGCTTTAATTGGGTCAACGACGCGAAAATAGACCACCGCGTTAACTTTCGCCGAAACGTTATCTTTGGTAATGATATCCTGCGGCGGAACATCTAAGGTAACTAAACGCAGGCTTACATTAACTGTTTGATCAATCGGAAAAAGGACAAACGTAAAACCCGGCCCTTTAGGAAGTGGTAAAACACGCCCGAGGCGAAATACTACCAAGCGCTCATATTCTCTCGGGAATTTAACGGAATTAAAAAACCACATCAGAAAAATTGCCGCGAAAACAAAAAATCCAGTCATGATTATGCCTCCTTGATTGTTTTTCGTTTAACTTTTAATGTCAAACCGTTTACATGGGCGATATCGACTTCATCACCTTTTTTTATGGTGTCATCAGTAACAGCATTCCATAATTCCCCATGGACAAAAACCTTTCCTTTTTCGCCTTTGGCAAATGTTGACCGTGCCTGGCCAGTCGCACCAGTCAGGCCTTCTTTTCCGCCGTGCACCTTGGCCCGTCGGGACTGGATAACCCGCGTCAATAAAAAGATAGTGATGGCTGCCGTTGTCATTGAAAAAGAAATAATAACCATCAGCGAAACCCGCATTACCGGGTCAACGGATTGAAATAAAAGCATCGACCCTAATATAAGGCAAGTTATCCCGCCAATGGTAAACAGAGCGAAACTATGCGTAAACACTTCGGCAACAAATAAAATTAGGCCAAAAATAATCAATGCCAGCCCGGCATAATTTGTTGGTAACGTTTGCATACTGTAAAACGCCAGGATAAGAAAAGTCAACCCGATAATTCCCGGTGCGCCGAAGCCCGGATGGGTAATTTCGTACAGGAGCCCATAAAACCCTAAAATCAGCAAAAAATAAGCGACATTGGGATCGGCTAAAACATTAAAAAACTTTTTTCGTGGATCCATGGGGATATATTTTATCGTCGCACCTTTTGTTGCCAAGGTAACCTTTTGGTTATCTGATAACTCAACCACACGCCCATCTAATTGAGCCAAAAGATCCTGATCGTCTTTAGCAATAATTTCGACGACCTTCTTTGCCAATGCTTCCTGTTCGGGGATTGATTTGCTTTTGGCTACGGCTTCTTCCGCCCACTCAACATTACGGCCGCGTTTTTGCGCAATTGCCTTAATAAAAGCCACGGTGTCATTGAGAATCTTGCTGCTCATCGGGTCATCGTCATTAGCGGCTTCCTCTTCCTTCTTCTCTTCCTGTTTTACTTCTTCTTTCTTTGTTTCTTTAGTCGCTTGAGACTCAGATTTTATTGTTTCCTTAGTTGGTGTTGCCGCTGGTTGTTTCCCCTTCTTTAATTCTTCAACTAACTCACGGAGTTCTTGCATATCGCCGGATTTTTTGGGCGGCGCGCTTCCGCCAAACTCAACCGGATGCGCGGCGCCGATATTCGTCGACGGTGCCATGGCAGCGATATGGCTTGCGTAAGTAATAAAAACGCCGGCTGACCCGGCCCGTGAACCGCTCGGCGCGATATAAACAACAATCGGCACTTTACTGACAAGCATGTGTTTCACGATTGACCGTGTGGAGCTTAATAATCCGCCCGGGGTATCCAATTTAATAATCAAGCACTGTGCATTGTCCTTTTGAGCGTTATCAATGGCCTGATTGATGTATTCCGCGGTAACAGGATTGATGGTGTAATCGTCCAGCTGAATCATTTGAACTTCATTGCTTGGCGTTGAGTAGGCCGGATGAAAGGAAAAGAGAATTCCGCAGCCAAATAAAACGGAGTAATAAATAATTTTTAGTTTTTGCTTTTTGGGCATTGAGGAATTAATTGCTTTGCAAATAACGTGTCATGAGGCGAACCCCAGCGCCGGTGGCGCCAAAACCGAAATACCAACGGTCGCCCGATTCATTGTAAGAAGTTCCGGCAATGTCCAGATGGGCCCAAGGCGTATTTTCAGTGAACTGGCGCAAAAATTCGGCGGCGGAAACTGTCCCGGCAGCGCCGCGTAAACCGGTATTCTTGATATCCGCAATCTTTGATTTGACGTGTTCCTTTAATTCGGGATACATCGGCAACCGCCAAACGCGGTCATCGGTTTCATTGGAAGCATGCACCAACGCGCGGGAAAATTTGTCGTCCGTCGTCATGAGCCCGGTGTATTCATAACCCAGCGCCACCACACAAGCGCCGGTCAATGTGGCGATGTCAATAATCCTAGCCGGTTTATAATTTTTCACGACATAAGAAATGGCGTCAGCTAAAACCAAACGGCCCTCGGCATCGGTATTACCAACTTCCACCGTCTTGCCTGAATAACTGATGAGCACATCACCAGGTTTATACGCCAGCTGGTCAATGGCATTCTCCGCGATCGCACAAACAAAAAGAATATTCTTCTTCAAATTCAAGGCAATCGTATTCTTGAGCGTTCCGATAACCGCCGCGGTGCCGCTCATATCAATTTTCATCGTTTCCATGTGCCCGGTCGTTTTAATATTAAGCCCGCCGGTATCAAAGGTCATGCCTTTTCCGATAAACGCGGTATAACCGTCTTTTGCCGACGCGCCATTGTATTTCACTATAATTAGTTTTGGCTCATTTTTACTGCCCTGATTAACAGCCAAATGCAAACCGAGTTTATTTTTCTCCATCTCTTTCTTATTTAAAATTTCAAGCGAGATATTTTTATGCCCTTTGACAACATCCTTAATTACCTTTTCCAAATAATCCGAAGTTTTGACATCGGCGTTTTCATTGATTAAATCGCGGGCAAGATTTGTCCCTTCGCATACGGTTACCGCCTCGTCGTATTTCTTTTGCGGGTTGACCGCAAAAACATACTGCTTCTTTTCAGCTTTACTTTTCGTATTATCCTGTGTTTTATACTTATCAAATGAATACGTGCCCAACAAAACAGCCTCAATGGCAGCGCACACAACAGAATCACTATGATCGTGGACAAGAATTTCTACCGATTTCGCCTTTTTTAAATAGGAAGAAAGTAACGCGCGCCGTACCGTCGACCTAAAAGCCGTTAAGGAAAGGCTTTCCGCTTTACCTATGCCCACTAAAAGAACAAACGTTTTGGAAAGATTTAACGGGAAAATTTGTCCGTCTTCACCGGAAAAGGCCCCCGATTTGGTTAAAAGGCTGATTTGATTTTCAATTTCTTTATTTTTAAACGGGAAGTTTTTACTTTTGGTTTGTGTTTCGCTTAAAACAACAACACTGACATCTTTATCAAACTTCGGGGAGGAGCGGAAAGATACCATGGCAATTTCCTTCTTTTAACGTTTTTCTATGGGAACATAGTCCCGGGTAGTGGCGCCGGTATAAATCTGCCGCGGCCGGCCGATACGGGATTCTGGGTTTTCGCGCATTTCTTTCCAATGCGCGATCCAGCCGGGCATACGGCCAATGGCAAACATTACTGTAAACATTTCAACGGGAATACCGATAGCCTTGTAAATAAGGCCGCTGTAAAAATCCACATTGGGGTATAATTTGCGTTTTACAAAATATTCATCCTTTAAAGCAATTTCCTCCAACTTCATTGCTATATCTAAAAGCGGATCACGCACACCCAATTTATCCAAAACTTCTTTACATTTTTGTTTAATGATAACACAGCGTGGATCAAAATTTTTATAAACACGATGGCCAAAACCCATCAGACGATAATTGGCATTGGGATCCTTTGCTCTGTCCACGAATTTCTGGACATTGCCGCCTGCCTTATGAATTTCCTGAAGCATCTCGACAACTTCCTGATTTGCCCCGCCGTGAAGCGGCCCCCACAACGCGCTCACCCCGGAAGAAATTGAAGCAAACAAATTGGCCCAAGAACTTCCAACTAATCGCACCGTCGATGTACTGCAATTTTGCTCGTGGTCGGCGTGCAATATTAAAAGTACGCGCAGCGCATCAACCACCACCGGGTCTATTTTGTAATCCTTTTTTGAAGTTGAAAACATCATGTGAAGAAAGTTGCTGATATAGCCGGCTTTTTTGAGCGGCGGCACAAACGGCTTCCCGATTTTCTTTTTATAAATGTACGCAGAAATTGTCCTGACCTTGGAAAGGAGTTGTGCGGCAATTTCTTGAATTTCCGCCGGGGTTGGTTCGGACTTTAATAACTCCGGATAGTACCCTGATAACGAGCAAACCATTGCCGATAAAAACCCCATCGGATGCCCTGAAGAAGGGTATCCCTTAAAAAAATTCAGCATATTTTTGTGGAGTTCGACGTGTTTTCCAAAGGACTGCGCGAATTTTGTATATTCTGCCTTTTGGGGAAGTTCACCGTAAATCAAAAGGTAGGAAGTTTCAACAAAAGTGGATTTTTCAGCGACTTGTTCGATCGGATATCCACGGTAACGCAAAATACCTTTTTCCCCATCGAGAAACGTAATTTTACTCGTGCATGACCCCGTATTTCCGTACCCGTTATCAATAGTGATATACCCTGACGAGCCTCTTAATTTTGCGATGTCAACGGCTTTTTCTTTCTCCGTTCCTTCAATAACGGGAAATTCGAACTCCTTCCCTCCTAAAATAAATTTTGCCGTTTCACCCATATCACCCTCCTAAAAATCAATTCTTCGAGTTTACTCAGGATTGATACTGAGCCCCGCCAAAGATGGGGTCGAAGTATTACCGTTAATATTTTTCGGCCATTCAGCTCAAGAAAAACAAATTTATTATATTATGTATACTTATTTATGCAAGCAAACAAAAACGATATTTTGTCTTACTCTCCGTTTTCATCCTCTTTCGGGTCAACGTACTTATCTTTAATATTAAGGATCTGCGGCAGAATCCGCATAAAACTATCAACCATTTTGGGGTTGAAATGTGTTCCGCTGCCGTTTTTGATTTCTTCCAGCGTGCGTTCCAACGACCAAGCTTGTTTGTAGGGGCGTTTCGACATCAGGGCATCAAAAACATCGCATAACCCGCAAATCTGCCCGATAACAGGAATTTCATCCTCTTTTAATCCATAAGGATAGCCCGTGCCATTCCATTTTTCATGATGGGCAATGGCAATCTCGCTGGCCATTTTTAAAAATCGCGAATTGCTGCCCGACAATAATTCCGCCCCAATTGTTGTATGGGTTTTCATGACCCCCCACTCGGCGGGTGTTAGTTTTCCCGGCTTGCGTAAAATACTGTCCGGGATACCAATTTTGCCAATATCATGTAACGGGCTGGCTGTTAAAACAAGTTCGCATTCCTCCATGCTTAAACCCGCTTCCGCTGAGAGGCAAGCCGAATAATGGCTCATGCGTACAATGTGCAGGCCTGTCTCTGAGTCACGGTATTCAACGGCCCTAGCCAAACGCTGAATGACATCTAGCTGCGTATTGTAGAGTTCCTGAGTACGCTCTTTAACTTTGTCTTCGAGAATTTTATTTTGGTCGCGGATTTCGTTGTGCATCATCCGCACTTCTAAAAGATTTTTGATGCGGATCAAAACTTCCACGCGGTCAAAAGGTTTATTCACAAAGTCCTTGGCCCCCGACTCCAGAGCTAAAAACCTGACTTCCTGATTCTCCTCGGTGGAAAGGACAATGATAGGCAAATACGTTTCGCCTTCAATTTTGCTTAGCTTCGCCATAACCTGAAAGCCATCGAGGTGTGGCATGTTCAAATCCAAAATAAGGCAATCCGGGCGGATTTGTTTATAAAGCTCAACTCCTTCCCTGGGGTCAGGCGTTGACATTACATTTTTATAACCATTTTTTTGCAGTATCTGTTCGAGAAGATGAATACTGACTTCCTGGTCATCGATGATAAGAATTTTTGCTTTTAGTATATCGTTTTCAGGAATCATCAGTTTATGTGCAATTTTTTGGTAGTATTTAAATAATTGTAATCAGTGGAATCACTGGAAACCGGCGTTACTGTGACATAACGGTTATTGAGCGCGTATGTATCAAAATTTGTATTGGAAGGTTTGACCGGAGATTTACCGGACATCCAATAGTACTCACGCAAATTGGGATCGGTGCGCTTATGAAAACTGCTGTGAATCGGTTCAATGCCCTGACGGGTCATAATAATTCCACGAATACGGGAAGCGGGAAGATTTGGGACGTTCACATTAAAGAATGTGCCGGAGGGAATTTTAGTTTTAAGTAACGCTTTAACAAGTTTAACCGTGCATTTAGCGGCGTAAGAAAAATTGGGGTTAAAAAATTCGGCCAACGAAACCGCAATGGCAGGGATCCCTAAAAGCGCCCCTTCGCGCGCACCAGCGACGGTACCGGAATAAAACACGCTGCAACCGTCATTGGCGCCGAGGTTGATTCCGGAAATAACCACGTCGGGTTTCTTTTTAAGCAAAACGCCGAGGGCAAATTTCACGCAATCAGCCGGTGTGCCGCGCACAGCGTAGCCAAAAAATTTTCGATGCCGTTTTACTTTTTTATAAACAATCGGGTGGGACAATGTGATGGCGTGGCCAACAGAACTACGCTCGGAGTCGGGAGCCACAACGTCAACTTTCGCGACTTTGACAAGTTCTTTGTAGAGCGCATAAATGCCATCGGCAAATATGCCGTCATCATTGGTCAGAAGTATTTGCATATCTTTAACTTATGACAAGGCTCACATTATATCATAATGTTTGATTGACGCTAGCGACTTTTTCCCCTCTGAAAAACACCCTTGTTTTTATCACTATCTGTAAAATGACAATAAAAAAACCGCCTTTACACAAAGCGGCTTTTGTTAATGTAAATTTTTTAACTTGTTAATTGAGTTGAGACAGCTGTTCTTTTTCCGTTTTATCCACCATTCCTAAAAGAAGCGGTAAATTGGTAACTGGCGTGATGTTGATGATAACCGGCACAATACCGCTAACAGTGCCCGGATCGACATTCAGCTTAAAATTTGAAAAATCAAGCTTTGGCGCCTCTCCTTGCTGCTGTAGCTTCATCATATTCGCATTAAAATCAATACCACCGACCTCTTCTTTTTTTCCTCCCACCATAGCACTGTCAGCTGGAACTTCACTTCCAGAGACATATCGCAAGGCTCCTCGCGAATAAAGCCAGCGGATTAACGCTTCTCCGGAATTTTGCGATACGTCATAGTCGCCTGGTAACTTACGGCCAAATTCTTGAGCAGCCACAACCGCCTGTGCATTCCCACGTAACATAAGTTCAATAAAAACAAACATGTCCCTTGATGATTTCATCAATTCCATTTTTCCTGATATTAATGCACGTGTGAGATTATCGGATAATTCCTTCGCTGTTTTTGCGCTTACCGCATCGGCAGTCCTAATATCGCTTGGATGATTAACCAGCATCGCGCGGTCGGGGTGGGCGCTGTTGCTAGAGGCTTGTGTATTCCCCCTTTCAGCCCTCTTTTTGCTTATGGCACGACTAATGACGTCTTCTACCGCTTTTCGTACTTCCAATGTTATTTCGCGTTGGGCAATGAGGTCGTCCAACATATCGTTCATTTCTAAAAGGCTATCCCGGGAAAAAAGGGTTAATGTTTCGGCATAATCGTTAGCGTGATCTTCTGTCTTAATGATTCCTTTTTCTACAGCATCAATCACAGTTTTCAATTGCACTTCTGCTGCCAGCATCGCGTGGTCGGCATTAATTGTTATTCGATCAATATCTGCTCTATAGAATTTTCTCGGGAAACTCTCATCATTTCTCTGCCCCGCAATATACGGTTTTCTACCTTCTACACCAGTTCTTGTATACCTGACTCGCTCTGCAGCGCGCTGACCATTGTTAAATTGAATAACAAGAAGGCTCCCTTTGTTAATCCGTCCATCTCGAACGGCTTCACGGAAACCTTCAAAGCTAACTTGTTCCGCTATCATCGC
>CAZVZR010000023.1:0-33413 GCA_964630825.1 uncultured Planctomycetales bacterium | reverse complement strand
CCCTTAGTGACACCAATCCTGAAATACGTGCCACAGCCAAAAGAATGTTGCAGGAGATTATTAATGGTTTGAGAGGACGTAATATCGCTTTAACCGGTTCATTTGCTAATTTGCCGGTTGATAAAATCATGGAAGGATTCGAGCCTTCTCTTAATGCCAGGCCAAAAGCGTTAAAGGATGTTTTGGTTCACCGTGAAGACAGAGACAAGGCGATGCTGGTTCATGACGTTGAAGATTTAACTGATAATGGACAGCACCTTGTTCAGCTATTCTCATTGGCTCAATTGGAACCGGCTGAATCCCTACTGGTTTTAGAGAGTATGGCTCGCACTATCAGCGAGAATGCGGGGATTATGAATGCACAACAGATTTCAGAAGAATTAGTTTCCGGGTGGGGCAGTTTAATGGAGGTTGTTAAGGAATTGCACAAAGAGTTTAATGAGGAAGACCTATTGCGTTTTATTGTATTTTCTGCATTAACGCGCAAAGAAGCTTTAAAAGTTGACTTTGAGAAGGCTTCATTGGAAGAGTTGGCCGAACATTTTCTCGCTGACAGAGAAAGATTGTATAATTTTGATTCGCCCATCGGTGTTGTTTTAACAGCTGAAGAAGATACATTCGCTCAGGAAATTTCTAAGGACAATCTTATCGGCGTTGAATTGTCTGCCGCGGATAAAGATTTAAGAAGAAAGATAGAAACTCTTAATGGTCAGGGAATAAGGCCTGTTCTCGTCGGCTCAAATGTAGCGGAAGCCTTGTTAAAAGATGGCGTCATCAAGAAATCAGACATCTTTATTGAAGCAGAGGATAAAGAAAAGGCATTGGCGATTATTAAACAAGAGAAGAGTTCTGGTCAACCACGAAATATTCTCGTTCGCATTAAATCTGCCAATGAGCTTTTTCAATTAGCCAAGGAACTCAATTCTCAAATAGGTCAAAAAGCAAATGCAACGGAGAGCGAGTCTACACTGGTAGTTGTTTCGGTAAAAAAGTCTAATCTGGAGGTTGTTTATAAAACGATTGCTAAGGCTGTGCGAGACGAGGCGATGCTTGTAGATATTCAGCCGACGGAAGCATTAACGTATGGGCAAATGCTTTTGTATGCTCATCTGGCTAAGAAATTTGGTACGGCTTCAGGAAACTATAAGACCGTTTTAAATGAAAGTGCCTTAACCGCGTTAGACAAGTTAGAAAAAGCCTTGGCTGATAATCCGGATAAATTCCCTGCCTTAGCCAAAGTGGATAAATACTATTCGCGTTGGGGACGGACCGCGCATAGTGATTATTACTGGAAATTACACGGCCCTGAATATCATGGCAAAGTCCCGGCGTCGCACGGAAAAGCATTAGAGGCACTTTTAAAAGATCCGTACGCGATTGACCGGTTGAATAAATTGCAAATTTCTATGAACGCGGTTGTGGAAGATGCCGCCAAATTAACGTTATTAACAACGATGTCGCCTCATTTGCCGGTGGCGACGGTTCCGTATTTAATGAAAATGCCTAATATCGCTAACATTTCCGATGACGTAAAAAAGTTTATTAATCAACCCGAAGCATTGAAAGAAACAAATTATTTAAAAGCATTGGAAAGCGAAGGCACAACCATTCGCGTTTTGCGGAACTTAGAAGATTATCCCGACGATCCTGCGGTAAGAGCGAATTGGGCCAATCATTACGCGACCTTTGAGATTAAAAATAAGAAATTAGGTTATACGGCGTACGCTGCGTTTCATACTTATCGCAAAATTGAGAGTCCTAACGCTGCTGAAATGGATGGAAAATATAAAGCAATCGGTGGCTTGCGTAAAAGGCAGTACCATCCGGATGATGTCGCCAAGGGTGAAATCGGCGCGTTAACCGATGTTTTGAATTTGTCGACGGCAATGACATTAAAATTGGCGGCGCAGCAATTACCTATTGGTGGATTTAAAGTGGCTATGCATGTTCATCGTTTTAACCCGGAAATAAAAGACCAACATTTAGAAGAACGTGATGACATCAGCCGGAGTTTCGCGCGGGCCATCGGCTATGTTAATGAACTTATCGGCGGTGGGGCTGTTGTTGGCGAAGATATGAATACATCGGAACATGATATGGATGTAATGAACAAGGCCGCGCCGTGGGTATTTTTCCCCGATGCGGACATGGAATACAATAAACATCCATCGCCGTTTACTGCCGCTGGTGAAGTCGCCGCCCAGGAAGTCGGGTTATCATTTGCTTTCCCTTATAATCCAACATTTAAAAATAAATTAACTTTACTGCAAGGTCCGGGAGCGGTGGGCCTGGAAATGTTGAAAACTCATTTAGCCAAGGGGGCAAAAGTTATCGCCTCCGACTCCAATGCCGAGAGGATTGAAGCTTTAAAACAGGATCCCGAACTCGCGCAGGCAATCAAAAATAAACAATTGCTTCTTTTCGCGGAAGATGCCAGAACGACAGCGGAAGGAAAGAAGAGTTCCTCTAATTATATTTGGAATCCTTTGGAAATATTTCCCGACTTAATCCAGGATTTAGATCTGAGACAGATTGATGGAATCATTGTCGCCCCCAATGGGCCGCCGGGAGCGATGAACCCGCAAACTATTGCGCAGATTCAACGTTTTAGAAGGAAGTTTTTGGTTTTAAGAGATCAGCCGGGAGTGCTGATCGCGGGCGTGGCTAATAATGAATTATCAGATATCCAAAAGAATTCGTCCATAGCCCAAGAGATTAAACGTTTGGGTATGTGGCATATTCCTGGATTTATCGGCAATACGGCGGGGGCGACCGCTGTCGTCGGCTTTTTGGGGCATAGTGTCGACAAAGACGCTATAAACCGCCGTATTGCTGCTACTACTATGAAAGTTTTGACAATGGCTAGGGATGAAAATATTACGCCTTTAGATGCGGGTTATAAAGTTGCGGAACAATTTGTTGAGAGTGAAAAACAGCAAGATGTTTACGCTGCGCGGCCGGATCAGGCAATGGTCGGTTATAAAAGCCGATTTGATTCTCGGCTGAAGGAAGGCGATCAGGCTGTTGTTGATGAGATTGTCAATTATTACAACCATAGTATTCAAAAACAAGAAATATACGAATGGCTGCAGAGCCATCAATCGGCGCTGGCGGCGAAGGTTATGCCCAAAATTGGAATCAATTGGCCCGGGGTTGTTAGCTATTTGAGAGAAATTATCAAAGACAAAGCGAAGGGGAATCCAAAAGCAGCGGCAAAACAAATTTTAGAATTAGCCAATCATGGAACAATTGGCAGTATTGAAGCCCCCGTGGCGGTTCAAGAGGAAGCTAAAGAATCGTTGGCGAGAGATCCTTCCATTGAGGCATTAACACAAACTTTATCGATTAAACCGTCTTTTCCTATCGTGAAAGAAAATGTTCAACCGGGTTATTTATTGTTGATTCGTCATGGAGAAACAGAATGGTCGGAAAAAGTTTATAATAAATGGGCTGGTTGGATGGATGCACAGATAACGGAAAAAGGAAAAAAACAAGCTTATCTAGCGGGAGAGTCTTTGCGGGGTTTAAAGTTTAATTTAGCAGTTACCTCGGATTTATCACGGGCCCAAGACACATTAATGGTGTTCTTAAGGGGTGTTGACCAGACTTCCCTTAATATAACCGTAACATCAGCTATGCGTGAAAAATCTTATGGCTTACTAGCCGGCTGGCAAAGAAGTGATGTGATGGAAACCTTTGGCCGTGAGCGCGGGGAATATTGGCGTCGAGCCCCGGCTGGACGCGCGCCGGGTGGGGAAAACTTAGAGGATGTCGGTGAACGTGTTGAGCCATTTTTGGTTGAAAAGATTTTAGCAGCTATCGCCCGCGGGGAAAATGTCGTTGTCTCGGCGCATGGCAATAGTTTGCGGGCGTTGTTGAGATCTTTACGCGAGCATACGTTAGGACGAAAGTTAACCAAGGAAGAAATCATTTCTTTGGAAGTGTCGTTGTCTTCGCCGATCGGCGTACGTTTTGATCGTGATTTAAAGCATCAAGAATTTTGGGCGGCCAAAGACCAGAGCGGTTATGGAAAATTAGTCAATAGCCAAAAACTTAAAGAAGCATTGCAGCCTGATGAGGCGATGATAAGCGAGGTAAAAAAAGAACAAGATCATCAACAGCGACTGCCGGTAATTAAGTCTACTCCCGTCGGTGGTATTGACATGAATCCGGCGTTACTTAACCTGCAGATTAAACGTGATGGCAAGGGGATTCCTTTGCCGCTGCCGCAGCAGCCGATTGGCACGATGCACATTGAAGGTTTCCATCCGATCATTATTAACATTGCGCCTATCCAAAATATTCCGCTTCTTTTGGGCATTGCCGATCCCAATAACCCAATAGATAACATAGGGTACGATCATAAACAAAGCCCCGCCCAAGAATCAAAGAAGCCCGAATTAAAAGCCAAAGAAGTAGAAGAAATTAGTTATTTAAAATAAAGCCAGGAGGCAAGGAACCCAGGCTAAATTATTGACTCCGACGGTTTTTCTGTTATATTACAAATTGTTTAATTATTATGAAAGTCCTTCTTATTAAACCTAACAATCTTGCTGATCATATCCAACCTTCTCTGGGGTTGGGGTATTTGGCCACCCAGATCCGCAAAGACCACGACGTTGTTATCCACGACTGCATTAAAGACAATACTTCCGTTGAAGGCGTGCGTGATATTGTTTCTTGGCATGACCCGGATGTGATCGGGATACAATGCTATACGTTTGATGCCCCGAAAGTTTACCGCATTTTTAAAGTTATCAAAGAAACTTTTCCGGACAAAATAACCGTCGTCGGTGGAGCGCATATTTCTTCTATCCCGCAGGAATCGTTTGAACAATTGCAGCCTTATGTTGATTACGCTTTTAACAGTGAGAGCGAGGTTGGTTTCCCTCAGTTTTTGTCCGCTCTGGAAAGAGGGGACAAAGATTTCACCGGCATTAACGGTTTAATCTGGCGGGATCAACAGGGTAAAGTTCACGCGAATGCGCCAAAATTTGTGCAGGATTTAGATGAACTGGGTTTTCCAGCGTGGGATTTGATGAAGCCCGAAACTTACCCCGAAAGCCAGCACGGCGCGTTTTTTGAAAAATTTCCGATCGCCCCGATTGTGACTACGCGCGGCTGCCCGTATTTGTGTTCGTTTTGCTCGGCGCCGATTTTGTCGGGAAGAAAATTGCGGCATCACAGCGTTGCGCATGTCCAGGAACATATTCGTATGCTTTACGCCCGCGGTGTACGCGAAATTCATATTGTCGACGATAATTTTACCTTTGATAAAGATTATTGCAAATCGGTCTTGCGTGGGATTATTGATTTAAAATTGGATATCAGTTTGGCCACGCCCAACGGCATCCGTATGGACTGCCTGGATGATGAAATTTTGGAATTGATGAAACAAGCCGGGCAATACATTGTTTCGGTCGCGGTGGAATCGGGTTCAAACCGTATTTTAAAGAAAATGCGTAAGGCGACCACTGTTGAAAAGATTCGGGAAAACGTTGCGCTTATTCGTAAGCACGGCTTGCCGGTAGCTGGCTTTTTTATCCTTGGTTTCCCGACGGAAACAAGAGAAGAGATGGAGGCTACCGTTCGGTTGTCCAAAGAACTCGGGCTTGTCCGCGCTAATTTTTTTACGTATCTACCATTGCCGGGGACATCAAGTTATGCTGAATTAGTCAAAGACGGTGAGTTGGAAAAAGTTGACTGGAACAATTATTTATTTATGACCGCGCCGTATACGCCTAAAGGGGTGACGCGCGATGAGCTGCTTAATTTGAAACGTAATGCATTTTTATCCTTCCATTTAAACCCGCGTGTTTTTATCCGCAATGTTTTGGCGATTAAATCGTGGAACCATTTCAAATTTTTGCTCCGTCGATTTTATCATTGGGTCTTGATGAAACCAACCAATAAAACCGATGACAAAGACCACGTCCTTTCCAGTATGGCTGATCAAAAATCACCTGCATTCCAAAAACAAACCGTTAATGTTTAGGGAATTGGCCCATATTAAAAATCCATGGACGCCGGCATCAATTTTCTAAAAAAAATAAGAAAGAATCCGGCCCGGATTTGCGGTTTTATTTTTGTGGCTTTAAGCTTGCTGCATTATTTTTCCCAACGGCCGTTGTGGCTCGATGAAGTATCGATTTATAAAAATCTTCAAACTTACCGCTTTACGGAATTATTCACGCAACTTTTAAATGTCCAGATTTTTCCCCGTGTTCATCTGATCATGGTTCAGGCGTTTGCCTTGCCGTTTGGCTATCACGTCTTGGCTCTACGGTTTTTTTCCCTTGTTTTTATGTTTGCTGCATTTTTCCTTTGGGCCAAGTTGTATAAACAGAGTTCTAACAGTGATGCCCTTATTTTTCTTTCGCTGTTTGCCATCGCCACCAGTTACCGATTTACGTATTATGCCGCAGAGTTAAAACCCTATTCGATGGATGTCCTGACGATTGCGCTTTACGCTTTGGTCTTTTGTTATCAAAAGAGCCTTGACGGCAAATCACCAACGGCAGCAACTTATGCTTTGGCGCTGGCCATGCCATTATTGATATTTTTTTCTTACGCGGGGTTGTTTGTTTTTTGGATCGTGGGCTTTAATTTTTTTCTGCTTTCTTTGAAAGATAAGAAATTTCTGGCCGCGGGAATTGTGAATACCGTTATGTGTATGATTTGCCTAGTTGTCTTTTATCTAATTGATTTGCGTTATTCAGTGGGCCTGTCGGCGGCGCAGGATTATTGGCACAGTTATTTTTTGTGCACGAAATCGGCGGGGTGTTTTTTTAATACCTTCGGCGAAGGCATTAAGAAATTGGCCACGTTTTGGTATGGCGGCAACAAGCCTTTTGTGAAAGCGGCGGTTATCTTTATCCCGTTTTTTGTGTTTTCTTTGTTCGTCCACGGTGCCGGGCGCTGGAAAACAGACGGCTTCGGCATTTTTCACATCGAGTCTTTGGGGTTGGTTCTTTTTTTGGAATTGATGCTCTTCGGATTCTTGCAAAAGTATCCTTTTACCGGCGACCGTACCAGCTTGTTTTTCGCCCCGTTTGTTATTTATCTGACCGTCAAAGGGATGGATAGTTTAAGGAAAAAGAACTTTCTCGGCGGGCTTTTCTTGGTTTATTACGGGCTTTATTGCCTGGTATGCCTGGTGAATACATTTATCATTCATTGGAAACTTTACTTTCCTTCATAAAAATGTCGGGTTTTCTTAAGAAATCTTTCTTGCCATCCGTAAATCAAGTGTATATAATAACGCAGTAAATTATACGAAATATTAATATATATTTTATATTTTCAGGAGGATAAAATGTCGGTTTTAAGTTTAACGGAAAAGATTTTTGAAAAAGAGGTTCTGAAATCCAACATTCCTGTCCTGGTTGATTTTTGGGCCGAATGGTGCGGGCCGTGCAAAATGATTGCCCCCATCGTCGATGAAATCGCCAAAGACCTGCAGGGAAAATTGAAAGTCGCCAAGGTGAATATTGACGACGAGCAGGATTTGGCGGCAAAGTACAATATTATGTCCATTCCGACGTTACTTATCTTTAAAGGCGGCCAGCCGGTGGAAATGATTGTCGGCGCGATGAGCAAGGACCAGCTTTTAAAGAAAATTAACCCCAAGATAGCCTGATGTTTGTCGAATTTTGCATATCAAAAGTTTCCCGCGCCCGCATCACCGAGGCCCAGTTAATGTACGAGGGCAGTATTACCATTGATGCCAAAATCCTTCAGGCAGCGGAAATCATTCCGGGGCAGAAGGTCTGCGTTGTGAACCTTAATAACGGGGAACGTTTTGAAACCTACGCGATTACCGGCAAGAGCGGCCAGATTTGTTTAAACGGCCCGGCGGCCCGCCTGGGACTCGTCGGTGACCCCATCCACATTTTGAATTACGTTTTCATGACGCCAGAAGAAGCCAAGAAAAGTTCGACGAAAGTCATCTCCTTGGACCAGGATAATAAAATCAAGAAATAAAATTATGACGCATGAGCATGCCTGCCCTACAAATACGGCTTTACGGTGACCCCTGCCTGAGAAAAAAATCTTTACCAGTAAAAAAAGTCGGACCCGGTGAACGCCTGCTGATCAAAGCGATGATGGCGGCGATGAGAGAAGCCAAGGGCGTGGGCTTGGCCGCCCCGCAAGTCGGCATTAACCAGCGCATTTTTGTGGCGGACGTCGGCGATGGGCCAACGGCGTTTATTAATCCACAGATTTTAAAGAAGTTCGGCTCGGATGTTTTGGAAGAAGGGTGCTTGAGCATCCCCGGCGTGACGGTGGAAATTAAGCGCGCCCAGGAGATTGTCGTCAGGTACACCGACGAGGACAATGAGTTGGTAGAGCAGCGCATTCGTGATTTGCTGGCGCGGGTGATTCAACACGAAACAGACCATTTGGACGGTAAGCTGATTGTTGATTACGTGAAGGACAAAGACGCGAAAAAGAAGCTGGAAGAAGAATTAAGCAAGTTAAAAACAGAAAAATAAAGCTGGTAACCAGTTCCTAGTTGCTTGTTTCCAGTGGCCAGTAGCAACAACACTGGTAACTGGAAACCATTTTTGAAAAATGTCACCAATCCTGCAAAAAAATCGGATTCCTGAAATCAAACGGCTGCCTTCGTGGTTCCGCCAGGAGATTCCTGACGCCCAGAAAATTACGCGGATGAAAGAGATGTTCCGCACCTCGGGGCTGCACACGGTTTGCGAGAGCGCGCATTGCCCGAACCTGGGCAAATGCTGGGGCCGGGGTGTGGCGACATTTATGATTCTCGGAGAAATCTGTACGCGCGCCTGCCGCTTTTGCGCGGTCAAGGCCGGCCGGGCGACCGCGGTTGACCCCGACGAGCCAGCGCACGTCGCACAGGCCGTCCAAAAGCTCAATCTGCGTTACGTGGTTATTACTTCCGTCGCCCGTGACGATTTAAAAGATGAGGGAGCCCAGCAGTTCGTCGACACCATTGCCGCCATCCGGCAGCTGATGCCGCAGACCAAAATTGAAATTCTGGTCCCGGATTTTTCCAACAAAATTGAAAGCTTGCGCCTGGTGGTTGAGGCCGAGCCGGAAGTCGTCAGCCACAACATTGAAACCGTGCGCCGGCTGTCCGCGGACATCCGCCCGCAGGCTGATTACGACCGTTCGCTCGACGTCCTTAAAAATTTTAAACGATTGAACCCGGCCATTCTGACCAAATCAAGTTTTATGCTTGGCCTCGGAGAGACAAACGAAGAGATTACTCAGGTAATGGAAGATTTGCGGCAAACCGGCTGTGACATTCTGACGATTGGCCAATACCTCGCGCCCTCGATGATGAAACGCCACGTCCCAGTCGAACGGTTTGTGACGCCGGAAGAATTTAACGATTTTAAACAGCTGGGTTTAAAACTAGGCTTCAAGCACGTCGAGAGCGGCCCATTGGTGCGCAGCTCCTTTATCGCCGAAGAAGGCTATAAAAACGCCGTGAAGTTGCTGGCGAGGTAAGTTCATGCCTTCTGAAAATAAATCCAAAGACATCTTCAATTTTTTTACCCGCATCGCCATTAGCGGCCTTCTGTTGTGGTTTATCTTCAGTAAAATAAATATGGAGAAAACATGGGCCGTCATTAAATCGGCGGATCTTTTCTTCCTTTTGTTGGGGCTGGGTTTGTTTTTTGTCGATAGCTTTGTCATCCTGGTGCGCTGGATCGTTTTTATTAGAGCATTATCCATTTCGGCTTCGTTAATGAATATCGTCCGGTATTTTTTTATCGGCTTGTTCGGCAACCTCTTTTTGCCGTCGGCGATCGGCGGCGATTTGTTAAAAATCCTCGGCCTGTGCCGCGGGTCTTCCGAGAAACCCAAAGTTGTAGCATCGGTATTACTTGACCGGTTAAGCGGCTTCGGTGGCTTAAGCTTGGTGGCGCTGGTTGTTTTTCTTTTCGGTTACCGCTACATTCAGGATCAAAGTGTGTTGGCGATAATCGGGTTAATGCTTGTGGGCGTGGTGGCGGTGGTCGTGGTGTTGTTTAATACAACGATTTACACATTCTGCTGCCAAGTTTTTGGCTGGATCCCGAAATTTAAACAGGTGCTCATTAAAATGCACGAAGAAGTGGCCCTTTTGAAGAATCATCCCGTGGCCGGCATCAAAGCCATTGGCTTGTCTTGCCTGGCACAGATTATTTTTGCCATATTGTGGTACACGGTGGCTCTTTCGTTACACACGAAAATTCCCCTTATTTATTTTTTCATTTTTGTCCCGATTATTTGCGTTGCCTCGGCGGTTCCGTCGATTGGCGGCTTGGGCGTCAGGGAAGCCGGCACGGCGTTTTTGTTTACCAAAGCCGGGATGCCTGCCGAGGTGGCGGTGGGGATTTCTCTTATTAACTATCTTTATATGGTTTTTGCCGGTTTATTAGGTGGGCTAGTTTATGTCATTACATTATCTTCTGGACGGATACAACATCCTTCATCAGATGGCCCTAAAGCCGTCGACGGCCATTGATGAACAGCGTCAGCAGCTTGTTCGTTTTATCGAAGAGGAACGTCCACAGGGGAGTTCCTCTAATGATGTCACGCTTGTCTTTGACGGCCGGGTGGGGATGGGCGGGCCGCCGCGCATGTCAGGCACAAAAGCTATTTTTAGCCAAGACCGCTCAGCGGATGAAATAATCAAGGATATTGTCAATAAGGCGCGGAATAAAAAAAATATTATTGTTGTTACCGATGACCGGGATGTCCGGTATGCCGTCAAAGCTGAGGGCGCGCAGGTTTTAAGTGTTAAAGATTTCCTGAATAAACCGGGCCGAGGCGTGCGCAAGTCTTCTGAATTAAAGGCTTCAGCAAAGTCTAATGAATCGAAGAATATCTCGAAGGTTTTAGAGTCCCAAATTACTTCGGAGATGGCTGAAATTTGGGTAAAGAAGAAAAAGAATTGAGGTCTTCTATAAATATTTGTATTTTTATATCTTTTCACTATAATAGGGGTCTATGAAAAATGTTATTCGCTCGTGCGAAAGCCGTTTGGTTGAACTTGGAGATGCGATTTGGTTTCTTCGGGATATTTTTGCCCAGATTATTACCGGCCGGGTGCGTTTAGCGGAAGTCCTCAAACAAATTTACGAACAAGGGTATCAATCGGTAGTTATCGTCGCTTTAACGAGTTTTGCGACCGGTATTGTATTGGCGCTGCAGGGGTTTGTGGCGATGAGCCGTTTTGGGGCCAAGGAATTTGTTTCTCATTTAGTGGCCTTATCGCTCGTCAGGGAACTTAGCCCCGTTTTTACGGCCCTGATTTTTTCCGGCAAGGCAGGGGCGCGCATTACCGCTGAATTAGGGACGATGAATGTCAATGACCAGATTTTGGCCACACGCACCATGGGCGTTGACCCGATGGAGTTTCTCATTGTCCCGCGGATGGTTGCCTGCGTTTTGGTTTTACCGGTACTGACAATAATTTCGGAAGTTGTCGGAATTTTTGGCGGGTATCTGGTAGGCATCTTCGAAGCCTCTATTCCCGGGCCATATTATTTAAGCCAGACGATTAAGGCGATTCAATATGTTGATTTTTTTAGCGGGTTTATTAAGTTGATCTGCTTTTCTTTTTTGATTGGATGGATTTGCTGTTACCAGGGGTACAATACTAAAGGCGGGTCGTTGGGCGTCGGGCAATACACCACCAGGGCGGTCGCCTTGTCTTATATCGCCATCATTGTTTCAAACGCATTTTTAACCAAAATCATTCTTACCTTTTGGGGGTAACTAAAGTGAAAAAACATCATTGGATAGTATTGGGTTTTATTTTGGGCATCATGGTTTCCGGTTGCGTGCCCACCGAGGCCAGATCAGGCAATGTGGGGCAGGTACAGTCTTTCCCTGTTCCAAGCAAAGAAGCCTCCTGGATTAGAAATGGCGAGCCGATAGAGTTTGAAGGCGAACTTTGGTACCCCGTTGACGGCATTGAGGCCCTTCAGGACTCCGAAGTTTTGCTCGCCGGAGAGTACCGGGGGGTGCAATTTTTTGTTGATAAGATAGATGTCCGCCCGTATAATCGCCTGTACACAAAATTCGACCGTAATGCGTTTCGGTTTTTTGAGAAGAAAAAACAACAATGATTAATGTCGATGGTTTATCAAAATCATTTAATGGGCAAAGGGTCCTCGAGCGTATTTCTTTCGAAATCAAGGATGGGGAGATTGTCGTTTTGTTAGGGGCCAGCGGCGCAGGAAAAAGCGTTTTGCTAAAAAGTTTAATGGGCTTGGCGAAACCCGACGAAGGCACGATTAAGATTGATGGGCAAGATATTACACAGCTGCGGGAAAAAGAACTGCTCCCGATTCGAAAGAAAATTGGCTATATGTTTCAGGAAGGTGCCTTGTATGATTTTATGACGGTGGCCGAAAATGTGGGTTTCCCTTTGCGAGAACATACTGTTTTAGATTTTCAGGCGATTCAACAGAAGGTAAGAAATGTCCTTGAGCTTGTTGGCTTGGCTGAAGCCGCAGATAAATACCCTTCTGAATTAAGCGGCGGGATGAAAAAGCGTGTCGGTTTGGCGAGGGCAATTATTTTGGATTCACGGATATTATTCTGCGATGAGCCGACCTCGGGCTTGGATCCCATCAGAAGCCGGGAGATTTCCGATCTTATCCGTAACATCGCCAGAAAGTTGAGCTGCACGACGATTATTACGTCGCATGATATTCAAAATTCATTTCGTATCGCTGATCGGGTTCTTTTAATCCGCGATGGCAAGATTTTGGCGTTTGGGACGCCCGCCGAGCTTAAAAACTCCCAAGAATCTTTTGTGCAGGAATTTGTCGGGTAACGAAAATTTAAAAAGGTAACCTTATGGTCACAGAAAAAAAAGAAATGACAACAAAATTTATAGCCGGAGCATTTTTTATCGCCGGGATGCTTTTGATAAGTGTGGTTGTTTTTGCAATCGGCAAGAATAAAGGGATAGCTGAAAGCAAGTTTTCGGTTACGGTTTATTTCAGTAACGTCGGTGGATTGATTGAAGGATCTCCGGTGCGTTTATCGGGAGTCACGGTTGGGACGGTTGCGGATATCGGTTTTCTTTCCAAAGAATTTCAAGGGCGCAATGTTTCGATTGTTCTGAACATTTATAAGCGGTTCCATAAACAATTGGAGAAGAATGTCCATTTTACTATTAAAACCGAAGGTCTTCTTGGCGAAAAATATGTGGAAATAAGTGTCGTCGATACCGAGGGCAGCGTTAACTTAAAGCAGCCGATTATCGGTGAAGACCCGGTTGACCCGCAGGATTTGGCATTGATTTTTGCCGAAGCGGCGCAAACTTTCACCAAGACATCCAATGATTTAAGCAATATTGATTTCGATGAATTAACCCGCGTGCTGGGCGAGGCGGCCACCTCTTTGTCCGAAACGTCGAAAGGCATTAATACCGTTTTAACGGAAGTGCAATACCTGAGTGTAAAATCCAAGCGGCTGATGAACAGGGTCGAACAAAAGCTTATCGACGGCGATCTGTTTAAAGTTTTCTAAAAAATAAAATCAAACATGCAATCATTTAATATCTTCCACACCACTATTGCCCCTTGGCTGATCATTCCCCTGGCGTATTTCCTGTGGGTAACGGCGTTACTTTTTGTCAAAAGAATTTTCCTCGTGGTAATAAAAAATTTGGTCAAAAAGACCAAGACAGAACTTGATGATATCCTTATTCGTGCCGCGGATTTTCCTTTAACATTGATAATATTTACCAGCGGCGGTGTTGTAGTCGAACAGATGCTGCCGCTTGTTTTTAATACCCACTTAACTAACTATTTTCTTATCGCCTTTAAGGCGGTGACGATCGTCGCCATCGTTTTGTTTGTCGACCGGGCCACCAACGATGTCCTTCATCATTATGCGGATAAAGTTGTCATATTGAAATCGACCGGTGGTGTGGCTCGCGTCATTGTCCGCAGTGTGGTGATCAGCCTTGGCCTTTTGATTTTGCTGGACAGTTTTGGCATTTCGATCACACCGCTCATCGCCTCTTTGGGTATCGGCTCATTGGCAGTGGCTTTGGCACTTCAGCCAACGCTGGAAAATCTTTTTGCTGGCATTCAGCTGGTTGTGGATAAACCTATCGAACTCGGCCACTTTATCCGGTTGGATTCGGGAGAGGAAGGGTATGTATATCGAATCGGCTGGCGTTCAACCTGGGTAAAATTACCAACCAACAACATGATTGTCATTCCCAACAAACTTCTTGTGAATTCAAAAGTATTAAATTATTATTATCCGGACACGGAAACGATCATGACAGTGGAAGTGGGCGTTCATTATGAATCTGATTTGGAACAGGTTGAGCGGGTGACCGTTGAAGTTGCTAAAGAAGTGCTTAAAGAAGTGGCTGCGGGCGTAAAGACATTTGAGCCGGTTATCCGCTATCACACCTTTGATGATTACAGCATTAATTTTACCGTTGTCTTAAGGGCCAGGGAATTTACCGAGCAGGGGGATATAAAACATGAATTTATCAAAAGGCTGCACAAACGTTATGCCCGAGAAGGAATTGTTATTCCATACCCTGTTAAAGCGGTTAATTACACACAAGAAAAGGCCTTTGAAAGAAACGAAGACCGGGCTAATCGTGTAGGCTAAGGAAAGTTAAATTATGTTTATTTTTGGAAATTTTCTTATGGCCGTCGCTAAAATCGTTGATATCGTTTTGACTTTTTATTATTGGGCGATTTTGATAAGGGCGCTCATTAGTTGGGTTAATCCGGATCCTTATAATCCTATTGTCCGGTTTTTGCACAGCGCAACCGAGCCTGTCTTGGCGCCGATCAGGAGATTGTTGCCGATGATGGCCATTGATTTTTCGCCGATCATTGCCTTTTTTGCCATAGTTTTCTTTAAAACTTTTCTGGTCCAGTCAATTATTGACTTGGCGATGCGGATGCGTTAGGAGGAAATTTAATGTTAGACAAAATGAAACAGTTGATGGAGATGAAAAAGCAGGCCGATGCCCTTAAGCGCGAATTGGACAGCGCCGTCGTTGAATCGAGCGAAGTTAGGGGCATTACTATTAAACTTAACGGATCGATGGAATTTCAGTCAATTGATATTGACCAGAGTTATTTAACGGCGGATAATAAGCGTCGGCTCGAAACGGACCTTCTGCGCAGCGTGAATGCGGCGATTAAGAAATCGCAGAACATTGCCGCGCAGAAGATGAAAAATTTGTTGCCTCCCGGCTTTCCGGGAATGTAAAAGAAAAATCACAAGTCCCGACGTTTTTGATAGTTTTTTTAATGTAGTCGGGACTCCGATTTCAACAATAACAATGTAGGAAACATCGGAGGAGAATGAAATGCCGTACGATCAATCATTAGATAAGGAATGTTTTAAGGAAGTCAAAGAGTTTGAAGATTCACGCATCACAGTGGGAGTATTTTCCTACAACAACGGAGCCAAGAAACTGCAATTGTCCCGGGAAAATTTAAGCGCCGAAGGCGATTGGCGTTTTGCGAAATTAGGCCGCATGACTCAGGAAGAAGCGAAAGAAGTTATTCCGGTTATGATGAAGGCCGTTCAAAGCATGTAATCTAAGATAAAATTTCTATGAGCGATAAAATTTATTTAACCCGGGCCGGGTACGAAAAGCTTTTTAAGGAATTAACCGCGCTGAAGTCTGAACGTGTTAAGATTTCCAGGGCCATTGAAGAAGCGCGGCTGCAGGGTGATATTTCGGAAAACGCCGAATATGATGCCGCCAAAGAAGCCCAGGCCCACAACCACGCACGTATGTCCGATGTTGAGGCCAAACTCGCGATGGTGGCGATTATTGAGGATGAGAATATCCCTTCCGATAAAGTTTATATCGGCGCCATCGTGACGTTGCGCGACCTTGATAACGATGAAGAATTTAAATATATGCTGGTTTCGCCCGAAGAAGCCAGTTATGAAGAAAAAAAAATTTCCATCCATTCCCCGATCGGCAAAGGCCTCTTGGGCCATCCCGAAGGAACTGAGGTAAAAATTAAAGTCCCCGCTGGCATCCTGCACTACAAGATCCTCAAAATCAAACGTCCGAAGTAATTAAGGGGTTGACACTACAGAATTTCTTTAGGATTTTCGACTGGGACTCCAGAGTGCCCAGAAAATCCAAAAAAAAGTTAAGGGAAGGGTTGTAAATAATATGCGGTGAAGGGTAACCTGCAGCCACCAATCAATGGCAAAAAAAGTGTTAAGGTAATAGTAAAACGTCACGATGGACCAATAAATCAAGAGAAACACGGGAATAATAATTACCGAAGAGCGAAGAGAACGCCGCGGTGACATAAAAAATCCCAAGGCAAGGATAAGCCACATCCCGTGCCACTTCATTTCAACATCCCCCCAGTAGCCATTTTTTATCAGGACAGTTAAATTCCAAATTGGCGCTGCTACTTCTAGGTAATAAAATGCCCCGATGGTTTTTAAACGCATATCCCCGGCGGGTTTGATGGAAGATGTCAGCCCGTTAATAAATGACTGGTTGCCCGGTGAATATTTAGTTTGAAAAATAAGGCAAGGGATAAAAGCAATTATTAACGTTATTAAAAGCGGAACCAAGACCCGAAATTTTTGTGGATGAGGATTTCGGATAAAAAGGTAAGGCAGAAAAATAAGAATCAGAACAAGCGAACAGACCAATCCTTCTGGTTTCGTGAAAGCCAGGAAACTCAGGAATATTCCCGCCAAAATAACATATGGCCTTTCGTTCTCCAGCTTTGCTAGAACAAGGCAGTAAATACTCGCCAAGAGATAAAAGCTAATTAAGATATCGGCATACTGGCTGATGGCAATTCGCGTGAAGATAGGTGAGGTCAATAAAACAATCGCCGGTAAAATAGCCAGAGAAGATTTAGTCAATTTTTTTAAGCCCGTACAAAGAAGTCCCACCGTCAAGAACGTGTAAATAAAAGCAGTAAAGGCTGGGACTTTGTAAAAAGGATCTTTTAAAAATACCCAGCCCCAGACATTCACCGAAGGCAGAAGCAAAGGATAATGCGGCGACGAACGCCACATAATGGGAAGTAACATATTTTTCCAGTGTTCACCACCTAAAAACATCATCCGGGCTTTGAGGTTCCAGGCCTGCCATGCATCCCATCCTCCGAAGGCGTAAAAATGTGCCTGATACCACAAGGGAATTGAAAGAGCAATCAAAATGCTTAAGGTTAATAGGTTGTCCCAGGAAAAACGTTTTGCCATCGCGGTGCCGCTGGCGTTCTTTCTTAAATTAAGAAAATAAAGAACTGCTGTAAAACTCAAGAGCGTAACATTGACGAAGATCAGGAAATTCGCAATGAATTTATCGAAGATGACAAAACTTAAGAAAGTTATTTGCGCGCTTATGCCTAGCCCAAGCCCGCCGCTAAGAAATAGACGAATCAGGAAAGTAGGGTATTTTTCTTTTTCTGTCTTTGAAAACAGAAGGCATAGGGAAAAATAGCCGGTCAAAAATGAAATCAGGAAAGGTAAATAAGCAAAAACAGGTTTCATGGTTTCTTTCTTTGTGCCAAAATCATCCCGAATTTATTTTCGCGCAGCGGTACCGCGCCGATTTCGGCTATCTTTTGCATCGCTACATTTTCGTCCGCACAGACAAAAAGGGTATATTCGTGATCCAAATTATTGAGTTCTAGGACAGTGGGCGCGAGGGCAAACTGGGCATGTGAATAGAGTTTGGCGTTAGCTTCATTTTTTAATTCGGGGTCGTCCGTGTAATAGCCCATAAACTCGATGCCTTGGGTGAATTCTTTCAAGATTTCAAATTTATATTCGATGTTGTTGTACGGGACAATTTTTTTGTAATTATTAATGGTGATAATTTCTTTACGCAAACCGATGCTGTGGGTGACGATAGTGGCCATAAGGCAGGCCGTAAATAACCATTGACGGAATGTTACTGGAAGTAAATTATTTATTTTTTTTGGTTCCATGCGGCTTTCCAATGGGTTTTGAGTTGTGTTCTTGGAAAACGATATAAAAAGCGTAAAACAATCCTGAAGGAAGAAGGCAAAAGTAGATGCGCGGCAGGGAATATTCCAGCCACCATGACAAATCGGTTTGGGTATTAATAATATAAACCACTCCGACAATGCCAGCGTAACATAAGAAAAATAAAGTCAAAAGGATATTCTCCCGAAGGAAAAGCCGTTTCGCACGCAGGAGAGTAAGAAGTAGGACAAAAATCCACATAAAACACCACTTCTTATTAATCATTTCTTTGAGGGCAAAGGTGGTCAGTAGATGCGCTCTCTGCCACAAAGATAAAGTTAATTTAGAGATCGAGACATCAGGCAAAATATCTTCGCTGGGCGGCGCCATAAACACCTTGAATATAATTGCTGCGGCAAAAGTAATACAAAACCCCGTCAGTAAATAACCAAAAAATCGGCCTCTTTGTTTGGGCGCGATTGTTTTTGAAAAAAGAATCCAGAGCGAGCTTAAGCCTATCAGCAAAACGACCATGACAATGCCTTCATTTTTGACAAATCCCGTAATTCCCATCAACAGTCCCGTGATTATTCCCAGCCGTTCGTCTTGTTGTTTAATGGCATAAATAATCATGATAAGCGACAGCAAAAGATAAAGTGCTAAGACGATGTCGGCGTATTGGGAAGTGGCATTGAAAATATAATAGGGCTGGGCGAGTAAAAGCAGTGATGCCAAAAAAGCCGGCTTGGCGGGAATAAATATTTTCAATCCCGCGTAAAGCAGAAGGCTGCCGGAAATGGCGGCCAGAATACCGATAGTAAAAGGCACCCAGGCCAGATGGCTGTTCATGAAAGAGTAATTCCAGATATAAAGGAAAGGGACAAACAAAGGATAATCCCGGTGGGTGTGCCAGATGAGGTTTTTGAAAATGTCATCCCACGGTGAATCGCTTAAAACAAGGAATTTGGTTTTTAAGTTCCACATGCCCCAGGCATCCCATTCTCCGAAGGGATGAATGGCGGCTATTTTATAAACAAAAAATAACAGGACAGCCCAGATGAAAATTATCGCCGCGTCAAAAATTTCTAATTGTCTCAAGGCCTTGTATGGCTCCCAGGTATTTTTTAGGTTCCCTCGGCTGAGGTTAACAAAAAATAATAGCAGCAACAAAAATATATTAAAGAGAATAATTAACCAGCGATGGTAATGGCCAATGAAAAGAAAGACAAAGAAACTTAACAAAGCAGAGATTCCCATGCCCAGCCAGAAGGATAAAATTCCGTATAGAAGCGCGTTTAATTGCCGTGTGTTTTTTATTGTGTAGTTTAAAAGAAGGCTGCCGGTCGAATAAGAAATGATATAAGGTAGGAAGGCAAGAAGGATCATTGAGGGAGCCTGACCATCAGCGCCTGGCCGTATTCATTGCTGGACAGGCGTTTCGCGTTTAAGCGACGGATGGTTTTGATAATGTAATCGATATCCGTCGAATCAAGGATAAATAATGGCTGGTTTTCGTCCTGCAGTTTTAGGATAACCGGGGCAAGGTAATATTGAGCCTGCAGGAATGTTCCATCGTTTTTTTCGCGGGACATGCTTTTATCCGTGATATAACCGATACTTTTGGTTTGGTTACTGATCAGATTTTTGAAATTGGCAAATTGGGATCCCGGTTCGGGGTATGGGCCGCTGTACTTTGCGTCTTCGGCATGTTTTCTGATGGTGTATACGTTTAAGAAAAAGAAATTCGCACTGACTAAACAAATTCCCAGGGCGGCGATTAGGGTAGTAAGATTAAGTTGAAAGGGCTTTTTTGTGGCAGTCGGCATAACCTGTTTTATTTTTACGATATTGGGATACATTGTACAACTGTGAAGTTGACAAAACAAGGCTGAAATTATTTTATCCTTCACCGGCAAAGGCCTTTTTGCAGTTCATAAAATATTAATCTTTAAGGCTTCCAGGCCTTAAGTTTTGTTCTTGTTTTGTGGAGGATTCATGGATACAATAGGAAACATATTTTCTCTATATTATTATAAATATTATTATTATTAAATCATGGCTCTGAAAATTAAGTTAAGTACGGCCTTTCTTGCCGCGATTATTTTTATCGGTATTTGGGCAAGGTTTTGGGAACTGAGTTGGCATTTTTCCCATATCGATGATATCGGTGTGGTTAAAGCTATTTTTGATTACCAAAAGGCGCACAAACCGCCGTTTCTTGCCGTGTCGACGGATTTTAATTATTCTCCGTTTCAGTATTTAATCACGCCGCTTTTAATTTCACCTAATCAAAGTTACCGGGATTTATTATTTTGGGGGAGGCTGCCGTCTTGCGTTTTCAGTGTTTTGGGCCTCTTGGCCTTGGTCCTTTTTTATAAGAAATTTAAAGGCGAAATTTTTCCTTGCATTTTATTACCGCTGGCTTTGATAAGTTTTTCTTGGGAAGGCATTACTTTTGCCAAACAGATGCATAATTACGCCGCCGGCCTCACTGCCGCAATTTTGTTGTTGGTTTTATTCGCCGATAATTTAAGCCAGAAAAATTATGGTTGGCTGCGCGTTATGTTGAATAGTGTGTGTTTAGCGGTTTTTTGTTATATGCAGTATCTTATTTTGTTTTTTATACCGCCATTTTTCTTGGTGCTTTTTGTACATGCTTGGAAATATGCCCAAAAGAAATTGGTTTTAATCGTTAAATTCATTTTGGGAGGGATAGTGTATGCGTCCGGAATTTTTCCATTGTGGTTTTATTTTTTAAAGAAGCAAGTTGAATCCGGAAACCAGGGACTTTCTGAATGGAATAAAGGGCCGCATTATGAATTTTTATTTCAGTTGAAACATTCGATGAGCTTGCTGGAGAAAATTCATTATGCCCTCGGGTTTTATTTAAAGAATTTTCTTCTTATTTTTCAGGTTGATACGGCCATTATTCCGGAGGGGCATGCGCTATTTAGATTCTTAAGCTATTCCTTTTTTGTATTGTTTATTTTTGGTTGTGCCAGTTTCTTTGGCGCCAAAGATGAAAAGAAGAAGTTTATCGGACTGTATTTTGGGGTATTCTTTGTGCTTTGGTTTGTCCTTGTAGCTTTACAGAAGATTACTTTCTCACCGACGCGTCACAATTATATTCTTGCCTTACCCATTGCGGTGGCCATCGGGGAGGGGGTAAGTTTTCTTTTTGAAAGGCTGCAAGCTGTTTTCTTTCGACTGCCTCAATTACCGTTGTCGTATTGGGCACATCTTACGCTGGCGGCTTTCGCGTGCATACTTTTTTTAAGAAATTATCCTGTTTATTTGAATGAACGCCGCGATAAATTAATCGAGCCGGAAATTATCCAAACTCTTCAAAAGTATAATGTCGATACAGTTTTAGCCACCCGTTTTACCTATCAAATCGAGGTTATGAAAGGCATCCGCCAGTTGTATAATTTTTATGAATCCGGCTACCGCGGCGATGCCGTTATTAGTAACGGCCCGCCGAAATATCAACGGATGGCGTGGATCAGCCACCGCGAAGATTTGACGTCGGAATCCTACCTGCGCGCCCAGGATTTTATTAATTTTTATATTAAAGTAACTAATTCGCGAAGACAGGAGAAAGGCGTGCCGCTGTACAGCCCTTTGTTTTATCCATTGGTGGCGTACCGTATTTTGTACTCGAAGGTTATCGATTCGGATGTTGAAGTGGAATTTTCCGGAAAGACGCAAAACGGCCAGAATGGCCTTTATTTTTATATTTTGGAACTGCAAAATGAATAAAAAATCAAAAAACAATTTAACGCCCATCTTCACTGTGATTGTCTTGGTTAAGATTGTCCTCTTGGGGCTTTTCTCATCGGACTTTCAGGACAAACTTTTTATCCCCTTTATCCGTTATTTTCTACAGACTTTCCACAATCCCTGGGAATATTTTTATCATAATCCAACCGGCCCGGAGTTTCCCTATTCGGCGGGCATGCTTTATATTTTGACGCCATTTTACGCGCCGGTTTACTGGCTTGGCAGCTCATCCGTTATTTTAAAGAATTTATTGTTTAAATTGCCGTCGTTGCTCGCGGATATCGGCATTTATTTTATTCTTTGTCGGATTTTTTCAAACAATAAGCGGGTGATCCTTTATTATTTCGCCTCGCCGATTATCTTTTACGCGGTTTATATCCATTCGCAGGTTGACCTTATACCGACGGCATTGTTATTCTTATCAGTGTATCTTCTTACCAGTGACAAAATTGTTTTCTCCGCCTTGGCCTTGGGGCTGGCGGTCAGTACCAAGTTTCACGTGATCGCGGCTTTGCCCTTGATGCTGATTTATTTATTTAAAAAACATCCTCTGCGGGAGACGGTGCGTTTTATTATTCTTGTTCCGGTGGCGTATTTCTTATTAAATTTTCCGTATTTCAGCGAAGGCTTTTATAAACTTGTTTTAAACAATCCGCAGCAGATGTTTGTCTACGATACGTTTATCAACATCGGCCGCACGCGAATATACCTCCCTGTTCTGGCGGTTTTTGTTTTGTACGCGCGGTTTTCAGCGTTTCGGAAGATTAACAATGACTTGCTGTATACATTCCTTGCGCTGGTCTTCGCGTCTTTCTTAACATTGACGGTGGCAGCGCCGGCGTGGTATGTCTGGCTCTTTCCATATCTGAGCATATTCTTTATTAAGACAGAAGAGAAGACTCCGGACATTTTTCGTTTGTATGTGGCTTTAAGCGCAGTGTATCTCGTTTATATTGTCTTTTTTTATGTCCCCGAACACCCGGATTTGACATTTTTAGCTACACCGGTTGACCTTAAAATACCCAGCGACAAGCTGCGTAATGTTAGCTTTACTTTGCTTGAGGTTATTTTGGTTGCCAGCATGTACGTCTTTTATAAATTCGGAATTAAAAGTAATTTTCTTTATAAAAAGAATTCACCGACGGTTATCGGGATTTCGGGCGACAGCGCTTCCGGTAAAAGCACGCTTTTGTCCGATGTTAAACAACTGCTGGGCCATAAAATTTTGGAACTGGAAGGCGATGCGGACCATAAATGGGAACGGGAAGATGCCAATTGGCAGAAATTGACCCACTTAAACCCCAAGGCAAATTTTCTTCACCGGCAATATGATGATATTGTAAATTTAAAGTACGGTAAAACAGTTTCACGTTCTGATTACGATCACAGCACGGGGAAATTCACCCCTTCCCACGGGTTGAAAGCCGGGGATTATATTGTCTTAAGCGGGCTGCATGCGTATTATCTTCCCAAGACACGTAAAGTAATTGATTTGAAAATTTATTTGGACACCGATGACAAACTGCGCAAACATTGGAAACTCTTGCGGGATGCGAAGACGCGCGGCAAGACGATAACCGAGGTTATGAAACAACTTACGCAACGGACCGACGATGCGCAAAAATATATTCACCCACAGCGCGACTTTGCCGATTTGGTTATCCGCTATTTTACTGAAGATTCGTATGATACCGGAGATCAAAACGCTGTGCCAAAAGTAAAATTAAAAGTGGCGATGGATTCCAGCGTGGCGTTGCATGAATTGATTGAACATTTGGAGCAGAAAGTAAACCTTGTTTGGGATTATTCGGAAGATTTGCAAACGCAATACCTTGTCATCGACGGCGAACTTAATAAGGATTTTATCAGAGATTTGGCGAAGAAAGTCATTGTTAACCCCGAAGAATTATTGGGCGAAGACCCGCATTGGCTGGAAGGTTACCGCGGATTTGTTCAACTCATGGTTCTGCTGATGCTCAGCGAGAAAGCGAAATAATGGCAAAGTTAGGTAAGTTGATACTTTTTTCATTGCTGCCTTTGATTATCTTGATTGTGTTGTTGGAAGTGATTTTGCGATTGATGGGTTTTATGTATTCGCAAACTCCTTTAGAAATGCGGATACTGGAAGAAAAACGTACCGGGGCCATGCAGAGTGTCCTTGCGTGGGGCGATCACATGGGAACAAAGCTGGTTAAAGATTCGGTGGAATTGTGGGTCCCGGCGGAAGGGTTTGCTAAAGGTTACAGCGTTACGAAGCCCAAGGATGTTGTACGCGTCGCCACTTTGGGTGATTCGTGCACGTGGTTTTGCGTCGGTTCCGATGAACCGTATCCCAAAATAATCGAGGCGGTCCTCAATCAAAAACAGGCAAAGAGAGTTGAGGTTCTCAATGCCGGCGTCGGTTCGCATTCATCTTATCAGGGTTTACAGCGGTTAAAACATACGGTCTTGCCTTATAAACCGGATATCATTACCGTTTCTTACGGATGGAATGACCATTGGATTTCGTTAATCGAAGATAAGAATGTCAAAGTCCAGAGTGAGTTGGTGACGAATATTATCAATTTTCTGGAGAGGTTTCGCACTTTTCAATTGATGAATAAAATTATAACCCAAGTTCGCCCCAAAGACGCAGACTCCAGCCAGAAACTGCGTGTGGTGCCGGCTGATTACATGAAGAATCTTAATACGATCATTGATATCGCGCAAAAAAACCACATTAAAGTGATACTCATGACAGCGCCTTATTATCTCCCTAATTTCCAGCCGACGAGCTTTTTCCCCTATCCTAAAGAGAAATTAATCCCGTTACATCAGGAGTATAACCAGATCGTCCGCATGGTAGCCAAGGAGAGGGGTGTTGCCTTGGTTGATTTGGAGGCGATTTCCCAGCTTTTGCCGGAGGGGATGCTTCTTTCCAAAGACGGCATTCATTTTGGTAAAACCGGGTGCCAGTTTGTTGCCGAAGTTTTAGCGCAAAAAATAATGGCCGAGAATTTTATTAAATGAGTAAAGACCCTAACCAGCAAATGGATGGTGCGAAACAATCAAGGAAATTCTATACATACATCTTGATTGTGTTTTTAATAATCGCCATCGGAGTTTACGCGAGGTTTACGGAATTGTCTTGGCATTTTGCTAACGTCGATGATATGGGTGTTGCAGAAATTATTCTTAAAAACAGGGTATCGCATCAGTGGGGGAACTTTCCCATTTCCACTTTTTATACGTACGCGCCGTTTCAATTCTTGATTACGCCTTTATTGATTTCTAAAAATCAAACGTATAGGGATTTATTGTTTTGGGTCAGGCTGCCGTCGTGCGTGTTTGGTATTTTAGGTTTAGTGGCCATGGCTTTATTTTATCGAGCCTTCAAAGAAAAATATTCTGGCAATATGTTTGTCGCGTTATCTTTGCTGGCGCTTTCTTGGGAAAATATCATTCATGCCAAGCAGGGCCATAATTACGCGTTGGGCGTATTGGCAAATTTACTGCTTCTTTTTCTCCTCCTTTACAATTTAAAACAGAAAAAATTGAATTGGAAACATTTACTGATCAGCGCGATCGGGTTGTTTATTTTAGGGAGTATGCATTATCAAATTTTGACTTTTGTCCCCGCTTTCTTTCTGGCTCTTCTTATCCGTGAAGCAAAGAATAAAAATTTGAACCTAAAAACATTGATGGGCTTTTTTGTGAGCGGGGCAACATTCGGTTTGTTGTATTTTCCGATTTGGTACAATTTTTTGCGGACCTATATGGACAAAAACGCCGGCACACCTGGTTCTACATTTGGGCCGCACGGCGAGTTCGTCTTTACGCTCAATTCGCAGTGGCCTTTATTTCAGAAAATATTTTATGCAGTACAATTTTATGTTAAGAATTTCTTTGTTGTTTTTCAGGCTAATACTGCATTTTTGCCCGAGACTCATCCGGCTTTTATTCCCGTCAGTGTTTTGCTTTTTATTTTGTGCCTTTTGGGAACGGCAAGTTTCTTTACGACACAGAATCGTTATAAGAAATATATCGGGTTGTTTTTAGGGATCGCTTTGGGCCTGTGGTTTATTTTGATTTTCAAACATAAGCTTAATTTTTCACCGACGCGGCATTCTTTAATATTGCTCCCGTTTATGGCCATTATGACTGCTGAAGGGTGGGGAATGTTATGTAAAATTATCAAGCAACCTTTGATAAGAGAAAAGGTGGATTTTTACGGAGCCATCGGTATGGCGGTTGTTATGGCGGCCCTATTTTTAAGCCAATACAATGTTTTCTTAAAAGAGCGCCGCGACCCTTTCGTTGAAGCAAATATTTTGGAGAAATTAAAATTGTACGATGTCGGCACTATTTTTACCGCTGAACGAAGCGACGGCATTTCCTTAATGAAAGGCATCAAAGAATACCGTGAGGCTGCACAAACAAAGGACAATCCTTATAAAACGGTGGCCTGGATCAGCCGTTATCCTCCTCGGATTGGCCAAGCACGGTGCGAGCAGTTACGTTTGGCTTATAATTTAAACGCGATTAAAAAATTTAAGGAGACAGGTGAGAAAGCGCCCTTAATTGAGCGCCCGTGCAGTGAGTATCGCGTGGTCTATTCTGAAAAGCATGATGACGGCGTGCAGCTGGATTATAGCCCGAAACTTAAGGCTGATATTTACTCAAACAGTTTTTATTTTTATATCGTGAGTGTAGGTTCATAAAAGGAGATAGGGAAGATGGCACAGTTTAGAGGCATCCTCATGGATTTGGATAATACACTTTATGATTATGTGCAGGCGCACACCGCGGCGCTGGAGGAGGCTTTAAGATTCTTATCTTCCAAAGTCAAAATTTCCGCCAGCGAATTGGAAGAATTTTATGATAAAGCGCGGGACCAGATCCACGACGAATTAAAAGGAAAGGCAGCATCGCATAACCGTTTGCTTTACTTCCAACGGATGTCTGAGATGATGGAAGAGAATTCTTTGGCACATGCCCTGAAGGCTTATGATGTTTACTGGGGTACGTATATCGATAATATTTCTTTGTTTGAAGGGGTGAAAGAGTTTTTGGAAAAAAACAGTGAAAAGAAAATTTGCTTGGTGACCGACTTGACCGCCGATATCCAGCATAAGAAACTTAATTCACTGGGGCTTATGAAGTATTTCAATTACTTGGTCACCAGCGAGGAGGCTGGCCGGGAAAAGCCTGCGCAGGAAATTTTTTTATTGGCGCTTAAGAAGCTTGGCTGTAAAGCCAATGAAGTTTGTATGATCGGCGACGATTATGAAAAAGACATCAAAGGAGCTGCACGTTTAGGCATTCATGCTTTCTGGTTTAACCGCAGCGGGCAAAAAAAGAAATTAGGCGAGAATGTCGTTTCCTTTAAGGATTTTAATGAATTGTTAATGCTTTTGGACTAAATATCATGCAAATTATCATTCCATTATCCGGGACGGGGCAAAGATTCATCAATGCCGGCTACAAAGAAATTAAACCATTAATCCTTATTGACGGCCTGCCGATGATTGCTGAAGTGATTAAATTGTTTGAGCCCCCAGGGAATTTTTCTGTTCGGGGGGCTCACCCTGAGCGAGCTCGAAGAGCGAGTCGAAGGGCCTCTGACGAGGAGATCCTTCGACTTCGCCCCTCGGCTTCGCCTCAGGACTCCGCTCAGGATGAGGGGTCGAAAAATGTAGAAAATTCATCGACCCCTCATTTTATATTCATCTGCAATAAGGAACATTTAAAGAAGACACCTTTGAAGGCTGTTTTAAAGAAGTTTGCGCCTCAGGGAAAAATCGTCGGCATTGAGCCGCATAAGAAAGGCCCGGTTTTTGCCGTCGCCCAAGCGTTTGAATATCTTAATGACGATGATGAAGCCATTGTGAATTACTGCGATTTTGGTAAATACTGGGACTACGAAGATTTTATTCGCGATACCCGAAGCCGTAAGGCCGACGGGGCGATTTGCGCTTACCGCGGTTTTCATCCGCATATGCTGGGGACAACCAACTATGCTTTTATGCGCGAGCGTGGCCGATGGATGCAGGAAATTCAGGAGAAAAAACCTTTTACCGATAACAGGATGAAAGAATATGCTTCCGACGGCACTTATTATTTTAAGAAAGGTGCGTACGTAAAAAAATATTTTCAGAAATTACTGAACGAAGGTCCGGACTTAAATGGCGAATATTATATTAGTTTGGTGTTTAATTTTCTCGTTAAAGATGGTTTGAAGGTTTCCATTTATGAGATTGAGCATATGTTGCAATGGGGCGAGCCGCGTGATTTACAGCAATATCAAAAGTGGTCAGATTTTTTTAAACAGGTTGTTTCCAGAAATGGGAAGCTGCCGCAGAAAATAAAAGGGATTAACCTTATCCCGATGGCGGGACGGGGAATGCGTTTTGTCAACGAAGGTTTTAAAGTGCCAAAGCCTTTGATTGAAGTGAGCGGCCGGCCGATGGTGATTCAGGCGGCAGGATGTTTTCCTCCAGCGCAGAAATGGATTTTTATCTGTTTGAAAGAACACCTGGAGAAATTTCCGATAAAAAAAGAAATCCGGAAAGTTTATTCGCAGGCCAAGATTGTTTCTCTGGATAAAATAACCGAAGGCCAGGCGTGCACCTGTGAATTGGGGCTGCAAGGTGAAGATTTAGAAGCGCCGCTGTTTATTGGCGCCTCGGACAATGGCATGCTGTGGAATAAAGATAAATACCAAAAGCTCATGGATGACCAGAAAATTGATTGTGTTGTCTGGAGTTTTCGCCGCCATCCGTCCAGCGCGACTAATCCACAGATGTACGGCTGGATTAAAATTGATAAAAATAATAATATCCTGGGTGTCTCCGTGAAGAAACCGATTTCCGATAATCCGTATGAGGATCATGCAATCATTGGCAGTTTCTATTTCCGTAAAGCAAGATATTTCTTAGATGCCCTCAAGAATTTATACAAAAAGAATATCCGGATTAATAATGAGTTTTACGTCGACAGTTGTATTAATGAAATTGTGGCGATGGGTTTGAAGGCAAAAGTTTTTGAGGTTGATCATTATATTTGCTGGGGGACGCCGAATGATTTGCGCACGTATGAGTATTGGCAAAGTTTTTTTCATAAATCATCTGTACACCCTTATGATTTAGCCAAGGATCATTGGAATAAGGAATTAAAGTGAGAAAGATTTTAATTATTGACGATGATCCTGGTATTCAGAAATTGTTAAAGAAGCAATTTGAAATTAATCAGTATACGGTGATATCTGCTCTTGACGGTTTTGAAGGGATTGAGAAATTAGATGATGAACGGCCGGATATGATTATCCTTGATATCCTTATGACTGGTTTAAACGGGCACAATTTTGTCAAAGTCATTAAGCAGTACGAAGAATTCCGCTCGATCCCAATCATCGTTCTTACGCAAAAAGAGGATTTAGCCCATCTTTTTGATGCTGGTGATATCAGCGCGTATATGGTGAAGCCTTGTGATACACAAAAGCTTCTTGAAAAAATTAAAGAATTATTTGCGAATACGGGCAGTAAATGAAAATATTATCGATAGTTGTCCCATGTTACAACGAAGAGAAAAACATTCCTTTGATTCTGGAAAGATTTGGCAAATTCGTGAATAATCAGATGGAAGTTATTTTGGTTAATAACGGTTCAATCGATAATAGCCAGAACATCCTTAGTCAACTTTTGCCGAAATATCCGTTCGCGCGGACGACGCTGGTTGAGAAAAATCAAGGTTATGGGTTCGGGATATTAAGCGGTTTGCGTGAGGCAAAAGGAGAATATATCGGCTGGACGCACGCGGATTTACAGACTGACCCACAAGATATTGCGAAGGCACTAGAGATCATTAAACAAAAAGGAAACCCAAGGGATATTTATATTAAGGGTAACCGCCATGGCCGGGGAGCTTTTGACAATTTTTTTACCATCGGGATGAGTTTTTTTGAGACGTTTCTTTTAGGCGAGCGGTTGTGGGATATCAATGCGCAGCCGAATATTTTTCACCGCTCGTTTTATGAGTCGTGGAAAAACCCGCCGCACGATTTTTCTTTGGATTTATATGCCTATTACCTGGCGCGCCGGCAGAAGCTGGATATTGTTCGTTTTCCCGTTTTATTTACGTCGAGAATCCACGGCTCTTCGAGCTGGAATACCGGTTTACAGGCAAAAGGAAAATTTATCAAGAGAACAATGGATTATAGTTTAGCTCTAAAAAGGAATTTAAACTAAATGGAATTTATTGCCCACCGGATTAATACGATTAAGGAATTAAAGCAAGTGCCGAAAGAATTTGGCGTTGAGGTTGATTTACGCGATTACGGCAAGCGCCTGGTTTTGCAGCACGATCCTTTTAAAAGCGGCGAAGATTTTGCCGATTACCTGAAACATTATCGTCACGGGACGCTTATTTTAAATATCAAAAGTGAACGGATTGAATACAAAGTCCTTGAACTTATGAAAAGGTACAAGATCAAGGAATATTTTTTCCTGGACAATTCTTTCCCTATGATTAACGCGTTAATCAAGGCAAGGGAAAATAAGATTGCGGTGAGGTTTTCAGAGTTCGAGAGTTTGGACACTATTTTGACTTTAGAACGGAAGGTTAGGTGGGTATGGGTGGATTGTTTTACCAAACTGCCCATTAATAAGAAAAATTTCACGCAGTTAAAAAAGGCTGGATTCAAGCTTTGCCTCGTTTCCCCGGAACTCCAAGGCCGGCCCAAAGATATAAGGAAATACCGAAATTTTTTAGACAAAGAAAGAATTTTTTTTGATGCTATCTGTACTAAACTTTGGAATATACCGGAGTGGCGACTGCGACCGAAGGGAGTCCCGTGTTTACCTTAAAACAATACATACAAATGAAACACGGGGTACCAAGCTGCATAATATTCCCAAGTGGCAAAGAAAAGAGAAAGTTGAGAAATAAGCTTCCTAAAGAAATTTTTCGTGGGTATAATAAGGGCAATTTGTATAATTCGAATTCTTAAAGACGGAGAATTCATTGATTAAAATCGGTGTTATCGGCTGCGGGCAGTGGGGCCCAAATCACATCCGCGTCTTTTCGCAGATGGCCAATTCGCAAGCCGCCATGTGCGCGGATTTAGATAAAAACAGGTTAAAGGCGATCAAAGACCTTTACCCGCAGGTTATCGCCACGACGGATTATAAAGAAATTCTAAAAAGTAAAGACGTCGATGCAGTCTGTATTGCCTCACCCACCGCTACGCATTATCAGTTTACGAAAGAAGCTTTAGAACACGGGAAACATGTTCTTTGTGAAAAACCTTTATCTTTGAAGCCTGAAGAATGTAAGAAATTACAGGAATTGGCTGATAAAAAAGAAAAAATCCTCATGGTTGGCCATGTTTTCTTGTTTAATTCTGGGATCAATAAACTTAAGGAATATTTACAGGCCGACGAATTGGGCCGTATTTATTATGCCTATTCGTTAAGGACGAACTTGGGGCCTTTCCGGTATGATGTTAACGCGCTTTGGGATTTGGCACCGCACGACATTTCCATTTTTAATTATCTTTTTGACAGTTCGCCGGTGAATGTTTCCGCCCGGGGACAGAAAAGCTTGGGGACGGATTTAGAAGATTTGGGTTTTGTGACGCTGGAGTACCCTAAAAATATTGTCGTCAATATCCATGTCAGCTGGATTGACCCGCGCAAAGTCAGGCAGATTACGATCGTCGGTGACAAAAAGATGGTTGTCTGGGATGATTTGGATAATCTGGGTCCGGTCAAACTTTATGATAAGCATGTGGAGAAAGCAGGAAAGTACTACGCAACCTACGGGGAATTTAAGTTGTTAACACGCGAAGGCGATATGACCATTCCCAAGATTACACCCAGTGAACCCTTGAAGAGCCAGGCGAAGTATTTTCTTGATTGTATTACGAAGAGCTCGCCGCCTGATTTGGCGGATGCCGGGAAAGCCGGCGCTGTTGTCAAAACACTTTGTGCTGTCCAGAAATCGATTGAGAAAAAAGGCGCGTGTGTGGAGGTTGAAGGATGAATTATTTCAAACATGAGACAACAATTGTCGGTAAAACCGCTAAAATTGGGAATGACACTCGGGTTTGGGCATTTTGTAATATTCAAGACGGGGTAACTATTGGCAGCGGCTGCAATATTTGCGACGGTTGTTTTATTGAAAAAGGCGCCGTGATCGGCAATAATGTGACTATAAAAAATAACGCATGTATTTTTGATGGTGTGACCATTGAAGATGATGTGTTTGTGGGCGTTAACGTTAGTTTTATCAATGACCGCCATCCTAAAAGCCGAAATAAGAATTGGACTTTGGAAAAGACTTTGGTAAAAAAAGGCGCTAGTATCGGCAGCAATTCCACGATATTATGCGGTATCACGATCGGTCCTGGGGCGATGATTGGGGCCGGCAGCGTGGTCACCAAAGATGTTGCGCCTAATACAGTTGTGTTTGGGAATCCGGCCAGGCCAAAACAATAAATATAGGAAAAGGTATTACATTGAATTTAAATAAAATTCGACTGAATAAAACAATTCTAACTCTTGCGTTTATTGTAATCCTTTTTCAATTTTTTGGGCTTGCTTATATTGTTCCGAGAATGATGGAGATAGCAAAGGCATCGGATGAAGCAACCCGTAACCATTTATTTCAATCCTTAGGACAGAATATTCCTTTTCTTGTAACTTTTGTTGTAGGTGGACTATCCACGCTTATTTTTCCTGCAATGTTCTTTATAATAAATAGAAATATCACTACAAAAAAATGGCTTTTAGTAATAATTGCATTAGGTGTATATTTTTTGAAGGGGGGTTATATTGTGTTGGCTACAATCTGTTTAGGTTTATATTTGTGGAGAATGTGGGAAGATTTTCAGAGTTATAGAAAAAAAGCGTAAGACATTATTGTGCAAATATGAACAAAGTCCTTGTTTGTCCGGTTGCTTATAACGAAAATGTTAAATTGCAAAGTGTCATTGAGCGTTATTTGAAATCTCCGGTTTGTGGAACAACCGATTATCTGGTGGTCGACGACGCTTCTGACGATGGGACCAGTCAAATGATTGCGGGCTTTGCCGCGCAGGGTGTCAAAACAATCCGCCACCCAAAACGCAGCGGCGTCGGTGCCGCCATCCGGACCGCAATTTCTTATGCTCAAGAAAAAGGGTACGAAGTTTTGGTTATTATGGCTGGTAACAATAAAGATAATCCTGATGAAATTCCCCGGCTTTTGGACCCGATCTTTAAAGAGGGAAATGATTTTGTTCAAGGCTCACGCTATTTGCATCCTTCGGGGATTGGCGGCGATATGCCTTTTTATCGTAAAATATCGACGAGGCTTTATCCTTTTATATTGAGTTTATTGACAGGAAAAAAAGTAACTGACGCCACCAATGGTTTTCGTGCCTTTCGCCTGTCTCTTTTGGGCGATAAGAGGATTGATATCCAGCAGGATTGGCTCAATCAGTATGAATTGGAGCCGTACTTGCTTTATAAAACGCTTACGTTAGGTTACCGGTACGCCGAAGCCCCGGTGACCAAAATTTATCCACCCAAGAAATTGGGATATACAAAAATGAAACCGTTTAGCGGTTGGTGGAGTATTTTCCGTCCGGTAATTTATTTGGCACTAGGCATAAAGAAATAAGAAAGAGAGGGAACATGATGAACCCGCCCTCTTTGATGATTTGCCAT
>CAZVZR010000022.1:0-33590 GCA_964630825.1 uncultured Planctomycetales bacterium | reverse complement strand
TTGGGATGATTGGGGCCGAACCATCCCATCTCGTAGCTGCCGGCTTTGACTATAACCGTATCCCCTCCTTTTAAAACAACGGGATTATTTCCCGCAATAGGAAGAAGCCAATAAATGTGTGAAACCGCGCAATTTTGATTTGTGCCGCTGCCCGGATAAGGGGCATCAGTCAAACCATTACATTGTGACATCGTTCCACCATCTTCTCTGACATAATAGGTTTTCCCGGGGGCAGGAGCCGTTGCGTGACAGGCATTCGTACCGGAACCGTCATTGTACCAATATCCGCCTTGTGCGTTACAATCGGGCACAGTCGTACACTGCTCCAAAACACACGTGGCAGCCGAAGCATTCGGTACCGGCATCAACGTTGAAGCTAGAATAATGAAGAATAATAACATCAGATTTTTCAGCTTCATCTTTTCCCCCTTCTTTGCAGTTTTGTCTTTTTTACTGTTTATAAATTTTTCCATTTTCTTGTCCAAGAAAAATGCCTGTACCGAATTCTCGGAACAGGCATAGACACTCCTTCTTCAGAGTAAATTCATAATTCGGTAACTGGCTGTCCGGCGAAGCCAAACACGTTAAGTATTTGGCGAAGTCGGACCCTATAGCTTTGTGACCCCGGGTTACCCCGCTCCCAAAAAAACTGGCGAGTCAGCCACGACTTCTGGCTGCGGTGTACCTTTATCGTTACGTTAATCAAAGAACTATCAATCTCACCCCGCTTTGCGGGGGCTGAAAATAAAAAAACCTGCACCGAATGAATCGCATGCAGGTTAGACTTACACCTTAAAATACTGATTGCTTCGGTAACTGGCTATCCTTCTTACTTACGAAGGACCCTATAGCTTTGCCCCAAATGTTCGCTTACGCTTACGTTTGGGGTCCCGCATTCCTTAAATATTTAGATATGCGGGACGTCCCTAGGTTACCCTAGGTTTGCCTTTATCGATACATCATAGAAAGAACACTTTTGAAACAACTAAAGGAAGGATACAATATTTTTTTTAATTTGGCAAGGGCCCGGGGAAAATAATTCTTACAGCTTAAAGCTATTGATGCTGATGAGGTTGTGTGCTTTTAGGCGTTAAGTGTCAAATGAATCGCGGGAATAATCATCTTCCAATCGAATGATATCCGTTTCTGATAGGTGTTCACCACAGGCCACTTCGATAAAAATAAGATTCTCCTGCCCAGTATTGGCAATGCGATGAACAGCTCCGAGCGGGACATCTATAACTGATCCCCCATGAACAGGGATTTCTTTACCATCCAACGTAACAATTCCTTTTCCGGTAACAATATTCCACTTTTCAGAGCGGTGGTTATGTCTTTGCAAACTTAACCGGTGGCTTGGTTTTACTTCGACGCGTTTAACCCAAACTCCCGCCTCTTCGAAGAATTTGACATAATTGCCCCACGGCCTCTCGGTAACGTTTATTTTAATATCCATTGTGTTCTCCTGTCTTACGTCCTTATGAGTATACCATAACGGAATCTAAGAACTTACCCTATTGTCATTATTTTAGAATGTTTTGATAAATTTGAGTATACCTCGTGCACATTGCCTCCCAGGAAAAAAATTCCTGGAAACGCTTCGCGCCGGCTTCGCCGCATAACTTTATTAAATCACGGCTAACATAAAAACGCATCAAGGCCGACTCCGTTCTTTCCGGAAAACCGCAAGGGACAATGTAACCGGTTTTTCCTTCCTCAATTATTTCTGTATTTTCATAAATTTTTGTTGCCACCACCGCCCGGCCGTAAGCCATCGCTTGTAAAATCGGTGCATGTAACCCTTCTTTGATTGTTGACTGGACAAGAATATCGCAAACTTGCAGCAAAGAATCGGGTTCGACTGTTTTCCCCAAGAACTTTACTTTCTCAGCTAAACCAAAATTATCAGCCATTTTAACTAGCATTTCCCGCAAAGGCCCTTCGCCCGCGACCAGTAAAACAATATTAATATTTTTCTTTATCAACTTACGGAAAGTTTTTAGAAGCGACGCGTGATCCTCTTCTGGCCCCAAACGCCCGATATTACAGGCAACCAGAGTGCCCGGCGCAATTCCCAGCTGATTTTTCAATCGCAATTTTTCTTCTTCACTTAAGATATTTTCCTTGATTCGATAACCATCGTAAACAACCCGTGTTTTCTCTTCCGGGATACGATTATGCCGCAATGTTTCTTCCTTGATGTTCTGACTGGCAAAAACAACTGCTTTGTTCAAACTCCAGAAAAATCCCATCGCACTATCTAAAGACCTTTGATGAACAGTACAAACGCATTTTGCCTGTGCGAATAATCCCGCTAAAACAACTTTTTCTAAATTTCTAATATTGTGGATGTGAACTATATCCGCTCCTTCTTTCCTGATACCACTCACTAGATCAAAGACACTTTGGCCGCTTTGGTAAAAAACAACCTTGCCGGCAATTTTTTTTTCCTTTAACGACTCATTCCACTGCGAAATGTAATCTCCCAACGAAATTTTATCGTCTGCATGAATCAAGTGAACTACGTTTAGTGTCATAAATATTTTTCAATGGCATTGAGGATGGCTTGTGACTGGAGTTCGTCGCCTATAATGCCGGCGCGAATCCTGATTTTCGAAGCCTTCTCGGTCAGGGCGCTGATATCGACATAAATCTTCTTACCAGAAGCGTCTTCCGCACGAATGTAGGCGGCGTGAAGTTTAAGTTTATCGGCATAAATAGAATATTTTAGGCTCTTTAAGCCTTTCATGCTGGCCTGATAAACTCCTTTAACCGGCACATCAAAGTTTTTACTGAGCATCCCTTTAACAAAAACTACACCGCCAGCACCGGCCGCGGCGCCGACGATCAAAGGAACACAGCCGGATAAATTTAACGCTAATAAGCCTGTAATAAATATTACGCCAAGGTTTGTTGTTTTTCGTGACATTCCTTCTCCTTTCGGTTTTCTAATTCTTTAAGTGTTGGGCCGAAAAATTGCTTTAAAGATTCGGCTAAGTTATCCAAGTCTTTTTTCGTGTGCATTCCGGAAATAAAAAATGCTTCCAAATCCGCCGGCGGACAATAAATACCGTTTTTAAGTAAATGATGAAATAACTTTCCATATTGCTCGCCTCCGGCAGCCTTTTGCGCGTCAGTATAATTGTAAACAGGCTCTTTGCGGAATCGAATACTCATCATTGATTTGTACGCAGCTAAATGGGCAGCGATATTATTTTCTTTTAAATAGCCGTTAACATTATTAACAAATCGTTCGCATTTTTCATTTAAACTTCGATAGAAATCTTTATTCAGTAGTCTTAAAGCTGCCAATCCAGCTTTCATAATCACCGGATTACCGGCAAATGTTCCCGCTTGGTACACGCCGCCTAAAGGCGCCAGGCATTCCATAATATCTTTGCGGCCGCCATACGCACCGATGGGAAATCCGCCGCCGATGATTTTGCCGAAACACGTCAGATCCGGAATGATGTTGTAATCGGATTGGGCGCAGCCTTGCTGAGTGCGGAACCCTGTCATCACCTCATCAAAAATTAAAACGATTTTATATTTCTTTGTCAAATCGCGCAGCGTTTGTAAAAATTCTTTCGTTGCCGGAATAACGCCCATGTTGCCTGCGACCGGCTCAATAATGACACAGGCGATATTGTCTTTATGCCTTTCTATGGTTTCGGCCAGCTTCTCTATATTATTATAGGGAAGGCTGATCGTGTTTTGGATGTGGCTTTTGGGAATACCTAAACTGGAAGATTCCTGCAATTGCGAAACGCCAGAACCGGCGGTTGTCAAAAGGTCATCAAAATGCCCGTGATAGCAGCCGTCGAATTTAATCAGGACATCCCGTTTGGTAAAGCCCCGCGCCAAACGGATCGCGCTCATCGTCGCTTCGGTTCCGGAATTGACGAAACGAATCAGTTCAACCGAAGGAACATTCTGGACAATGTGCCGGGCAATTTCAATTTCTTCCTTGGTCGTTGTCCCGAAACTGGTTCCCTTCTCTACTGTTTTCTTCGCAGCGAGAATAACATTGCGGTGCGCGTGGCCTAAAATTAATGCGCCCCACGATAAACAATAATCCGTGTACCCATTGCCGTCGTAATCAAAAAGTTTCTGCCGTGAGCCGCCTTTCATGACAATTGCTTTCCCACCGATGGACTTAAATGAGCGCACCGGCGAATTGACGCCGCCGACCAAAACCTCTTTAGCACTTTGAAAATATTTCTCAGAATTATTTGTTCTCATATCTCGTCAATCCAAATTTATCGGTGGGTGACCACCCTGCCCTTCAATTCTTAATCCATCCCAGCGCTTCTTTGGCGTAATAAGTAACAATAATATCCGCACCGGCGCGTTTGATGGAGGTCAATGTTTCGAGAACAGTATTTCTTTCATCAATCCATTTGTTGCGCGCCGCGGCTTTGATCATTGCGTACTCGCCGCTGACGTGGTACGCGGCAATCGGCACATTAAATTTCTGGCGCAGCAATGATATGATATCTAAATACGCGACGGCGGGTTTAACCATAATAATGTCTGCCCCTTCTTTAACATCCTGTTCAGCTTCCTTAATTGCTTCCCGCTGGTTAGCCGGATCCATTTGGTAGGTTTTACGGTCGCCAAAGCCCGGTGCAGAATGAGCCGCTTCGCGAAACGGCCCGTAAAAAGCAGACGAATATTTGACCGCGTAAGACATGATCGGTAACTCGGCAAAACCTTTTTTATCCAACTCTTCCCGGATACGGCCAACGCGAAAATCCATCATGTCCGACGGCGCCACGAGATCGGCACCAGCTTCCGCGTGCGAAACCGCAACCTTTCCCAATAAATCAATCGTCTTGTCGTTATTGACTTTTCCTTTTTCCACGACGCCGCAATGCCCGTGGTCAGTGTAACCGCACAGGCACACGTCGGTAATCACCACAAAATCGGGAAAATTTTCCTTGATTGCTTTGACTGCTTTCTGCACAATACCTGACGAACTGTAAGCTTCGCTCCCAAGTTTATCTTTTTTTGCCGGCACACCGAAAAGAATCCCGGCCTGCCCGCCGGTTTTAATAAACTTTTCAATCTCCTTTAAAAGCAAATCCACGGAGTAACGGTAAATCTCCGGCATTGAGGCAATGGTTTCTTTCTTGTTCTTCCCTTCGACAATAAAATACGGCTGGATCAAATCGTATTTTGTCAGAACGGTTTCGCGTACCAAATTGCGTAAGCCCGGAGAATTTCGTAATCGGCGGAATCGGTTATTCATTAATCAACACCTCAGGTTTATATCCGGCCTCTTGTAATGTTTTGGTGGTGAGTGGGCCGCGGCTCAAAATCCGCCACTTTGCCGGAATCTTGCCGTAATCTTTGAGGAAATTGTTAACTGTGGAAGGGCTGGTAAAAATAACATTGCGGATTCCGTTTTGCGGAAGGGCGCGGAATTCCGGTTTAGTATTTTCGTAAATGGCCAGCACGTCCACTTGCGCCCCTAATTTTTTAAGTTCGTCTTCCAGAAATGGATTCGGCAAATTGGAACGGGGAAAAAGGATCGCTTTATTTTTGACGTCGTGTTTTTCTTGAATTGCCTCTAACAAGCCTTCACTGCTTTCTACCTCGGCAACGACCGCCGGCTCAAAACCAAACTCACGCAACGCTGTGGCCGTAGCTTGGCCAATGACGAAAAAATCTTTCGCCTGCAAATTCTCCAGAGAATATTTTCTTGCCTGTAAAAATTCAAAGAAACATTTTACGCCAAAACGACTGGTAAAAACAATAAATTGGTACTGATGCAAAGTATTTTTAATCCGCTCAATGTTGGCCACGACCAGCGGGACTGGTTCAATTTGGATCATTGGGAAATGAATGATTTCACCGAGCGCGGAATATTTCTGCGGGTTGGTCCCGGTGTAAAGAAACTTCTGCTTGCGTGAATCCTGTTTTCTAAAGAAACGGACCACTTCGCCGACCACAATCAACGCCGGCGGTTCGAGGTTTTCCTGAGCGACTTTTGTTTGAATATCTTTTAAGGTGCCGTCGACAATCCGTTCGTCAGCGCGCGTGCCTTTGGAAATCACAATGATTGGCGTAGAATCTTTCCAGCCGTTGTCGGCAAGTGATTTGACAATCACCGCCAATTTGGTCAGGCCCATTAAAAAGACAAGTGTGTCCACCGCAGGAATGGCGATTGGTTGTGGCGACTCGCTCTCTTCTTCTTTGCCGTGGCCGCTTAAAAACGCGACGGAAGAGGAAACGTTGCGGGCCGTGAGCGGAATGCCCAATCGTGACGGAATCGCGGTGGCGGAACTCACTCCCGGAATAATTTCCACAAGAACGTGGTGCGCGCGCAAGTAGTCAATCTCGTCGGCGCCGCGGCCAAAGATTAACGGGTCGCCGCCTTTGAGGCGCACAACGTTTTTTCCTGCTGTCGCCTTCAAACGCAAACGTTTGGACAACTCCGGTTGCGGCAAAGTCTGCGCGCCTTTGCGTTTGCCAACGTAAATTTTCTCTGCCTTCACCGCGTGCTGCAAAAGTTTCGGGTCAACGAGGTAGTCGTAAAAAACACAGTCCGCTTGTTGCAGCGCCCTCACCCCTTTCACCGTAATTAATTCCGGGTCGCCCGGGCCGGCGCCGACCAGCACAACCTTGCCGTAGTTTTTCCGGACGTCAATTGAACGAAAAAAATCTTCGAGTTGTGAGCCCAACGAGCTACCAGCCGCTACTCGGCCAACCACCGCCAGCTGGCCCTGCAGCGGCGTCGCTTCCCACGGCATTACGTCTTTGATCAAATGCCCGAGGCCGAGGCGTTTGAGCGCGGCCGTAGCCACAATCAATCCGTCGCAGAATCCCTCTTCCAACTGCCTGATCCTTTCCTGAATGTTCCCGCGAATGTCAACCGTTGCGAGCGCCGGATTAAGTTTCTTCAACGCTTGCTGGCGTAACGCACTACTGGTCGCGACCTTTGCCCCCGGCGGTAAATCCTTGAAATGAACTCTGCCGACAAAAGCGTCTGTGTCATCCAGTGAAGCCGTCAAAGCTAAAATTTTTAAATCCGGATTAAGGTTTTTCGGCAGGTCTTTGGCGCTGTGAATTGCCACGTCAATTTTGCCATTCAGGAGGGCTTGGTCCAGAGCGTCGGTGAAAAAATCGTCGGGAACTTGCGCGTCCGTTAGCGACGTCTTCTTGTCTTTGTCGCCGGTGGTGTCAAAAGTAACCGTTTCCAAAGAAACGGCCACCCCTTTCTGGGCCAGAAGGGATTTAATTTCTTCAACCTGGGCCAGCGCCAGCGCACTGCCGCGCGTCCCAACTCGTAATTTTTGATTAGTCATCCAAAAAATCCTTCTCAATTTGAAAAAATAATTATAACACAGGCAAAATAAAATTAAATTATTAAATCCTAAACACTAAACTCTAAATAAACACAAAAAATAAAACTCAAATGCACTAAACCGATTCTTCCGTTTCAGTTTTGAATTTTGGGTTTTGCTTATTTGGGGTTGTTTAGAGTTTAGGGTTTTGAATTTAGTATTTTACATCAGGTGGGCGTCGACACTGATAAGTTTTTTTATCTGGGGAAGGACGCGGCGGGTAGCTTCCTCGCCGCTTTTGATGAGGTCATTGACCCGCCAAAGTTCAAACCAGTTGATGCCGGTTAAATCCGGGTGAATCAGGACATCAGCCTGCTGGCCGCTTTGCTCAGCGATGACGTATTCCGTGGCCTGCAGGGTTTGGACGATGACGTCGGGGATGTTGGGCGTTAATAATTTCGCCAGCATCAGAGACAAGCGGAACTGTACAAATTTCAAAGGGGATTTCTGGAAGGTGATTTCCCGCCCTTTGTTTAACTCATGCTCTTTCATGTCCTGGCCTTCATTGATGTGTTCCGGCGACTGCAGCACATTAACCGCAATGATCTTCTTGATGCCATGGCGGGCCAAAATATTCGTCGGCAAAGGATTGAGGACGCCGCCGTCAATCAAAATCTTCCCGTTCTCCTGGACCGGCTCAAGGACGCCGGGGATGGCAATGCTTTTGCGCACGGCGTCGACAAGGTCCCCGCTCGTAATGACGATTTCTTCCCTGCGTGTTAAATCATAGGTCACCACTTTAAAGGGTATGGTCACACCGTAAAAAGTCTTCTTACCCAAATAACCCCGCAGCCACCGTAAAATGGCCCGGTCGCCGATTAATCCCGCCGTCGGCAAAACCAGCGCGCTGGCCACCGTGCCCAGGGCCGCCCCGAAAAAAGCACCGAACGCCAGCCCCAAAAATGCGCCGACCCTGGACCCGAAATAGGCGCCTAAAATCGCACCAAAGAAAGCGATGACAACCCCGACGACAGGAAAAATAAACGGGTCAAACAATTTCCATATATCTTTTTGCGACCCGAAATCAAGCGCGACTTTTTTTAATTCTTCGGCGTTACGCCCCGTGACCCACAAACTGCCAATCAAGGCTCCCATGCTGCTTCCCACCACCATGTCAACGGGAATTCCTTCCTCTTCTAAAACTTTGATAACACCCACGTGGGCAATACCCAAGGCTGCCCCGCCGCCGAGCGCCAAGCCAACCATCACCCCGCCCGTTTCCCGGGCAATGCGCCGTATCGCAATGGCATACTCGCTATTCTCGTCGCAACGGTAAAAAGTAACCCCCTCGGTATGCACCACCTGTTTGAGTTCCGTCGCCTGAATATGCGGTAGCCGCGTGTAAACATCAAAATCAATCGACTTATTAATTTCTTCATAAGACAAATAACTTTTATCCCGCATCCCGCGGACAATCACTTTGATACGCTCCCGGCGGAAACTTTCGCGCAACCCGCTTTCCAAACTATTGATAACCTTACGCGTCAAATCCAAATCCTTGCGCCGGTCAAAGGTAATCAAATGCACCTCGTCGGACTGTGTCAGCGTCTCTAAAACAAATTCATCCATGTCGTTGGGCAAATCCACAATCACATAATGATACGCACCAACTAAGGTGCTGACCAAGGGGCTGATGAGCCTTTTTAAAGAAATATCCCCGGCATCAAAAAAAACATTCAATAGATCAATATTCAGTTGCCCTTTCATGATACTGTTAAAAATTTTATCATGATCGCCGACGATATCGCCCAAATCAATGGCATTTTGCCAATGCGGCGCCGCCTGCTTCAAGTCACCTTCTTTCGAACGGGAACTATTCTGGCCGGAATGAATATTTAAAAGGATAGCTTTTTTATGCGTCTGCTCTTGCAACTTGAATGCAAAATTAATAGCGTACGTCGAGCTGCCCGTCCCTTTGAGCGGGCTGTAAATCGCGATGATCGTGCTTTCAAATATGGATTTTGTCCCGGCCACGTGGCTGCGGACGCGTTGGGAAAGGCTTTGGCTTAATTCAATAGCCAACGATGGAAATGATTTGAGAATATCGTGGAAATCGCCCTTCGATATTTTCAACACCACCGAATCATTAATTGCCTCAAAATTTAATGAATGCGTTTGATTAGTTAAAACGGAAATAATCCCGAAGTGCATGCCCCGGTGGATAAATTCCACGTTATCTTTTTTCTTGTGAACGTTGAGCGAATACGCCTGGACGCGGCCGGAGACCAGGGCATAAAAAAAATCCGGCGGGTCACCCTGCTGACGGATGATCTCCCCTTTTTTGTACTCCTGGATCGCCGACTTGCGGGCAATCTTTTGCAGCTCAATCCATTTGAGCTTGCTAAAGATAGGGATTTGCTTGACGATGTTGTAACGGTTAATTAAAGACGTTAGCGCTGTCATTTGATTATTTCAGTTTCCATCCACAGGTATTCTTTTGCCAAAACTTTTTTGGCAACCTTGAGTGTGGCCTTGTCGTTATTAGAAGAGCTCGCCCTAAAAAACGCTTCAATGTTGCTGCGCGCGGTTAGGCAATACAAGTCCGCCAATTCAACTGCACTGCTATTTTTTGTATCTTTACTCAAACGGTCCGCGTACGAACAAGCCGCTGACATGGCAAAAAGCTCGACGCCGATGCCGACAATGCGGTTTAAAACCGCCTGTTTGGATTCAAGTTTTTGCATGTACTTCATCATGATGTGAAAGACGTGCCGCGCCAAACGCTTGCTGGCGGACGCAACGTATTGCATATGAGAAGTTAATTTTGGATCCAGCCCAGAGAACGAACCAAAACTCGGCAGCCATAACTGCGGATACCAAGTAGCATAAAAACCCATCATCCCGAAAAGCGCGCTGAGTTTTGTCCCGATGGACCCTCGGGAAAGAAGCGGTTTAATTTTGCTTAAATGCGGGTCCAATGCTTCGCGCGCGATAAACAAATGCATAATCTCCGACGTCCCTTCAATAATCAAGTTGATACGGACATCGCGCAAGGCACGCTCAACGGCCCAAGGGATCATGCCGCGCGCCTTCAATGAATCGGCTTGTTCATACCCTTGCCCGCCGCGGATCTGCATCGTCTCATCAACGATTTTCCAGCTGTGGTGCGTACAAAAATATTTGGCAATCGCCGCCTCCAGGCGGATATCTTTTTTCTTGTCGTCGGCCATGTGGGACGTCAACCACGTCATCGCGTCAATGGCAAACGTGTGGCTGGCAATATATCCCAATTTAAGGGCGACCGCTTCATGCTCGCCGATGGGATGCCCCCACTGGACGCGTTGGGCGGCCCATTCCCGGCAAACATACAAACACCATTTGGTAACCCCCGCCGATCCCGCCGGTAAAGTCAAACGGCCGGTATTTAATGTCATCAAGGCGAGCTTTAACCCCTCGCCTTCCCCGCCGATAATATTTTCTTTCGGAACCTTCACGTTCTTAAAACGGAGCAACCCGTTTTGGATCCCGTGCAATCCCATAAAATTGCAACGGTGGACAACCTCAAATCCTGGCGTATTCGTTTCAACGATAAATGCGGTTATCTGTTTACGTTCTTTGCCCTTAATAATCTTTGGCGGCGATACCGCCATAACCACAAGGACTCCGGCAATCACGCCGTTGGTACACCACAGTTTTTCCCCATTAATAAGGTAGTGTTTTCCGTCTTCCGTCGGGGTGGCCGTCGTTTTCATGCTGCGCGGGTCAGAACCGACTTCCGGTTCCGTTAATGCGAAAGCCGAAACTACACCCTTGCCAAACATAGGTAAATATTTATTTTTTTGTTCTTCGGTACCAAAAAGTTTAAGCGGTTGCGGGACACCAATACTTTGGTGCGCAGAAAGTAAAACTGCCGTCGAGCCGCAGTAACTGGCCACCAAATGCATCGCGCGGTTGTAATTGACCTGGTTCATGCCCAGCCCGCCGTCTTTCTCATAAACTTTAATCGCGAAACACCCCAAATCCGCCAGGCCTTTCATGACGTGGTCAGGAATTTTATACGTACGGTCAACTTCGTTGGGGTCTAAATTTGCTTTGAGAAATTTCTCGAGCCGGGCGACAAAATCATCACCTTTTTTTTTGTCTTCGGGAGTTTGGACAGGGAAAGGATGGATAAGGCCCCATTCAACTTTGCCGAGAAAAAGCTTGAGTGCGAAACTCGGGTGCATCCACCCTTCTTCACGCTGCTCCTCGGCGAACTCTAAAGACGCACGCTTTTCTTCACTGATATTCTTATCGTACATGCCCACGGGCATTCCTCTTTCGTTAAATTCAGCGGACTAATGTTTATTAATCTATATATTTTTATTATAGAAACCGGCTACACCAAAAGCAACGACAGTATGAGGTATTTTCAAAATAGGGTAATTTTTAAGCCCGCTGGAAGGAATAAAAAGAACCGATGCGAAGGATTTGGGTGAGTTCGTCCAGCGCCCGGTGGCTTTCGTCTAAAAGGTGGGGGTCTTTGAGGTCATCTATTTTTAGCTTGTCGCGGTAACGCTTGTTGATCCAGTTTTCCAATTGCGCATACATCTCCCTATTAAAGAGAAACTGCGGGGAAATTTTCTTTTGCTCCTCCGGTGACAAAACTATGCGCAGCCGCAGGCACGCCGGGCCGCCGCCGTTTTTCATGCTCTCGTTTAAATTCACAAAATGAACTTGGCTTATCGGGTTGTCCTCTCTTATTATTTTATCAATAATTGACCGGATGCTTTTCTCTTCGCATTCCGCCGGCGCTATCAAAGCCATCGTGCCGTCGGCTAGTGTCACTATCTGGCTGTTAAAAAAATACGACCGAACCGCTTTGGTGAGGCTCATCTGATTTGACGTAATTTTAATTAAATGCAAATGCGCATCTGAAATTTTCTTAACCCTATGTTGTATTTCTTTAATAACATCGGCGGTGTCAACAAAAGCCTCTTCGTGATACAAAAGGACGTTTTCATTGCTGGTGGCAATCACATCATTATGAAAAACACCCGCGTCAATGGCGTGGGGATTTTGTTGAACAAAGACAACGCCATCGCTTTTTAATTTATGCTGCGCTGCCACCGCTTGCGAGGCCGCAAGGCTTTGCCGAGCCGGATGTTTGAGCGGCATATTTTCTTCGTTCCCGTCGCCTTTTTTACCGTAAACAAAAATCTCAAAACCTCTTTTACCGTGCGCGGGGCACAAGCGCATATGATTGGCCGCCCCTTCATCACAATGAACACCGTCATCGGGCAATGGTTCATGGACGGTAAAAATTTCCTTGGCCGAAAAAATAGTTTTAAAGCACACAAAAGTCTGTTTCGCTTCCATCGCGCGGTGCTTATGCGTCACCAAGTTCGCGATCGTTAGATGCAACCGTTCGTCGCTGCAGTCCATCAAAGGTGATACTGTGGCCGCATTAGCCGTCCACATCGCCGAGGCACTGTAAGCCGTCAGTAAAAGTTCCGGCTTTTTTTTGCTGACTTGTTCGATGACATGCTTTTGCCGGCCTTTAAAACCCTGCTCGCGCAGAAATTGAAAATCCGGCCGCTCCTGCGGTGGAATGATTCCCTGCAGAACACCTAAATCGTGCAAAAGTTTCATTTTTTTCAAGCCTTGCAACGCAGCGGCTTGCGGGCGGGAAATTTGATATTTATGCGCTTGGGCGGCGGTGTTGCCTAAAGCCAAACCGCCGAAATTGTGCGTCGGGCCGATTAACCCGTCGAAGTTGTATTCTTTAGATGCGCTGCTCACTGCTTCTGCTTATTATCCGTGCTCTCGAAAATTTTATCCGCCGACTTAGCGACAAAGCCAGAAAACAACTTGCCGTTAGGCAACGGATAGCGCCGGGCAAATTCATAATAACAGCTGGGAACTTTCTTCTTTCCGTCACTGAATTCAACCTCAACGGGGTCCGCCATCGTGGAAGATTGTTCGAGGAAATCTTTAATAGTGCCTTTGATCTCACCACCGGCGGCATTCAAAGGATAACCGCTGGATTTAATAAAACTGTTGAACTCTTCCAGCGTCTTAAACGTCTTTAACGCATTAAACAGCACGGTGAAGTGATTCGCGCGGAAACCGAAAACCGCGACCCACGCCGCGTACTCGCTTTCTTTTTTTAAATCTTCGTAAGTTTTCCAGGAAATCTTTTTCCACAAAACACCAGAAATAGGGAAATCCCAGCGTTTAATCGCGCTGTCAGGAATTTGATCGACAATGCCTTTGACCGTTGCTTGTAATTCTTTAGAGAAATCCTGAGTTTTTAACTCGCTAATAAAAACTTTCGGCCGGCCGGGTTCAGGATGTTCGTAATGCCGCGCGAAGAGTTTCTTATCGGGAAATTCATATTCATCCTTGGGCTGGTAACCGAAATTAACAAATGTTTTCGCTAACGCATCAACGCCTACTTTAGGAATATTGAAAGTACGAAAGGCGATGTGGTCATTGATGACCTTCTCCCCGCGCTTAGTCAAAAGTTTGTAAATACCGTCGGCCTGTTTATTGATCGCCGCGTAATCATCCCATAGTTTCTTAAGCAGTTCGTCTAATGAGCCCATAACTTCCTCCTTAGTTATAAACTAATTCCCGGAAAAAATTCCTTTGGCATTGTTAAAGTATCTGCCTCCATCGATGCCACCGGATATGAACAATAATCCGTCGCATAATACGCACTTGGGCGGTGATTACCGCTTAAACCCACTCCGCCGAACGGCGCTTGCGAACTCGCTCCGGTGGTCGGCTGATTCCAATTCACCACACCGGCATAAACCCGTTGATAAAATTCTTCGTATTCTTTTCTGTCTTCACTTAATAATCCCGCTGAAAGGCCGAACGCGGTATTGTTAGCTTCGATTAATGCTTCATCAAAATTTTTTACCTGGACAAGTTGCAATAACGGCCCGAAAACTTCCTCATCAGGACGATTTTTAACTTTTGTCACATCGATGATTCCCGGCGTTAAAAATGTTTCTTTCTTTAACGCGACCGTCTTCACCAAACATTTTCCACCCTTGCGTTCCAAATCTGCCTGGGCGGCCAATATTTTTCGCGACGCCTCTTTGGAAATAACCGTTCCCATAAATGGCTCAGGATTATCTGTATACGGCCCCACCTGAATTTTCTTAACCAGATTAATCAAGGTTTGCAAAAATGCATCACTCTTTGAAGTTTTAACAACGATCAGCCGCCGCGCACACGTGCAGCGCTGGCCGGAAGTGATAAACGCGGATTGTATCGTCAAATATGCGGCTGTTTTTTTATTATTAATTTGCGAAACAATAAAAGGATTATTGCCGCCCATCTCTAATGCCAATATTTTTTCTGGATGTCCGGCAAAAGTTTTATGAATTGATTGTCCCGCCCGCGCGCTGCCGGTAAAAAACAATCCTTTCAAATCAGGGTGTTCGGTTAAAGCCTGCCCCGTTTCCTTTCCACCTTGGATTAAATTAATAACGCCCGCTGGAAAACCTGATTCTTCCATTAATTCAACAATTTTCTCGCCGACAAATGGCGTCAGTTCACTGGGTTTAAATACAACTGTATCACCAGCCAAGAGCGCCGGAATGATATGCCCCAACGGCAAATGGCCAGGCAGATTAAACGGCCCTAAAACCACCGCCACACCTTGCGGTTTAAATCTTGTATATTGTTTGGCTTGTCCCGAATCCATCGTGATAACCGCGCACCTGTCCTGAAAAGCCCGGATGGAAATCTCCACTTTTTTAACCATGAGATTTACTTCCATCGTTGACTCCCACAAAGGCTTGCCAGTTTCTTGGCTGATGAGTGTGGCCAAACTCTCTTTATTTCTTTCAACTTGCCGGGCAAAATTCAAAAGATGTTCCTGTCGTTTCTCCACCGAATGCCGTGCCCACTGCACAAAAGATTTCTTGGCGGCCTTAAAGGCAGAAGACACTTCCGCCGATGTGGCGTTACTGCCTTGCCAAAGAACATCATCGGTCGCCGGATTAAGAGAAATAAATTTCTTCCCCTTTCCTTTTAACCACTTTCCGCTGATAAATTGACCTTTAGAATTCATTTTGCTTTCTTGACCGGAACGTAACGGATCTTGCTGCCGATGCGTAAATTTAAAGCCTTGGCTGCATCTTTTGTCAAAACAACCTGGCCTTTTTTAAAAACGCGCATTGGCGCCGAAGTAACTTTAAAATTATGGAAATTATCCGCATTGGCCACAAGATAATATTCTTCGCCAATATCTTCCGGAATAATTTTTCTCACCGTAGCTACGTGGCTTTCTTTGACCGTCTTAATATCTTTCACCTTTACCTTTAATACCGGGCCAGCTTCAAAAATGTCAATCTCATCAATGACTTTAAACCCTTGCTTCTTTAATAAAATTAATGCCGGCAAAGTTTCCGGATGAACCTGGCCAATGACTTCCCGTGCCGACGGTGGTAAAAGCGGAAGATAGATCGGGTGCTTCGGCATCAAGTCGGCAATAAAAGATTTGTCCTGCATAACCATCAAATCGGCTTTTTTAAATTCAACTTCAAAGAAATATTTCCCTAATGCATCCCAAAAAGGCGAATGCTCATTTTTGAAAATCACGCCGCGCAATTCTGCAATGACTTCTTTTTGAAAACATTGCGGATACTGTGCCATAAATAAATACCGGCTAAACGAAAGCAGCCGCCCGTTTCCGCCGTGGCGGTAACTGGGGTCTAAAAATAAAGTCCCGACTTCCGATGGCCCGTTACGAATAATCTTTAAGACAACGTAAGGAATTGTTTTTCTTACTTTTAAAAGTTTGGAATAAGTCTTGGCTGTCTTGAGTTGATAAGTATAAAAAGGTTCCTTCACGCCGACTTTCGCCACGACTGAAGCAGTGCCAACGACTCTCTTCTTGCTTAAATCCTCCATCACAAATAAATAGGTGTAATCGCCCGGCTTCTTTGACTTCGCTGCAAAACTTTTTAGTGACTTCTGGATTCTTCTTTTTAATATCTTTCGGTTGCGCGGAAGAGTCGTCAGGCCGACCTTGGCCTTCCCTGCGAGTTCATATAAACATTCTAAATCCTGTGTTTTTACCGGACGGACAACGATCATGATTTTTTGAGGGTCGGGGGTTTTTCCGACCCGAAATCCTGAGCGAAGCCCCTCTAATATACTTTAGGGGCTGAGTCGAAGGATACCACCAAAGAGACCCTTCGACTCACCCTCCGGGCTCGCTCAGGGTGAGCCCGAAGAATTTTTTTACAGCTTCTGGCTAACTTCAACCAGTGTTTGTTCAATAATTTTGCAAGCATTGTCGATATCTTTAACGGTAACGGCGGCAACCGGAATAAGAAAACGGATCCGCGTCGGGTTACGGCCGGCTGAAAAACCCATCACGCCGTTTTTAAATAATGTTTTTAAGAAAAGTTTGCTGTGCTCCGCTGAACCTTTGAAAATGGTGACGCCAACCATTGCGCCTAAACCAAAAGGGCCTTCTAAAATATCAGGATGCCGTTTCGCTATTTCTTGAAGGCACTTGCGGAAATAATTACTCAATCGCGCTACTTTTCCATTTTTCCCCAGCAATCCGCCGCCTTTAAGTTCATCTAAAATTACTTTCGCCGCGTACATCGCTGATGTACTTGCCGAAAACGTCTGACTGATCAAACCTTCTTTCGGGTTATATTCGTCGGTAAAAAGAGTCGCGCAGGCCTGGGTTAATTTTCCCACCGACACGACATCCACATATTTATCCAAACCGAAATATTGAAAGGCGAATGCTTCCGTCGTGCGCCCGAACGTCTGGATTTCATCAATCATAACCGCAATATTATTTTGTTTGAGAACTTTGATCAACGCCATGAAAAAATCACGGTGTCCGGCATAATAACCGCCTTCGCCTTGAATAAGTTCAAAAATCATCCCCGCGTGTTTCTTGGGATATTTTCTGATATGCTTTTTTAAACATTCAACGGATCGACGGATACTTTCTTTAGGATTATTGGCATCATAAAAAGGAACATAATCGACATCCAAAACTTTCGGTAAACCGACGCGGTGGCCGGGATTATCCGTCACCTGCGCCATAACCATCGTACGGCCGCAAAAACAGCGCTCAAAAGCTAAAAAACGGTTCGCCGGAGAATGTTTTTGAAAAATAATCTTAAAGGCATTTTCGTTGGCCATTGCCCCCGACGATGATGGAAAGCCGTGCACCAATTTTGCCCCGCGCCGGCAAGCCAAATGAACAAAACGATCCAGGACTTCGACCGAAATCGAACTTTGCTGAAGATTGCCCTGCATCAACGTATCTTCCAACGCCGCGTCAACGGTTGCTTCCGCCAGTTTAGGATTACTGTGGCCCATGTAATACACGCCGATACCGGTAATGAAATCATACTTCACGCTGCCGTCGGCAAGCTGGACCAACGCGCCTTTGCCCAGACCGCTACTGATATACGGATAATAAAGCCCACGGCCGCGCAGGTGCGCGCATTTTTTTATCAACGCGTCATAATTTTTTACTAATGTTTTATCGGCGCCTTTAAGGCCAACAATAGATTTCTTATAATCATTTAAAACATTCCGTAAAAGCTGCTTGGCTTTCTTAACGCGCGGGTCTTTCTTAATTTGATTAACATTCATTGTTAGCGTACCTCATTAAAAATAAAGTGGAAAGTTTGGCGCGTTCGGTTAAACTGTCGATTTCCATATATTCATCAGGGTTATGCAAATGCCCGCCGCGCACGCCTAATGTATCCACCGTCGGCAGGCCTTCGGCCGCGAGGCGATTACCATCGCAAACGCCGCCGCTTGGCTGCCAATCGAGATTCATTCCCAATAATTTGCCGCAACTCTTCATTTGTTTAAAAAGTTTTAAAGACTTTTTATCCAAAATCTTTGGCGGCGCTGAAAATCCGCCGGCAAGCTGGATACTCACTCTCTTTTGTTTTGCTACCGTTCGGATAATTTGACGAATCTTATTTAAAATATTCTTCTGTTCATTTATCTTCTTAAGACGAACATTAAAGCGAACAATGGCCAAATCCGGCACCACATTGACGGCGCTTCCGCCTTCAATTTTGCCGACATTGACAGTAATACTCTTAGCCGCGTTGGATAACGCACTTAGACGAACAGTACACTCCGCTGCCGCGACAATAGCGTTACGGCCGGAAAAGAAATCCCGCCCGGCGTGCGCACTTCGGCCATGGACGACTAATGTAAAATTACCGGAGCCTTTGCGTTCACCGACTAAATTACCATTGGGCAAACATGGCTCATAAACCAAACCGACATCGGCGCTGCGTGCCAATTTCTTAAGCAGCTCAGCTGAGCCCGGCGAGCCGATTTCTTCATCCGGATTAATGAAAACCTGCCAACCTAATTTATTTTTATAGGGACTTTTTTCAAACGCCTGCAAAGCCTTTAACATCACCACAATCCCGCCTTTAGCGTCGGCCACGCCGGAACCAACGAGTTTCCGGCCTTTGACCTTAATCGGATTGTTTTGGGCATACACGGTATCCATGTGGCAAACCAAAAGAACCTGCTTCCCTGCGTTGGGACGCTTTTGAAAATAAAGTGCGTTTCCTAATGAAATTTTCTCTATTGTGCCTTTATTATTAATTTTTTTATACGGGGAGAGATGAAACGAATTGGATTGAGCCTGAAGCACAGAAAATGCGTTTTTAATATTTTGCGCGTTTTTTTCTAGCCCGGGAAGGTTAAATGAATGGCTGTTGATACCCGACCATTTCTTCAAAAGGCCAAGCATCGGGCCTTTTTGCCCATCAATCCAGTCTAAAATAGAAATATTCGACGCCATAGTCAATGCCCTTCTTCAATTAAATTATAAACACTCCCTCTTAAAAAGCAAAGGCTCTATTCAATAATTAGGGCGCTGTCCCTAATTATTAATATTTTCTAATGACGTGGATGACTTTGCCGATGATGGAAACGTCAGCGGTTACGGGAATCGGCTGGTATTTAGGATTGGCGGGCTCAAGATAATAACGGTCGGATTTTTTGATAAGTTTTTTAACAGTGGTGTCTTCCCCGATGAGGGCCACAATAATATCGCCGTGCTGGGCAAATTCCTGCTTCTTGACTAAAATAAAATCACCTTCAATAATCCCGGCTTCCATCATGCTGTCGCCTTTGACGCGCAAGGCAAACACATTTTCATCGGGAAGAATAACGTCATCTAAATCCAGAAAACCTTCTAAATCTTCCACGGCAAACGCCGGCATACCGGCGCGCACGCGCCCCAACACCGGCACCTTAAAAAGTTTCTCGCGGATAAGTTCAATCCCGCGGGATTTATTTTCCTGGATTTTAAGATACCCTTTCTTAACAAGGGCTTTCAAGTGGTCGCGGACGGTGGCGGTTGAAGATAGACTAAATTTTTCGGCGATTTCCCGGATGGTCGGCGGCAGGCTGCGGCTCTTGGTGCAAGAATGGATATACTTTAAAATTGCTTTTTGTTTTGAAGTCAGCGGTTGTGTTAATTCCATATCAATGACTATACCGCTCATTTGTATGGGTAGGCAATAAAAAAATTAAATTTTTTTGAGGCTAGGCCTTTTTTGAAGATAGATACTTTTCTGCCAATTCCGGAACGTTTTCTAATTTAATACCTTTGTACCAAACGTTATCTGGATAAACCATAATGTTGGTTCCTGTGTTGCATTGCCCCAAACATTTGGCTTGGGCAACACGGATGCGCGGATGCAGCCCGCGCTCCTTGGCAATCTTCCTCAATTCATTAAAGATGGCTTCGCCTTGATGATCGCCGCAACTGGGCTTCTCACCTTTTTTATCATTGGTACAGACAAAAATTTGTTTTTCGTAAGGGGTTGGTTGCGATTCCATAATATTTCCTCTCTTTAATAATTACACTATTCTAAAGTTAATAAAACAAGTGTTTCCAAATGCTTTGTCTTCGGGAAAAAGTCAAAAGGCATAATTTTTTCTACATTCCAATTGTGTTCAATAAAATACTCTAAGTCTTTGCTGAGCGCTTCAGGATTACAGGACAAATACAAAATATGTTTAAACGCCGTGGTATTAACCAAAGTATTCCTGGCTTTAAGAGATAATCCCGCCCGTGGCGGGTCGACAACAGCCACTTTAGTTCCTGAATCTTTTTGAAGGGTTTCTTCAGTCAATCCCTCTTCAACTGACTTTTTTATAACTTCAAATTGGGACAGCCCAAGCTGCGCTATATTATAATTGGCTAATTGAACAGAGCTTTGGGTTTCTTCGATCAAAATAACTTTCCCCACTTTATCATGCAAACAAATACCAAAGAGCCCCACGCCGCCGTAGAGGTCATACAATACCACATCCTTGTCCCAAAAATCAAACGCGCGCATCCGCTCAATGATTTTGGGAAGAATTGATAAGTTTGCCTGAAAAAAAGTATCCAACGAATAATAAATTTTCTTTCCCAATATCTCTGTCCAAAAATAATCTTTTGCTTCCATCAAAAGCGACCGGCGGCCGATGCCGCCCCAATGCACATCACTTTCATCGCCTGAGCGAATGACCAGATTAGCTTCCCGGTATTTGGCGGAAAATTTCTCTGTCGCCTCCTTCTTTAACTGCGGGAGATATTTTGAAATTTCCTCGGCTGCAATGAAACATTGTTCAATTGGGACTGTCCGCCCGCGCTTCTCCGACAAAGAAAATCCCATAACTATTTCTTGATTCTTGGTGCGCTGCATCTTTAAATCCAAACGATGCCGGTAATGGTAGGGTTTCGGCGACGGGACAATCGGTTCAAACACATTATCAGATACTCCTGCCAAAGACTTTAAAAGGCCTTTTAAATATAACTCTTTCTTTATCAGTTCCTCTTCGTAAGGAATGTCTTGATAAAGGCATCCACCGCATTCACCGAATACCGGGCATAACGGAACTACTTTGGGCATGATCATCTTTTTTAGAAAGTTATTTTTTTACGCGAAAGGACTTAATGATTTTCTCTGCTTGATCAACATATTTAGGATACTGAGTTTCCAAAGCTGTATAGGTCAACTGATACGACTGCTTACTGTCAATCGCCAAAACACTTAAATATTTTAAAGTTAAATCCGGCATGCGAATTAAATAAACCATCCGGTGCGCCGGTGCCCCGGATAAAAAAGTATCCGAAGACTCATATTCTTCAAAATTATTCTCAAATACGCCCCGCAATTGCCCAACAGCGGTATCGACAAAATCTTTTAATCCTGAATAAGGACGGTAATGCGGCTCAATAACAACATTGACACTCTCCGGAAAATAGTCCAACTTATTTTCTAGCGGCGCACTGATGAGAACAACCGTGTTGTTTTTATTTTCTTCAACCTTCCAATCGTGAGGATATTTAAGGGTAAAGCCGTATTGTTCGTTCCGGTAAGTTTTATAATGGCTTTTGCCTAAGAGGACAAAAGCAAAAATGGAAATAACCAAGACACTAACGGCAATGGCAATACCGTAGATAAAATTTTGCTGCTGGCGAGTACTCATGGATAAAATTTGCGATTCTGTTCTTTAAGCTGAAGCAGGTACTTCGTTGGTTGAAATCGATCGGCATGCAGATTTCTTTGCAGCGTTTGCAGCTCATCAACTATTTTTCCAGGACCGATATGATCGGCATACTTTAAGAGCCCACCGTGAAACGGCGGAAACCCCGTCCCAAAAATCATCCCGATATCAATGGTATCCGGCCCGTCGACAATGCCTTCTTCCAAACACCGTGCCGCTTCATTGATCATAAAATATATCATCCGCTTAAGTGCTTCCTCTTTATTTAACGGCTGAATTTTGCGCCCGGCTAGAAGTTCGGCGATCTCGGGGTTAGGCGTGCGCTTCTTCTTGGAATGGATATAAAAACCTTTGCCTGCTTTCTTTCCTAAAAGTTTCTTTTCCCCGACTTGTTCGAATATTCTTGCCAATTTGTACCGGTCACCAAAGCCATTATTTAAAATGTGCATGACCTTGACACCGACATCCAGGCCGACTTCATCGGAAAGGACAAACGGCCCCATTGGCATACCGAAATCCGTAACCAGTTTATCGATGGCTTCCATTTCCCCTGTTTCATCGAGAATAAAACCGGCTTCATTGATATAACCCAATAATAACCGATTGACAATAAACCCGCAGGAATCTTTGACCAAAATCGGCGTCTTGCCCAGCCGTTTGACCAAATCAAGCGCGGTCACAACCGTTTCTCTAGAAGCCTTGTTTGTTGTAATAACCTCAACTAATTTCATCCTATGAACAGGGTTGAAAAAATGAAAACCGACAACTTTGGTCGGATCTTTCGTCGCGTTGGCCATTTCCGTAACTGACAAAGCTGACGTATTCGTGGCTAAAATAGCCTTTGGCGCAACATTGCTCAACTCGGCAAAAACTTTCTTTTTAATTTCCACATTTTCAACAACCGCTTCGATGACAATATCCACGTCGGCAAAACCGCTGTAATCAACCGTCGTCGTAATGCGCGCCATACTGCTTTGAGCATCTGCCTTAGTCATCACCCTTTTCTTTACACCCTGGCTATAAATGTAACCGGCCGCTTGTAAACCTTTGGCCAAAGCATCGTAACTGATATCTTTGAGCCGCGTCCAAATTCCTTTATAACTTAATAACTGGGCAATGCCGCCGCCCATAATTCCGGCGCCTAAGACCGCGCTTTTACGGATTGCCTGAGGCTTTACGTCGTCAGCGCCCGACAGGGATAATTTCTTAAATTTTTCGGACATGTAAAAAACATGAATAAGATTTTTACAAATATCGGTTATGACCAACTCACCAAATGCGGTATGCTCCGTGATCATCCCTTGGCCACGGCTTTGATAAAAATTCCGTTTGACCGTCTCCAGCGCTTTTAATGGCGCCGGGTAAAACCCTTTGGTGGCATTAAGGACATTCATCTTTGCTCCAATAAACACTATCTGTTGGCCAAGCCACGTATTATCCTGAAACCCCGCGAGACCCTTTGCTTTTTTAGGCTTTCGTATTTTCCCGGCCAGGACATCACTAATAAATTCTTTAATAAAATAGTCCATGTTCGCCGACGGTACCAGCCTGTCCACCAAACCGATTTTTAAAGCTTTCTTGGAATCGACCTGTTTAGCTTGTAAAATCAATGCCAAGCCTTGGCTCAAGCCAACCAGCCTTGGCATACGGTATGTCCCGCCAAAACCGGGAAGAATCCCCAGATTAACTTCCGGCAAGCCGATGCGGACTTTATCATTAAAAGTAGCTATGCGATATTTACAGGCCAAAACAAGCTCACACCCGCCACCAAAAGCCACACCGTCAATAACCGCAACCGTCGGAATTTTTAAATCTTCGATTTTGTTAAAAACATCCTGCCCCGCCTTCGCTTTTCCTGCACCGTCGGTGGGAGAGGAAATTTTCTCAATTTCCTTAATATCCGCGCCGGCGATAAAAATATCTTTCTTTTTACTCACGATCGCTAAGGCTTTAATAGTGGTATTGCGCCCAACCTCATCGATCATACTATCAAGCCGCTTGACGACCTCCGCCGATAAAATATTTACTTTTGAGTCCGGATGATCAAACTCGATATACCCAATCTCTCCGTCTTTACGAAATTTTATAGACATATTTTACCTTTCTAAAATAACGGCTGCCCCTTGGCCACCGCCGACGCACAGGGAAACTAAACCCGTGTTAAGATTATTTCTTTTCAGATGTTTAAGCATCGTTAAAATTAAACGAGCACCCGTTGAACCGACCGGATGGCCCAAGGCAATGGCCCCACCATTAACATTTAGAACTTTAGGATCGATTTCGCCGGTAAAACTTTCATAACCATATTGTTTAGTAAATTCAGCTGAGGCTAACGCTTTCAAACAGGCTATTACCTGAGCGGCAAAGGCCTCATTAATCTCAAAAGATTGAATGTCCTTAAACTTCATTCCAGCTTTTTTTAAAACTTTAGGAATCGCATGCGCCGGCCCAATTCCCATTCGCTGCGGATCAACACCGGCAAAAGCTGAAGCCCGAATGTAACCTAGCGGCGTGTAACCTAACTCCTTGGCTCGTGATTCAGTCGTAATTAAAAGCATGGCGGCCCCATCGGTTACTTGGCTTGAATTGCCGACGGTCACTGTTCCGGTGTTGCGTTCGAAGTACGGTTTAAGTTTCGCCAAGGCTTCAATATTTTGGCCTTCCCGAGGGCCATTATCATCAATAAGGGCTTCTTTATACTTAGGCCCGGGAATAACCGCCATGATCTCTTGCCGCAATACCTGACGAGCCTCAAGCGCGCGCAGATGGCTGCGTAAAGCAAACTCATCTTGTTCTTGCCGTGTGATTCCGTAATCTTTAACCAAAACTTCCGCGGTGAGCCCCATGATAAGGCCGCAAACAGGATCGGTTAATCCTAACTGCAACCCGATGTTAATGCTCGCTTGCGGGTTCATGTAGTTTTTATAAAAATTAAAAAAAGTCATTAATTTATCAGGCAAAGCTTTGGCCCGCGTAAACTGGCCCATTTGGTCTTGAATTTTTTTCTTTAAATAAAAAGGAATATTACTCATCGACTCGGTTCCACCGACCAAATAACACTTCCCCTCGCCGGCTTTTATTTTCAACTCCGCTTGCGCGGCCGCTTCAATTCCCGAGGCGCAATTCCGGTGCACGGTAAAAGCTGGTACCTCCTTGGGGACACCGGCCAAAAGGGCCACAACCCGGGCAATGTTAGCGGCATCCGCTGGCTGCCCGACGCAGCCGATAATGACTTCGTCAATTTGAGCTGGATCAAGCGTGGTCCTTTCCAAAAGTTCACGTACGGCAAGACGACCAAGCTCTTGAGCGGACACGTCATTAAACGCTGTCCCCATTCTACAAAAGGGAGTTCTGACTCCATCAATTACGGCAATTCTTTCCACATTAGCTCCTTTTTTATACTTTACAACTTTGGACGAATATCCAAAACTCTTTTTTCTTTGTTTTGAGTTTCAATACACAAACGTTTCACCATTTCCTCGCGGGAAATGATTAGCACATCGTTTGGCCTGACTTCGGTGGCTGATAAAACTTTCTCTTTCACATCCTCAACGACCCCCGCATCTTTAACGTGATCTTTCATGGAAAGATAAATCACCAGCTCATCAACATCATAAGGGTCATTATTTTTCTTGCGCAGCTCAATCTGCCACTCATCGATGCCGGGAACATCCGACATGACCGCTTCAAAATGGCTCAAATTCACCAGCGACCCTTTAATTTTTGAAAGCTGCAAATCTTTAATGTCCGATAAACGGGTAATGTCACTGGAAAGCCGCGGCACCCGGCTTTTACAGTACGGGCAGGGCTCGGTGGTAATGCCGCCGGTGACAAAATCGCCTGTCCGGTAACGGATCACGGCCGACCCGCGTGAATCCAAGGCGGTGTAGACAATTTCTCCGTCCTGTCCATCGCCTTTGACTTCTCCTGTTTTGGGGTCAATCACTTCAAATATTTCTTTGTCCGGATAAAGATGGTAACCGCTCGAGATATCCCTGGCCGTCGGGCACTCACCCCACGCGCAACGCGATTCGGTAAAACCATATGTCCCAAAAATCTCTGCATCCGCCGCTCCCATTGATTCCAAAATTTCCGCCAGCTTAATTTTAAATCCCTGTGTAACCCGTGAAGCACCTAAGATAACTTTTTTAATGAAAGAAAACTGAATGCCTTTTTCCTGCGCTTCACGCAAGACATGATAAATATAGGTGGGAACCCCTAAGATGACTGATGGTTTCATATTTAAAATTGCATTGATATTCCCTTCCGTCCCCAGGACTCTGCCGCCGCCGGTGCTTAGAATTAACGCGTTTGAGGCAAACCCGCCGAAAACAACCTGCCAAAAAGCCAGGTGCGGCGCATACGGAAACATATTAACAACTATTTCTTCCTGTTTTATCCCGAAAACACTGAGCATCCGTGCCCCCGAAACATAAAGGTTTTGAATATCGTAATTTGAATAAACAAATGGTACCGGTTTATTCGTCGTCCCGGTGGTAAAAGTCATAAAAACCGGCCGAAATTCCCTGGCCAGATTTTCCTGAATATACTGTTCCCCGCGAGTTAATTTATTAAAAGCCAAAGGGATTAACTTTGCGACCGGCCAATTCTTGCGGATTTTCTCTTTATCGGGTTGAAGAATAAAATCCCGGAACCGTTTCGGCTGTTCGGGTTTGTCAATAAAATCCATTTTGGAGGTCAAAGGGATTCTTTTTAAATCCTCTTTGGACTTAATGCTTTTGGGATCAATTTTATTCTCATCGAATAGCCGCCGATAATAAGGGCTGAAAGGATAGACGTAATGATTTATAAATTGCTGCAGTTTCTTATTTTGTAACTCCCGGCACTCTTGCTGTGATAAACACTCTAATTTCCCCCAAGGGCTCATCATAAATTCATTATACTATAGGAGGGTGCCCCGACAATTAAAAATAAGATTAATTATCTTTTTTGATGAATTTCTTATACAAAATACAAGTAAGGCAAACACCTTGTAAGGCTGAAAGCAGAAATAAAACACCCAAAACAAGAGCTACCCATCTCCCCCAGCTAAAGAAAGCCGTGAAAACTAAAAGCACCCCCATAACCATACGGGTAAAAACCTCTTCTTCAGGCATAGTCCCCTTACGACGGATAGTGACCAATTTTACTCCTTTCTCTCATTTAACTTCCGCTGGCCTTTTTTAATTTATCTAAATACTGCTGATCAATGCGTAAACCCAGCGATTGCGCCTGCAACAACTCTTGAAGGGCCTGCTTATAGTCTCCTTTTTTTTCATATAAAAGCGCTTTTAAGTAGTGAATTTTGGCACTACGCGGATACAATTGGGTTAGTTTGTCATACTCTCCAATCGCCAGATCATATTTTTGTTGAAGAAAATAAATATCCGCTTTATTTAGATAAATCTCCGGAAAGCGCGGAGCTAGCGTAACGGCTTTATCGAAATCGGCCAAGGCTTTATCATACTGTTGGGTTTCTTTAAAAACCAAGCCACGGTTATTATACGCTTCGGCGCTGTTTGCATTTTGGGCCAGGGCTTTATTAAAATCTTTTAAAGCCATGTCGTATTGTTTTAGGTCAACTAAAAGGCTCCCGCGGTTAATGTAGGCAGGCGTATAGCTTGGGTCCAAGGCCAGCGACTGATTAAAATCATTCAGGGCCAAATCGTATCGTCCGTTGCCTCTTAATATAATCCCGCGGTTGTTATAAGCCATGCTGAAACTCGGTTCAACCTCAATAGCTTTGGTAAAATCATTAAATGCTAACTGCATCTTTCCCTTTGCTGAATAAATATTGCCTCTGTTATTGTAAAGGCCCGCCAACTTTGGATTTAAGGACAGCGCTTTATTAAAATCAGCGAGCGCTAAATCATAAGATTTAAACTTGTAATAAATTTGCCCGCGCATCATATAGGCTGAATCGGAAAATGGGTCATACGAGATCGCCTGTGTATAATCCTCGATAGCTTTTTGATATTGGCCCAATTTTTCGTAAAGTTGCCCGCGGTTATAAAAAATCAACAAGTAACCCGGAACGTAATACAAAGCATCGCCAAACGCTTTCAAGGCCAAATCATATTTACCTTGCGCCACATAAACTTGCCCGATGTTATTATAGGCCTGGATTGATTTAGGGCTTATCTGCAGGACTTTAAAAAAATCCGCCAAAGCCAAATCGTAAAAACCTCTCTCGAAGTAAATTATTCCGCGATTAAGGAGCGGGCGTGTATATAACGGCCGCATACTCAAAGCTTTATTAAAAAAAACTAACGCTTTATCCTTTTCTTCCTTTTCCACATAATACCGGCCGACCGCATTATAGGCCCTGACTTTATGGGGAGATTTTTTTATGACATCACTCCACAAAGTTAACGGATTTTGCCAAACCCAATTGCGTTGAAATGTTAAAAGCCCAAAAATTAAAGCAATAACGATAATGGTTTTTACAAATTTAGAGAAATCCTTGAAAATACGAAAGGCCGCAAAGCATAAGGCAATAGAAAATCCGACAGCAGGAAAATACAATTTTTGCTCGTCAAAAATATCGTCACGAGGAACAAAATTGTAAGCAAAAGTGATAAATATCCACAACATCCCAAAAGAAATCAATGGCTCTTTCTTACGCAACCGAAACGACATAAATACGATCAACAAAACAGCCGCGATGCTAAGAAAAGTCACTGGCTCCATAATAGATTTTGCCAAAGGAATTTCATGGTCTAAATTTTGGTTGTAAGGGAAAATCAGCAATTGGAAGCTAAGGAGGATAATGCGGAATTGTGTCAGCAAATAGCTGGGAATGGTAATAATAATCTCATATTGCCCTTCCGAAATAAGCGGAGTAAAAAATCGTGCCGAAAAATTAAATTTATATAAAGAAGGGATTATGAAAAGAACGGCAACTGCAGGCACAAAGTAATACCAACGCAACCGCCCCCCCTTTTCCCTGTGCATAAAAAAGGCTTCGTACAATATAATCAAAAAAGGCAACGCAAGCGCCAACTCTTTTGTGAATGCAGCCAATACTGCCGCTAACGTGGCGGGGATAAAATAACCCTTATGCGCAATCCGCCCTTTGACATAAAAACACAAGCTGGCTAAACAAAAAAATACCGTCAAGGAAGTAACTCTTTGGTAAATATAAGTGACCGATTGTGTTTGAATGGGATGAACAAGAAATAATAAGGCCGGTAAAAACGAAAGCCATTTCCGTTGTTCTTTGGAAAATTTCTCTTGAAATTGAGGCAATCCCAGTGTTAAGGACAGTAGATACCACATCCAAAAGGCAGTGCCAATATGAATACAAACATTGACTAAATGATAACCAACAACATCAAGTTTATGAAAATGATAATTAAGCGCAAAAGTAAAGAAACCGACAAAACGCTGCTTATAAAACCTCCACATCGAGTGGACATCCGCAAGATTATAAATCTGATAATTTTCAACGATGGCGGGAAGATCGTCAAATTGAAAAGTACTTTGGAAGGTGTTACCGTAAATGAGAAAACCGGTGCTGATAAGAACAATGGTACCGAAAATTTTCCATCGTTTCGCTTGCGCCCAACGGTAAACAAAATTTTTCATAAGGAGAGGGCTTCGCCATCAAAAGTGTAATTATCGTGATAGGATAACTTGCGTGCGGCTTCTCTATCCAAAAGATAAATCACTTCACCATCCGTCGGCTGGACCTTCTGGGCAGGACAATCAAAATTTTCTTCAAGAATGGCTTTTGCAATGGCTGCTTTCCCGGTTCCTAGAATCAGAAAAACAACCCGTCTTGCATTATTAATCGTTGAAACTGTCAGGCTGACACGATCATCTTTCAAATGCGGCGAAGATACAGGAAGGGTTACCCTCCGGGGATCACTTATGCCCTGGGTATCGGGAAAAAGCGAAGCTGTATGGCCGTCTGGGCCGACTCCCAATAAAATCAAATCAAAACAAGGTAAGTTGTTTTTTCTAAAATCAAAAAAAACCACCAAGGAATTTTTATACTCTTCTGCCGCCAATCCTGCATTCTCACAAGCCACATCAATCAAATGAACATTCTCTTTGGGGATAGGAACATAATTCAGTAGAGTTTCCTTAATCATTTTATAATTGCTTTCTGAATCATCGTGAGGGACAAACCGTTCGTCAGCCTGGAAAAGATGCGTCTTTTGCCACAGATTAAAATCCTCCAAACCAGAAAGTTTTGTGTAAAATTCGGTCGGCGTCCGGCCGCCTGAAAGCGCAACGGTAAAACGCCCACGTTGGCTGATCGCTTCCTGAGCCAAGAGTACCCATTTCTTGACAAGATAATTGGAAAGGGAAAAAGAACTTTCAAAAATAAGTACTTTGCGTTGATCTGTCATGGTATTTAGCTTTTACTACTTGCTTTCGACGAGTTGGGCCGCTTTTTTCTCGATGGACGCCTGCAGGTCTTCAAATGCTTTGTCAAATGCTTTACAACCGTCAACCAAAAGTTTTTGGCAGACTTCCGTGATGTCGATACCTGTCTTCTTAAGTTCACGAATAATTTTCTTTGATTCGGCCACTGGATATGTAAGCGCATTTTGGGCTGTGCCATGATCCAAAAATGCGTACAAGGTTTTTTCCGGAATCGTGTTGACTGTTAACGGCGCAATTAGTTCCGTTACATATTTAATGTCCGGATAGATGGGATTTTTTGTGCTAGTAGAACCCCACAACACACGCTGGACATTCGCTCCGCTTTTGGCAAGCGCCTTAAACTCCGCGCCGGCAAAAACCTCTTTCGCCCGTTCATAAATGATATGGGAATTAGCGACTGCGGCTTTACCTTTGAGGTGCGCCTGTTTATCAGTTAAAATACCGTCTATCAGTGTGTCAATGCGGCTCACGAACACACTCGCCACCGAGCGAATTTTGCTTAAATCCTCTCCCCGTTTTTGCCGTTTGGCTAAACCTTTCAAATACGCCTGCGCCGTCTTTTCATATTGTTCTAATGAAAAAATGAGCGTGACGTTGACGTTTATTCCCTGATTAATCAATTCTTCAAAGACAGGAAAACCTTCCTCGGTGGATGGGACTTTAATCATGCAGTTGGGACGGTTGACTTTCTTAAACAATCTTATTCCCTCTTTCGTTTGTTCATCGACTTTGTTGGCCAAAAGCGGATTAATCTCAAGGCTGACGTAGCCATCCAATCCTTTTGTTTTCTCAAACACGCCTTTAAACTGATCGCAGGCATCCTGAATATCTTTGACTGTCAATTCATCGTAAATTTCAAACGTCGATTTGCCAATGCTTTTAAGTTTTAAAATTTTTTCATCGTAGTCTTTACTGCTGGCAATGGCGCTGTTAAAGATGGACGGGTTTGAAGTCATTCCGCGTAAGCCCTGATCAATCAATTTCTTGAGTTGGCCGGTTTCCAATAAAGGCCGGCTGATATAGTCAAGCCAAACGCTCTGTCCTAAATCGGCTAATTGCTGCATAGTCGAGACCGCCATGTTTCCTCCTCTATATTTGTTAAATGGGCTTACGAAATTTAAAACAATAAACCAGGTTACCGGCTGACGCTAACCGGTGACGATTTTCTTTTGATCGCCTTTTTTGCGGAAGCGACGATGTCCATATCTTTAAGATGGTAGGTTTTCAAAAGTTCATCAGGTGTGCCGGATTCGCCAAAAGTATCATGTACGGCAACCATTTCTATCGGGACCGGGCATTCTTGGACAATAACTTCAGCAACCGCGCTCCCTAATCCGCCGTGAATCTGGTGTTCTTCGGCGGTAACAATGGCGCCGGTTTGTTTGGCGCAATCAATGATCATCTTCTTGTCGATCGGTTTGATTGTGTGCATATTAATAACCTTGGCATCAATACCATCTTTTTCCAAAATATTAGCCGCACTTAACGCTTCGGCAACCATAATCCCGCAGGCAATGATTGAAACATCTTTGCCATCACGTAAAACATTGGCTTTACCGATAATAAATGGGTCGCTGTCTTTTGTAACCGTGGGGACATTCCCCCGTGAGGTACGCATATACATTGGCCCTTTGGTTTCCACAAACGCGCGCGTGGCTTTGCGGGCTTCAATGGCATCAACCGGATAAACAACAGTCATATTCGGTAACACACGCATCAGGGCCAAATCTTCAAGGCACTGTGCGGATGCACCGTCAGGCCCGACCGTTAACCCAGCGTGCGAACAAATAATTTTCACATTACAATTATTGTAACAAACATCCATGCGTATTTGGTCGTACGCACGGTTGGTCATGAACACCGCAAAAGAATTCGCAAAAGCAATAAAGCCGTTTAATGCCAATCCCGCGGCAGTGCCAACCATATCCTGCTCGGCAATTCCAACCGTAAATGCTCTGTCAGGGAAAGCTTCAGCAAACCATTTGGAGCGTGTCGAATCTTCCAAGTCAGCGGAAACGACGACAATCTTGTCATTTTCCTTACCAAGCGCTAAAAGCTCTTTACCGAATCCATCTCTCGTGGGTAACATTTCTGCCATTTTTTCCTTAAGCTAGCCATAAGCCGTAAGTGGTAAGCCATAAACTTACCACTTATGACTTAAGGCTTACAACTACTTTAATTCTGCTAATGCTTGTTCAAGTTGCTTCTTGTCCGGTGCCTTGCCATGCCAATCAGGGTTAAGCTCCATCCAAGAAACCCCTTTGCCTTTGAGTGTATTGGCAATAATGACATAAGGCTTGCCCTTAACTGTACCAAATTTATCCAAAGCCGGTATCAATTCTTCAAATTTGTGCCCGTCGATTTCATTGACTTCCCAGCCAAAACTTTTCCATTTCTCAGCCAGCGGCTCCAGATTCATGATCTTAGTAACCTTGTCGTTTTGCTGAACCTTATTGGAATCCACGATCGCGCAAATGTTATCAATCTTATAATGTGCTGCGGTCATCGCGGCTTCCCAAACAGAGCCTTCCTGAATCTCCCCATCGCCCAGAAGGCAATACGTTTTAAAATCTTTCTTGCGCATGCGCGCGCCCAATGCGAGTCCATTAGCCACGGAAAGCCCATGGCCCAAAGAGCCGGTGTTAAATTCAACTCCGGGTGTCTTAGAATAAACATGCCCTTGGAGGCGTGAACCAAACTTGCGAAAAGTTTTTAATTCCTCTTTGGGGAAATAGCCGTAATTGGCAAGGGTTACATAAACGACAGGGGTACAATGCCCCTTGGAAACAATCAAGCGGTCACGATCATCCCAAGCGGGATTTTGGGAATCATACCGCAACTTATGCTCATAAAGAGAAATAAGGATTTCGACCGAAGAAAGTGACCCACCCGGATGGCCCGAACCGGCCTCACAGATGGTCTCTAGAATTTCGCGACGAAACAGTTTCGCCTTGTCTTTTAATGCGCTAATATCTAACTTTTTACTGCCCATTGGGATTTTTTAACATCAAAAAGGATGGTTACTTCTCTATAACGGTGATTGTTAGGCTTGATGATAGCAAAAAATTTTTGGCAAGTAAAGGGTATTTCAAAATTTAATTGCCTATAAAAAAGGCGCATTTTCTAAATGGATAAATAAGAAATGGGCCATGCTGGAATCGAACCAGCCACCCACTGATTAAGAGTCAGTTGCTCTACCAGATGAGCTAATGGCCCTTGCTTATCTAAAAATAATAGTGGCAGCAAGGACTGCGACCTACGATCGGCCGCCCCAAATTGTCAGCAAGTGTGGCCCTTGCTTCTATGCCCCTAAAAATTTTGCTGAAATCTGGTGATAGTTATAGCAAAATTTGCAAAACCTGTAAAGCACGATTTCCACAAATCCTTCAT
>CAZVZR010000021.1:27022-34349 GCA_964630825.1 uncultured Planctomycetales bacterium | reverse complement strand
TCCTTTCGTTGCCCTTTAGCCTTTGGGCGTTCGGCAAACGATTAGGGATGGAGGCAGGGTTACAGCCCAACACTTACATCAACTGGATGGAACTCTACCAGCTGTCTTGCCCGCAGAACTTCATGCTACCGCCCGTACCGTTTCCGGCGCTGGCCAAAGACATAAAAGTCTTTTTGTATTACACGCAGGAATATATTTTCCTTATTGCCTTAGTTATCCTCAATATTGTTTTTAACAGAGAATTCCGTACTAACAAGAAAGCTGTCATTTTTACATTTAGCGCATTCGGGCTTTTGGGGGTGTGTTTCGCCTTCACTTACCTAAAACCGACAAGGTTTGTTTTAGATTTAAATCTTTTGCGCAACACCCAATATCTTTTATTTCTCCTCATGGGATACACGGCGATTCTCGTCATGCAGCTGATTAAAAAAAACAAAGCCGTCACCGTTTTTGGTATCACTTGCTTATTTGTTTTTTTAAAATACGGTGATTTGATTGCCACCGCATCGGCCATTGCTTTAATGGCGGTATGTGTAATCCTCAGTAGTCTCAAGAAATATTCGGGAACGAAAAAATGGCTGGCCCTGTCCTTAAGCATCGTCGTTCTGGGCGCTTCATTAGCCGCGATTGTTTATTATTTTAACACCATCGAATACGTCTTCCGTGTCCGGGTCGTTTTAGTAATACTCTTATCTCTTTTGACGCTCAACTATTTTATTTTCGCCAACGCGAAGGATGAAAGACAAAAAACCCTACAAAAAAACTTATTTATCATCATACCTTTTGTCGTTTTCTTCCTGCAATTTGTTTATTATCGTTTCGAAAAAATCAATCTTGAAAAAAATTCAGACGGTTTTTGGCAAATTCAGCGCAGCTGGGAAGACATGCAGCGCTTTGCCAAAGCCAACACGCCCAAAAACGCCATGATCCTTGTCCCTTATGACATGGAAATGGGAGGGTTCCGCATTTTTTCCAACCGCAAAGTCGTCGTCTGCTACCGCGATTGCGGCATTGTGGGTTTTGATTACAACGCGGCGGTTGAGTGGAAACGCCGCCTTGACGACGTCGAACCTTTTAAAGCGACCATCACTGAATCGCCCATGTCGGCGATTCAAAAAGCCATCATTAAATACGGCGCCGATTATATTGTCTTTGTCCGTTACGCAATGCCACAGCAAGACAGTGCCTTACTGGAACGGATGTACCTTAATGAGGATTTTGCCTTGTACCACGTCGTGCCGAATCCGGTAATTGAGGCCTTGCGAACGAAGTTAAAAAACTGATGACAATCAGCTGCTTTTCAAGGAAAATAGAAGTTGCTTTGAACTTCGTGACAAAATTATGATAACAAAGATCAAAACAATCAGCATCATCGGGGACGGAGGCTGGGGGACGACGCTGGCGGTCCATCTCGCCCAAAAAGGTTACCGCGTTTATCTCTGGGGCCCATTCTCGCAATACACACAGGAAATCGAACGAACCCGTTTCAATTCAAAATTCTTGCCCGGCATACGCATTCCGCCCAAAGTCACCGTTACCAGTGATTTAAAACATGTTCTTACCGTAAGTGATTTGATTGTATTCGCCGTTCCGTCACAATACGCTGCATCTGTCTTAGCTGAAATTAAAAAAACAAAAGTCCCGCTGCGGCAAAAAATATTCTTAAGCGTCACTAAAGGAATTGACACCAAAACTTACAAACGCATTTCCGAGATGATGAATAAATATTTAGGCAATGTGCCGTTGGCGGTTTTATCCGGCCCGACGATTGCCATGGAAGTGGCCAAAGGTGTTCCATCGACGGCGGTGATTGCTTCAAAAAATTTACGCCTGGCAGAAAAACTGCAGGTGATTTTTACTTCAAAAACCTTTCGCATTTACACCAATACAGACGTGGTTGGCGTTGAGCTCGGCGGCAGCCTGAAAAATGTGATTGCCATTGCCTGTGGGGTTTGTGACGGGCTGGGCTTCGGCACGAATACCAAATCAGCGCTTTTAACGCGCGGCTTAAGCGAAATGTCACGCCTGGGAAAAGTGATGGGAGCAAAAGCAGAAACTTTTGCCGGGTTAACGGGCTTAGGTGATTTGGCCACCACCGCGTTTAATCCCAAAAGTCGTAACCGCAGCGTTGGAGAAATGCTCGGCAAGGGTTCCACCATCAAACAGATTCTCTCATCAATGGAAATGGTAGCCGAAGGTGTCGAGACCGTTAAGGCTGTCTGCCGTCTCGCCAAAAAACACCGCGTTCCCATGCCGATTTCAACTGAAGTCTACAACATCATCTACAAAAATAAAAGTCCGGTCAAAGCCGTCGGCGATTTAATGAAACGAAGAGTCAAAGCGGAATAACCAGTTCCCGTATGAAAAATATTGTCCCGCAAACCACCTACCAAAAACTTGTTTCCCAAATTTCCAAAACTTACGATGAAACCAATATCCTGGCGAAAGAAGCCGTTGACAAAATCCGCCTGAATGCTTACTGGAAAATCGGCCGGATGATTGTTGAGGTTGAACGGACGCATGATTTGGAACAAAAACTAAATGAAAACCTTTTAAAACAACTTTCCGAAGATTTAATCCAAAAATACGGCAACGGATTTTCAGTGCGAAATTTATTTTACATGCGGCAATTTTATCAAGCATATCCTGCTTTGCAGGCGCCTGCAAACTTGAGCTGGACACACTACCAACTTCTCTCGACGGTAACAGACAAAAATGACCGGCAGGACATTGAAAACACAGCAGTTAAGAAAAACTGGACTTCACGGGATTTAAAGGCCCACTTAACGGAGAAAAAAATAGATTTACAACCAATTTCGTTTGAACCTGGTACTAAGAAATTAAAAAAACAAAATGAAACGAACACCACGCCACTACCCATTGTCAGAGGCCGGCTTAACACCTACAAATTAGTTGCCTCAACAGTCCCGGGAAGCGCACCGTTACAAGTCGACTGCGGATTTGGGATCGATCGGGATGTCCCGTTAAAAGGAATTAATAAACCGCAGGCAGGACAAATTCTCGAGGCTGTCAAAGAAAAAGATGAATACGTGTTTCAAAATTCAAAAGGCATGGACAAGGAACTGTTCACTTACAAAGCCTACATTTTGCGAGTGATTGACGGTGATACTCTGTTATGCAAAATTGATTGTGATTTCGGGACATGGGTTGTCGCCCGGATTCGGCTAAAAGATATTGATTGCCCGGAATTAGGAACGATCGGCGGTGAACGGGCCAAAACTTTTGTTGCGCAACTTTGCAATCAAGTCGAATTTGTCGTCCTTAAATCTTACGCTACCGATGTTCATGGAAGGTATGTCGCGGATGTATTTTATCTTCCGGGTGTTAAAGATGCTGACCGTGTTGCCAAGGAAGGCCGCTTGCTAAACCAGGATTTAATTAACCAACACCTGGCAGTAAGGGTTTAAAATCTCGTTCTAAAAGGAAGCGTTTTCACGAATTTAAAAATTTTTGCCTCATACTCTTGCCAACCAAGAAATATGTGGCATACTTTGTGTGTAGTTATACAGTAATATATTATAAGTAGTTTATATTGCTCTTTAGCAAAAACGACAAAGGTAAACCTACAGTAATGTAGGGACACAAAACTAGAGGGTCCTGAAATTAAGGATAGCCAGCTGCCGAATTTGTTTTAAGAGTTTTTTTATGCCCAGCAGGCCTAATCTTTAATATTAAGGATTAGGCTTTTTCTATTTTAGGAACAAAAAGGGGTAAAAAATGGACAACTTAAGTCCACCATCAAGAGACGTAGAAAGCAGAGGAATGGGGCAGTCGCTCGTCCTCTGGCGCTTTTTGGTTGATATCCAGGTTCTTGGCTTGGATACGATATTGAACTAATGAACACATAACTTGCAGAGGCAAAGCCGACGTAAGTTATAAGTGTGAATTAGCCCGGCGTAGCCAAACGCGAAAGCAATTTGGCGAAGACGGGTTAAACATTAAAAAAAGGGGCCTAAAATGAAAAAACTATTTCTGACTTTAATGACGTTAGCACTGGCGACAACCAGCTATGCCAACATGTCCGCGCTGGAGAATAGTTACGCCAAAATAAATTACAAAGACGGAATTAACCAAAGGGAAGCGAAACTCATTGCTAAAAAAGCTTTAATGGATTCAGGAGATAAAAATCTCTACCGCTTTTTTAACCCTGAAATTGTCGATAACAGATACACCTACCCGCACCAGCAATACTTGTTTGTTCATTTAAAACGTAAATCATTAGAGGTCGCCAGATCCGAATATCTGGTCATTGTTGACAAGAAAACCGGGAAAGTCGTTTATTCCGATAAAGAATATCACCCCACCAACGTCCTCGCCTACAACGGCTACCGCTGGGCAGTGGGGCTGCATGAGCATAAATAAAAGGAGACGATTGATGAAAAAACGAATCGGAGTATTAAGTGTTTACTTTCTACTGGGATTATTTTTTACTCAACCGGCTCACAGTTTGTCGCTTATCACAACGGAGTACTACCCTGGGCAGTTTATTGTTGAGCTAAAGAACATCGCGAAAAACAATTCAGGCAAACTGCCGGAGTCCATACTGCAATTAAATAAAAAATTCGGTGTCACGGCAATCAAAAAAATATCAAACGAGAATTTTTACGTTTTCAAACTTTCGGATTCAACAGCCGACATTCATAAAGTCTGTGCGGCTTATAGCCACAACCCACTTGTCCTCAACACGCAGCCGGATTATATCGCCTATGCCGCAAGTGCTGACGTCGATTTTGCCGTGCCGCCGGATGATGAATTTTACAATTCGTACGGCTCCTGGAAACAAAACTTTTATGACATGTACGGCCTCAAAAATATTCACGCGCCGGAAGCCTGGCTTGATGCGAAACCCAAGGCCCAGTATTTAGGGAAAGGGGTGATAATCGCTGTCCTCGACACAGGCGTTGATTACACTCATCCGGAACTACAGGAAAACATTTGGAACAACCCCGGGGAAATTCCCAATAACGGGATAGATGATGACCACAACGGCTATGTTGATGATGTGATGGGGTATGATTTTACTGAATGCACCACTAGGCTTATTAATGACCAATGCCCTGACCCTAAGCTTCAAGACAACGACCCCATGGATAAGCAGGGCCACGGGACTCATGTCGCCGGCATCATTGCCGCCATCGGCAACAATGCCAAAGGAATCGTGGGTGTTGCCCCCAAGGCCCAAATTATGCCGTTAAAAATATTTTTCGATGTATCCTCTTATGGCCCGGTGTCCGCGTTAATTGAAGCGATGGATTATGCCGTCAAAAACGGCGCAAATATTATCAACGCGAGTATTTCCTTTGAACATCATGTCGTTAATCCCGTATTGGAAGATGCCGTAAGAAACGCTTACCAGCACGGCGCCGTTATTGTATTTTCCGCCGGCAGTTCCGGGCATGATGTAACTATTTCATCACCGCAAAAAATGAAGGAAGTATTAAATGTAACGGCCGTAGACAACCTGAATTTTAACAAAAAAGTTTCCGGGTACGGCTCAACGGTTGATGTGGCGGCTCCCGGTGTTGCGGATATTTTGTCACTTAAGGCTGCTTCATTAAAGCCGGCGGCTCCGGCAGCGGGAGTAAACCCGTCGGTAAACAACTACCTTCGTTTAAGAGGCACATCCATGGCCGCCGCGTATGTTTCCGGGGAAGCGGCTTTACTTTTATCCAAAAACCCGAAACTGTCCAACGATGATGTGTACCGCATTATCCGTTATTCCGCGGATGACATTACCAATCCTTTAAATGATGGAATGAATTATTCCGGATTTGATATTTTCTCCGGGAACGGAATCATTAATGCCCAGAAAGCAATGGCAAGTACGGATACCGTTATTCCCCGGGCGGAATTAGATGAATCCTTAAAGGATATCTCCATCGACCCGCACAAAGATGATTTTCTTAAAATCCGCGGAATCGCCGCCGGCCCCAGAGGAGACAGATTTAAAAATTTCGACCATTATGAACTTTTTTATAGCCAAACCAACAATCCTTTCGATTGGCAGCCCATCGTTGTCAACACTCCCGGCATACCAGTGGAAAATGGCGTATTAGGATACTTGGATACCAGCGCCCTTAAAATTGGACGCGTATTTATCCGTTTAGTTGTATATTCACGCGACGGCAGTGGTAAAAAAATGGAAGACGTCATCGAAATGACAAAAGAGCCTGTTGTTCAAAAAATTTCTCAAGACTTCGCTGCAAACATAACACCTGCCATTTCAGAAAATTATATTGTATTTTTTAGGTCCGTAGACAATAACCGCCTTAGCGGAGTACTTTATGCGAAAGACTTGCGAAAAAGGAACTCCGAACCTTATGAGTTAAAAACTCCTGAGGGCATTATGTTGAAAGGGTCATTCCCAGCCATTTCCGGTAGCCGAGTTATCTGGGAAGGCGGTGATTTGCTTAATGAAGGAATAAAACTGACTCAATTATGGTTCTATGATATCGACCATCCTGAGAATGGTATCAAACGCCTTTCTGATGCGGCAATGCTCACCGGGCAAAATGCCAAAGCCATTGATGGAGATAATATAATCTGGAGCGCGGTAGAGTATAAAAACAATGCCCCGTTTAAGAGCAATATTTTCCTTTATAACTTATCCACGGACAAACGGACAATTCTGTTTAGTTTTGAATCTTCCGCTTTTTACGGAGCCATGTCCTCATTGGGTATTTCGGGTAACAACGTTGTCTGGCAATTAGCCGATCCCAAAGCCGTCGGGAACTCTGTTGTTTATTATTATGATTTAAACAATCCTTCTCTTGGAGCAATGCCATTTCTTAGCGAGAAGAATTTAATAAAAAGCGCCCCGATGGTGTTGGGGAACAAAATATTTTTTGCGGAACAAGTATTCAAACAAACTAATTGGAACTTGTATTTATTCGACTTAGATCACCCTGAATTAGGTAAACAACGGATTACCTCTTGGCCAAAAACTGGAGACCAGCTTAAAATATTTGGCAGTAAAATTGTTTGGAGAGATAACCGTAATGGATCCCAAATACCGGGTGAAGGGCAAGATATTTACCTTTGGGATATTGAGCACCCTGAATTAGGCGAGCAACGCTTAACCGGGAATTATTCAGCGCAAATGTTCCCGGCAATTAACGGAAATAATGTCGTTTGGGAAGATTATCGTTACGGTACTTTTCCACAAATCTTCATGCTCGATTTATCCTTTGATGCGGATAAAGACGGCATTCTCAACGCACAGGACAATTGCCCGGACGTCGCTAATCCCGAACAAACGGATTCAGATCATGACGGGATAGGCAATGCCTGTGATAACTGCGAAAAA
>CAZVZR010000021.1:0-26922 GCA_964630825.1 uncultured Planctomycetales bacterium | reverse complement strand
ACAAACGGATTCAGATCATGACGGGATAGGCAATGCCTGTGATAACTGCGAAAAAGTAATAAATCCTGATCAAGCTGACAAAGACGGAAATGGCGTGGGCGATGCCTGTGATAATTTATCATCTACCAGCACTTCCACGGTTATTGTGAATACGAACACGCCCGCTTCCAACAGCACCTCAACACCCACATCGTCAGCCACGATTATTGTCCATAGTGACAATTCCAAAAAATCAGAGGCAACCGAAAATTCAGTTACCACAAAAATCAATCCTCTTCCGAAAATACAGTTAACCGTGAGCGGAGCACAAAAACTTTTCCCCAATGTGTACCAAGCCAAAGTGGGTGAAAAGATTTCTTTAAATGTCTTTCACGAGTCAGATTTTAGTTCGGTTAGAAATTTTGCAAATCAACTCCCTGAAAAAAATTCCCCCATTAAACAAAAATGGGATTTTGGCGATGACGCCGATCACGGTGAGGATACTTTTAAATCTTCTTCCAGCGTCACGTACACCGAGCCGAATACCGATGGCTACGATGTCAAAGTAAAAACATATAACAGTAATGGCACCGTTGACATAAAGAAAATCAAAATCATCGTGACGCCGTAGAAAAAATAATGAATAGAATAGAAAAAAACATAAAGAACTCCCAGCTCGCCTTATGTGAAGAAGTTTACGGTAATATCCGTCTAGGAGAACATCTGATCCTGTGGCGGTTTCTTATTAGCCTGCAGGCCGCACAGATGTATAACGATTTATACTAATTAGTCATTACTTTTAGTCTTGAGTGAAAAGGAACTATTGATGCGATACCTTTTAATTATTTTAACGTTATTATTCACCATTCTATGTGAAGCGTATGCGGACACCTTTCAGTTCTTTGATCAGAATGATTACGATCAACAAACAGTCAGTAATTCTGCAGGGAATACAGTAACGGTATATCTTCCTCGAAGGTCCATAAATCCTTCTGAATTGGGTGTAATTGTTAATACTCAGGACCCGCAGTCCGTTGCTGTGGCCAATTATTATATGGCGGCTAGGGCTATTCCTGCTGAAAACCGTATCAATGTGAGTTTCCCACCGGGAAACCAATCCATGTCAGTTACTGAATTTCAAACTATGAAGGCCCAGCTTGATTTGGCAACTCCCGCACAAGTTCAAGCCTACGCAATTACCTGGACTACTCCTTGGATGGTTGATACGTGCCAATCGATTACCACCGCAATTACTTTCGGATATCACTCCGGTTGTGCTACCAGTCAGACCACTTACACCTCCAATTATTATTATTCGCCGTCCACGAGGCCCTTTACCGATTTCGGAATACGGCCGTCAATGGTCTTGGCTGGCCTGAACAGTACGAATGTCTTTAATCTGATTAATAATGGTGTTTCCTCTGATGGCACACTTCCCGCGGGGGACGGATATTTTATTCGCACAACCGATCCTGCGCGCTCGATCCGTTACTTAAACTTTCTAGACACCGTTAATTTTTGGAACCGCCCCGAAGCGTTATCTATGTTTTACATTGATAATTCAACCAACAGCGCAAGTAATTTCATTCAAAACACCTCCGACGTGCTGTTTTATCTTACCGGACTTGCAGATGTGCCTGAAATTAATACGAACCAATATCTTCCGGGCGCGGTAGCCGATCACTTGACATCCTATGGAGGAAGGTTAACCGATTCATTTGGCCAAATGTCGATTTTACGCTGGCTCGAGGCTGGTGTTACGGCCAGCTTCGGTACAGTTGCTGAACCGACCACAAATCTATACCGATTCCCTCAGACCTCTATTTTGGTGGATAGTTATTTTGGAGGCGCAACGGTCATAGAAGCTTATTGGAAATCAGTGTTTCAGCCTCATTTGGGTATTTTTGTTGGTGAACCTTTGGCCAAACCGTTTGGAAGCACCATGATACTAGATAACGCAAATAATTTGACCATCACGACAACAATCTTGAGGCCCGGGTACAAATATGCATTATACGAGTCGGATGTTTTAAATGGGGAGTATTCTTCGCTCGGCGATTACATAACTGTTTCCAAGCCACAAATATTGACGATAAACGCGAAAGTTCAAAAGAAAATCATTGTATTAAAAGAAGAGTTTGATCAGAACGCGCCTATCAGCCGTCCGTTATTCTTGGACGCCTTGAATAATACCAGCCCTAAAATTTGGGGTAACTGGGTGACATTTTTATCCCAATCGTACGATTCTTCTGGATCTCTTAACGGGGGTGACATTTATCTTTATAATTTTGACACTAAAATTTTGAGCCGTCTTACTAATGACAGTATTTTCGAGAGTGACCTCTCTATAAAGGACAATAAGGTCGTTTGGTCCGTTAACGGCGATGTATACCTATATGATTTATCGACCCAACAGAAACTTAATGTTACTAATGACCTCAGCAGTGCCCAAATTGATCCTGATTTTGCTAACAATAAGATGGTATGGCTGCAAAACGATAGCGGAACGTTCAATGTCTATCTTTATGATCTGGCAACCGGAATTAAAACATTACTTGGCCCTGGAGGTAACCCGAACATCTCATCTCTGAAAGTAACTTGGGATTATAATGGCGCGGTTTACGCCTATGATATTATCAGTCATCAAACTTCAACGGTTGTAGCCACAAAATCAAATAATTCCGCTTTGGACGGGAATAAAGTGGTTTGGGCAGATCAAAGGAACTGTCCTTTATCGACATATGATATTTATATGTATGATTTTGATCAGCAACAAGAAACGCGGATAACAGATCAATGCGGTGCTAATTCGTCCCCTGCAATTTATAACGATAAGATTGTTTGGGTCGTTACTGGAACATCTCGAAAAGACATTTTCCTTTACAACACAACCCTGCACCAAAAATTTCAGATCACAAGCTTTCCGGCGAATGCAATGGAACCTGCCATTTACAATAATTTGGTAGTATGGATGGACACTCGTCGGAATTACGGTGATATTTTCTATTTCGATACCAATACAATCCAGGATACAGATGGGGACGGTGTTTTTAACAGCGCAGACAACTGCCCTAGCGTTGCCAATCCCGGTCAGCGGGATGTTGATGGTGATAAAGTTGGCAATGCGTGCGACAATTGCAATTTCCTTGCCAATCCGGACCAGAAGGATACCGACCACGACGGCATAGGCGATGCTTGTGACGCCGATAAAGATAATGATGGCGTTTTAGATGCCGGCCTTATCTGTGCTACCGGCGGTGTTTGTGACAACTGTCCTCTCGTGGCCAATTCCACCCAAGCTGATTCTGACGGCGACGGCGTGGGGGATGCGTGCGACAACTGCACGCTCAAGGCCAACGGCCCCAGCCAGGCACCTAATAATCAAGTCGATACCGACCACGATGGTTACGGCAATATCTGCGATGGGGATTTTAACAACGACATGGCGGTCGATGGGGTTGATTATTCACTATTTAAATCCGATTTCAAGACGGCCCATGATAGTGGGAAGGGAACGGACATGAATGGCGATGGTGCTGTCGACGGCGTTGATTTTGGTTCCTTTAAGACACAATTTCAGCAAGGAAAGCCCGGCCCATCGGGCTATGGCTGCGGCGTGCCGGCGGGCAGTGCACCATGCAATTAAGATGATACGTGTGGTGTTAAAGCCTATAGTTGAGGCAGCAAGATGGTATTTGGAAAAGAATTATTAATAAGGGACAGTCCGAAAACAAGGAGCTGGAATGAGCGCCACTTTTAAATGGAAGATGAAAAAATTGGTCATTACTATTTTACTCTGTGCATCCGTTTCCTTATTTGGAGCTGCCGCCTGGGGTGATAATTCTAAGGCAACTGGAAAGGGCCAGAACCTCTACCGCTGCGACCCAGAACCGGAAGAAAAACAGATTATCTTGCATTTGGATGATAAGGACCTCCCCGGCCTTCGGGCCCAGGTAATAGCTGCTACCAGAAATTTGCGTGAATATCCACGAGCGGGCTCTTTAATAGGCAAAAATCCTAAACAATCGCTTAAAGTCGTCAACCTCGCCCAAGCCCGTAAAAAAAGTCTCATTCAACTGATACAGGAAAATCCTCAAGAGGCATTATCCGGGTTTCTCTCGCAATCTGAACGCAGTGAAATTGCTTCCTTTTCTGAAAACTGTGTTGAACAACCTACTGAAGTCGAAGGGACCCTCGAGGTTGTCATTGCCGAAAACTTCGAGCGGAGAGTGAGCAAAACTTTTTACAAATTGATTGCCGATAACGGAACGCAGTATAACCTTTATCCTGCTTTTGAATCTGAAAAACCTTTGAAAACCGGCCAGCGCGTGCACGTTAAGGGGTTGGGAATTGATCATCATGTTTTATTTGATGGGCGCTTTAGCACGTTGGAACCCAACAACGATTTAGGCGGAATTGCGTTTTTGAAAGGCGGCACTTCAAAAAGCGGTAATACCGGTTCTTTAGAGCCCGTGAGCACGCAAGCTCAGACCGCCCCGGCCGCCGTCGAAAGAAAAACAATGGTGATTTTGCTATATTTCCTCGATACCCCAATGCCTTCTACCACAAAAGCTGCCGTTGAAGCCCAAATGGATAATATGAGGAATTATTATTTGGAAAATTCCTACAATAAAATTTTGTTTCGGGGTGTCACTAATCCTACTAAGGGCGCAGACGTTTTTGGCTGGTATCAACTCTCTCGCAATCAAGGAGGTAGTACCGACGTTGATCTCAATGAAGCGATCGCGGCCGTCCAAGCGCATGTGCCAGTTACCCCCAATGATTATGACCAATTTGTTATTGTTGCGCCTTATGGGAATACGGGCTGGGATGGGTATGCGTTTATCAGTGGTAACACGTGTTGGGTGCAATCTGGCGATATTGGCGGTTTACTTGTAGCTGGCCATGAAATTGGGCACAATTTAGGCAATGACCATGCCACCTTTACGAGTTGCACAACATATCCTGTCAACGGCTCCGGCTGTACGATAGAAGAATACAACGATTCGTATGACATTATGGGGAACCGCTATGCAGGACATTTTAATGCTGTTCACAAAGACAATTTGGGCTGGTTTAATTCATCGAATATTATCAACGTCACATCTGATGGAACCTACTCCATTGAACCACTGGAAACGGCTACCAATGGCATCAAAGCTCTTAAAATGCAACGAGGCCCTAACGATTATTTATATCTAGAATATCGTCAGCCGATCGGCTACGATGCTGTTTTTCCCAGCCCCTATTCCAACGTTTATTCTGGTGCTTCATTACATATACTTCAAAATCCTGGTCGATCTATTTTAATCGATCCTTCAGCACCGATCAGTTATTCAAACCCTGCGCTTCTTCCCGGACAAATATTTACGGACCCAGCATCAGGCAATGTCATAACCGTTAACTCTGCTACTTCTTCAGCATTATCTGTAACTGTTGATCATTCCGGCAAAGAGTTTAATCCGCCAGTTGTATCTCTTATTTCTCCTTTGGAAGGAGAAGAAGTTTCTGGCAGCATTACTGTCAGTGCTACGGCCACCGATGATTCACAAATTGTTAAGGTCGAATTTTATTATCTCGGTAATAATGGCTCTGTCAATTTTGCGACTGTAACTAGTCCTTCGACGGGAAATAATTATTCTGCACCGCTCCTCAATACAACCAATATGCCCAACTGGCCATATTCTTTCTATGCCAAAGCCTATGATATTTATGGGAATTCTAAAACCTCCAGCTATGTTCATGCCACGGTAGCGAACACGGGGGACGTGATACCTCCTAACATTACCTTGAATCTACCAATCCAAGGAACAACAGAACCTTCTCAAACCGTCGCACTCAAAGCGACAGCTTCAGACAATGAAACCAAGGTCTGGCAGGTTGAATTTTATACTGATAACAACCCGCTATTCCTGCGTCGTACCATTTTCGATGCAGGGAGTAATATCTTTTCAGGAAGTATGACTTTTCTGAAAGGACCGCATAATATTATGGCACGTGCCTATGATATGCAGGGGAATGCGGCAGATACGCCGTGGGTTTCGTTTAATGTTGTCGATAACGTCGATGTTAGTCCTCCGTACGTTACAATCATTTCTCCGATGTGGAATGAAGTTGCCAGCGGAAGGATTAATGTCAACGCCCAGGCCTTTGATAATGTGGGAGTCGTGCGTGTGGAATTTTATCTCGACGGCGCTCAAACTCCGCTGGCCACCGACCTTTCGGCGCCCTTTACCTTCACGTGGGATACCTCTTTGGTGGGCAACGCATCCCATACACTTGTAGCTAAAGCTTTCGATGCCGGGGAACGTAGTGGCTCTTACTCTGTAAATGTCACCGTTAATAACCCTGATACCGATGGGGATGGTATTGTTGATGCCAACGATAACTGCCCTAACATCGCCAATCCGCAGCAGGAAGATACTGATGGTGATGGTGTTGGCGATGCGTGCGACAATTGCACGCTCGTTCGTAACGGCCCTAGCCAAGCACCCAATAATCAAGTCGACACCGATCATGATGGTTACGGCAATATCTGCGATGGGGATTTTAATAACGACCGGGCGGTCGATGGGGTTGATTATATACAATTTAAATCCGATTTCAGGACGGGCCATGATAGTGGGAAGGGAACGGACATGAATGGCGACGGTGCTGTCGATGGCGTTGATTTTAGTTCCTTTAAAACACAATTTCAGCAAGGGAAGCCCGGCCCATCGGGCTATGGCTGCGGCGTGCCGGCCGGAAGTATGATATGTAATTAAAGGGGAGACGTACTAGTTAGCACATATTTAAAGGGGACAGTCCCCTGTGGAAAAGTCGGAAAAAAGCTGAAATGAAAAAATCTCTAGCAATATATTTAACCGTGCTGTTTTGTTTATTCACTGTTTCCCCAAGTTGGGCAGTAGTACAGACTTCCAATGGAAAATCCACTTCATTGCCTCAATATACCAAAGACCAGTTTATTGTGAAATTTAAGAGTGAAGGACCTAACGCACTTCTTCAGGATGCCGATACGCTTTTAAAATCGAACCGAAAATTTAAACAAGCCCTCGCTGACCATTCCGATTCCCTGGATAAACTCAACGCAAAATATAAAATCCAAAAAGCCAGAAAATTATTCAGAAATAAATTAAAAAACAGAAAGAATCGCCTGAACAATGTACAACTCTTTGAGCTTCCAGAGAAAGTAGATGTTGAATCCGTTTGTGCCGATTACAAAAAAGACCCTCATGTTGAGTACTGTCAGCCGGATTACACAATGCAAGCATTCTCTGACTTTCCGCTTCCTCCAGATGATGAATTTTACAATTCCTACGGAAGCTGGGGACAAAGTTTTTATGATTTGTATGGATTGAAGAATATTAATGCCGAAGCCGCGTGGCAAGATATAAATGGACAAGCAACTTATCTCGGAAGCGGGGTGGTAGTGGCTGTTGTTGATACTGGCCTCGATTATAATCATCCTGATATTGCCGATAATGTTTGGAATAACCCTGGAGAAATTCCTAATAACGGCGTGGATGATGACAATAATGGATTCATTGATGATTTTCATGGCTTCGACTTTACCACTTGTAAGCGTTTTACTGCTCAAGGGTGCGATGGTTCAAATATAAAAAGTCCTGACAATGATCCGTTGGATATAAATGGCCATGGCACTCATGTTTCCGGAACTATAGCCGCTGTTGGTAATAATAGCCGAGGCATCACCGGTGTCGCTCCGCAAACAAAGATAATGCCGATAAAAGGACTCGATGATTATGGTGCTGGCCTTACCTCTGAGCTTGCTGAAGGACTATCTTATGCCATCGACAACGGTGCGAATATCATTAGTAATAGTTGGGGCTGCTATTGTGGTGAAAATCCTTTAATTGAGGATGTTGTCCGAGAAGCCTATACCCAGGGCATGGTGGTTGTTTTCGCAGCCGGTAACTTAAATGTGGATGCGACTATTGTTAGCCCTCAGCATATGAAAGAAACATTGAACGTCTCCGCTTTCGATAATAATAATCTCAAAGCATCATTTTCAAGCTATGGAACAGAAGTTGATGTTGCGGCCCCGGGGGTCGCTATTTTATCCCTTAAAGCCGCTTTATCCAGTTTTAGCTCTTCACTGACCATTCAAGGGCGTTATGGCGAAAATTATCTGCGCTTAAATGGCACCTCGATGGCTGCCCCGCATGTTGCAGGATTAGCAGCGCTGATTTTATCGAAAAATCCAAACTTTACAAATGAAGAGGTATATCAAGTCATTCGTGCCTCAGCCAAGGATATTACAAACCCAGCAGGAAACGGCACCGATTACTCCGGCTTTGATATTTATTCCGGGCATGGACTGATTGATGCCCAAAAAGCCCTTAGCATTCAAAATGTCCTTCGGTCTAGTATTGATGATTCTGTAAAAAATACCGTCATCGACCCAGCTGGCAACCCGCAACTCAACATTACCGGGACCGCTGCGGGGCCGACTGGAAATATTTCTAACAATTTCTCGCATTATGAACTTTTTTACAGCCAAGAAAATAAACCATTTCATTGGCATCCGATTGCGGTTAATTCACCCAACACCCCGGTTGAAAATGGCTTTTTGGGAAGTCTTGATACAAGCATTTTGTCAATAGGCCAAATTTATTTACGGTTAGTTGTTTACCCATCGGACGGCAGTGGCAATATATTTGAAGATGTGATCGCTCTCATCAAAGAACCTATTGCACAAAGACTTTCCTTTAGGTCGTCAAGGGACTTCTGGCCTGATATTTCAGGTGACAAAATTATTTTCTCTGACTATTTTTCCCTAGATGTTTTCTACATTGACTTGAATCAACCGTTACCAAGCCCTCAACCACTATTAAAACCTGATGGCACTCCGGTTAAAAGTTTCACTCCAGCTATCTCAGGCAACTATATCGCATTGCAATCTACAGGAGGTATCTACCTCTATAATCTCAGTCAAACCCAACTGGGAACTCAACTAATTTCTGAACCATCTAAAGGTGGAACACTTCCAAGAATCGATGGGGACATCGTTGTTTGGACTGGGTCGGAGATAACAAACACAAATCCTTACACATGGACATCCTATGTGTATATGTACAAAGTCAGTACGGGAGAGAGGGAAAAAATAGCAACAAGCACTACGGGCTTTAGTTACGCAGACGTTTCAGGCCACAAAATTGTCTGGGCCTTTAACAATGATATATATTGGTACGATCTGGACGAATCCAATCCTGCTCCTCACCAAATTACAACCGACCCTAGCATGCAGATTATGCCTAGTATTCAAGGCCATAGAATTGTCTGGTTAGACAAGAGATTTACGAGTTCTACTTCAAACTGGGACGTTATGCTTTATGACTTAGATTCTCCAAGAGAACAACGGATCACGTCTAACTCTACGGCAGCACTTTCTTTCCCAAAAATCTATGGAGACAAAATCGTTTGGGCAGATAATCGCAATGGGACATGCAAAGATAGTATTTCTTGCGAAGGGGAAGGATCGGATATTTATTTGTACGACCTTGCCCATCCGGAATTGGGAGAGCAGCGTTTAACTGGTCATTACACTGGCCAGACACGGCCCGATATTTATGAAAACAAGGTTGTTTTTCAAGATTACCGTAGCGGCTCATCCAACATATACTTATTAAAATTAAAACTGGATTCGGATAACGATGGGATTTCAGATGACATCGACAACTGCCCAAGCACCGCCAATCCGCTACAGGAAAACACTGATAATGACGCGTTAGGCAACGCGTGCGATCCCGATGATGACAACGATGGCATTCTTGACGGTTCCGATAACTGTCCTTTAAATGCAAATCCCGGGCAGGAAAATAAAGATGGTGATGCCCAAGGCGATGTTTGCGATGCCGATGATGATAATGATGGAATTCTTGATCAAGCCGACAATTGCCCTCTTATTGCGAATGCTGACCAAGCCGACTATGACCACGATGGAATAGGGGATGCATGCGATAATTGTCGGACTGTTGCCAATAGTGATCAAAAAGACACTAATGGAAATGGCATGGGCGATGCCTGCGGTTGTTTCATCGCCACTGCCGCTTACGGGACTCCGCTGCATAAAGACATTGATGTTTTAAGAAAATACCGCGATGAAGTCCTGGTAAAAAATAAATTCGGACGAAAATTCATTGAATATTATTACAAACACAGTCCGCCGGTGGCCAATATGATTAGCCAGCATCCGTGGGCCAAAAAGATGGTTCGCGTTGCGTTAAAACCTATCGTTGAGGCAGCAAAATGGTGGTTGGAAAGAAATAATAAAGGACAAATGAAATGAAAAAATCTCTAGCAATATATTTAACCGTGCTGTTTTGTTTATTCACTGTTTCCCCAAGCTGGGCGGTAGTGAAAGAGAAATTCCCAGCCTCTCATTCTCATGAGGAGACGAAACAAAAGCATGCCCAGGGGCGATTTATCGTGAAGTTTAAAAGTGAGGGGCCGCAGGCGCTGCTTCAGGATGCCGAGACACTTTTAAAATCTAAACTAAAGTTTAAACAAGCTCTCGCTGACCATTCCGATTCTCTGGATCAGCTCAACACCAAACATAAAGTTTCGAAAGCCAGAAAATTATTCGGTGAAAAATTAAGAGACAAAAGCGACCGTCTGCATAATACCTATGTTGTGGAAATCCCTAAAGATGCTGATGTAGACTCCATCTGTGCGGATTACAGTAAAGACCCTCACGTTGAATACTGCCAGCCGGATTATGCAATAGAGGCTTTTGCTGTTCCTTCAGATCCGTATTATTCCTCATTTGGAAGCTGGGGACAAAATTACTACGATCTCTGGGGATTAAAGAAGATGGATATGGAACACGCGTGGGATATTACCAAAGGCGATGGTGCTGTAGTTGCGGTTGTTGATACAGGATTGGATTACAATCATCCAGATATTGCGGAAAACGTGTGGACCAATCCTAGGGAAATTCCCGGGAATGGGATTGACGATGACCATAATGGGTACATTGACGATATTCACGGTTATGATTTTGTCAATAACGATGCCGATCCGATGGACGGGCATGGGCACGGGACACACGTCTCCGGAACAATTGCCGCTGCGGAGAATGGGATTGGGATTGTTGGTGTTGCGCCACAAGCAAAAATCATGGCAGTGAAAGGATTATCCGATTCAGGGTCTGGATCTATCTCAGATTTAGCTGAGGGGATTGTATATGCGGCAGATAACGGCGCAGCCGTAATTAATAACAGCTGGGGGTGTAAAAACTGCCCGTCTAATCCAATAGGTGAGGATGCTGTTTTACATGCCGATTCCTTGGGTGTGATTTCTGTGTTTGCGGCTGGTAACGATAATCAGGATGCTAGGAATATAAGTCCGCAAAATATGGATGAGGTCATAACCGTCGCCGCGTTGAATCCCCAAAACGAGAAAGCCACTTTTTCAAATTGGGGAACTCCAGTTGATGTTATAGCGCCTGGTGAAGATATCCTTTCTTTACGAGCACAAGGGACATTTAACAATTACAGTTCCAATTTTGTTCCTCTTTCAAACCCCAATGCTCAATATATTAGGTTGAGTGGCACCTCTATGGCCACGCCGCATGTTACTGGACTTGTGGCCTTGATATTAGCGAAAAATCCCGCCTACACCCCAGAAAAAGTTAAATCCATATTAAAAAATACAACTACTGATTTGTTTGCCCAAGATTTCGACGTTGATTCAGGATATGGGCTTGTCGATGCATTTACTGCACTAAATTCTAATAATTTTACGTTATTAACCTCGCGTATTAATAGCCCTGCGCATGTCAATGCTTCTATTAACACATTTGGAGGTGGTATTTTAAATTTACTCGGCACAGCCTGTCAGCCAAATTCGCAAGATTCTGGAATCAATCCATGCATGTCTCCAGGTTCAGCATTCCGAGATTATCAACTATTTTATAAAGGGGCATTTGATTCAACGTCGTGGCTCCCCTTAAGCGTAGTGTCTGCTCAGTCCGTGGATAATGACATTTTAGGAACTCTGGATGCAAACCAATTGTTGCCTGGTGAATACATGTTACGTTTGAAAGCAACCTCGATGGAACAAAAGAAGTTTGAGGATATAATTTCTCTTGCCGTTTATAATGAAAACCCCGGGGTAAAGCAAATTTCAGATGTGCCTATAGGTTTATATGCCATGTACCCTCAAGTTTCCGGCAATAGAGTAAGTTGGACAGAAAAAACCATGTCCGGGTACGCTACCTACGCTCTTTTCCTGCGCGACCTGGTAACAGGGGAAACATTAAAAATAAGAGAAGCGGAGGGGCTCTTTTCAACTGCCATGGAGGGGAATTATGTCGTTTGGATGGAGTATGATGATGATCCAATTAATTGGGGAAATTATGTTTATTACTACAACATAACAGATCGAACAATTACCAAAATTGGCCGTGGCGGCCGTCAAGCAATATCAGGAAATAAAATTGTTTATAGGGGAACACAACGAACGGATTACTCCGATGACAACAGCTTTTATCTTTATGACATCTCAACTGGGCAGAACATAATCCTTGCCAGTGAAACTGATCCGTCCAGACCTCCTACTTTTAATGACATTTCGGGGAACACTATTGTTTGGAACACTGACGGAGAGATCTATCTCTGCACATATGATCCTGTGTCGGGATGTCCTGCTGAAAGACGCAAGATAATTTCAGCTGATACGGACACTACTGATTATAATTCAAATCCAGCTATTTCCGGGAATCGGATAGTTTGGGAAAAATCCCGAATCGGCACTACTCCTGACCAGACGGAATGGGGAATATATTATTGTGAATATGATTTTAATACGCAAAGTTGTTCGGCTAAGCGGTATTTGTTTAGTTGCACGTTAAATGATAGTAATTGTAATCGATGGTCGTTGTCAGATCCCGATATTTCTGAAAATGGAGTAGTTTGGCTAAGACAGGATTCTACTGACAAATATCGGAAAACAGATATATATTTTTACGACTTTAATACCCTACAACAAAAAGTCATAGCTACCTATCCAAGAGAAAAAAGTCAACCTGTGATTTCAGGAAATAACATTGCATGGGTTGATTTGCGCAACAATAAAAATGATGTCTATTATTATCGTTTGCCTCAAATGCAGATTGCAGGGACCGTTACGGATAGATATCTTGGAACTTCCATTTTTGGAGTGTCAATTCAGGTTAAGCAGGGAAGTACCGTCGTTAAAACAGTAAAGTCAGACGCAGCTGGCTATTTTGAAATCAGCGGACTTTCTGATGGAACGTATGACATCGTTCCGTTAAAGGCAGGTTTCAGATTCTCCCCCCCGATGTATCCTGGCGTGACGATCTCGGCTGGTCATCCAGGCATCTTAATCATTAGTTTTCAAGGATTGCGGGACACAGACCAGGATGGCGTTATCGATGCAAATGACAACTGCCCGCTCAACCCAAATCCCACCCAAACTGATTCTGACGGCGATGGGATTGGCGATGCCTGCGATAATTGCAGTGCCGTAGCTAACTCGAATCAGGCAGACGAAGACAAAGACCACATCGGTGATGTTTGCGATCCCGATTTTATCCCGTATGTTCATGTAGGCAATGACGCGGGTAAGATTATTATGGGAACGAAAACTCGGTTTATTTGGGATGTTTTTCCCAATGAACTGACCTATTACGTTCAAATCTTTAAGCAGGACGGCACAAATATTTTCGCCGGCCGGGCTGACGGATTTGACGGTTACAATACCTCAACTTATTTAAACCATGTCCTTACTTTTGATAAGCTGCCCAATAATGGAACGATCATAACCGTAAGGCTGTTCCGGCAGCTGAAGGATCCGTATCTTCAATCATCTTATAAAGAATACAAATACACTTCAGGGACAGGATGCTTTATCGCCACCGCTGCGTATGGGACACCCATGCATAAAGACATTGATGTCTTACGCGCCTACCGCGATAAGGTTTTATTAAAGAATAAATTTGGGCAGATTTTTGTCCAAAACTACTATAAATACAGCCCGCCGATTGCCAATGAGCTCAGCAAGCATGATTGGGCCAGAACAGTAGTGCGCGGGATGTTAAAGCCGGTTGTTGCGGCAGCAAAATGGTGGCTAGAAAAAATATAGTATATACTTTTATTAATAGTTCTTTAAAGAGAGGGGAAGGATGAGAAAATTCAGCCACGGGATTTGCCTCAGCCGGTTTATTTCTTTTGTTAATTATTTAGGACAGTGTTCTATTTCTAAAAATAGCGCGCTGTCTTTTTTATTTTTATGCTCTCTGTTTTTAATCTCGACTTCTGCTGGTGCAGCAAATGAAAAAATAAATTGCGAAACTAGTGCCAACGATGAGATTTATTTAAAAAAGGACACCAGCATTCACCAACCCATCAGCGCTGAGGAGACAGTAAAGTTAAGGCAGTCCATCTATAAACATCGTAATGAAGACCAAAGTAAAAAGAAAGCAGCATGGAGCACGTTACTCGAATTACGCAAAAAAGAATTTTTAAAGGTCCTGCGTGATAATCCAGAAAAAATCCGTGAAATGATGTTAACGGCTGAGGAGATAAAAGAAGTTGCCAGCATAAGCACCAATTGCGCCGAATCAACCGAGGTTGTCGAAGGGAAGCTTGTTGAACTTGTCGTTGAAAATCTTGACGAACAATTGGACGCCTCGGAATATTATTTACAGAAAGATGACGGCGAACACATCCGCCTTCATCCGACCGGAAATAAAAAAGAAAAATTAAGAGCCGGCCAACATTATCGTATTAAAGGGATTAGACTCGACAACGATCTGGCCTTTGACTTAAACACTGATTTTACCTTGAGCCCTGATATTACCAGCGGCATTCAAGAAATTGGGGGAGCATCAACGACGTCATCTAGCGTAACAGAACTGAAAACTTTGACTGTTTTAGCTTATTTTAACGACGGTATTCAACCGGCGTTAACGAAACAAGCCGTAGAAGATGGAATGCAGGTTGTTAAAAATTGGTACGAGGAAGCTTCTTATCATCAATTTACTTTTAGCGGCAAACGTAATTCAACGATCGCTAGCGACGTTTTTGGTTGGTATCAACTTCCTATTGCTCCGACTTGCGATGTATATTCTGTGGAACAGGCAGCTCTCAATCAAGTGGTGGCCAAAGAAGGGATTAACATAAGCGACTACAATAAACATATTGTTTTTGCGCCGTTTAACTGCGGCTGGAGCGGTTTGGCCTCTGTTGGTGGGTCAAGTGCTTGGGCGAGTTCAACAAATGGTTCTACGACCCGAACCCCTATCCATGAATTTGGCCACACCTTAGGCCTGACCCATGCCTTTTTTCTCTCTTGCCCGAATGCCCCTTTTAGTTATACAGGATGTACACCGATTGAAGGCGGAGACAACTCTGATGTGATGGGGGCTGGGGGGTTAATGCATTTCAACGTAGTGCATAAAGAATCTTTGGGCTGGCTTCGCCCAGAAGATGTCATTCTCATTAACGAATCCACAAATAATAAAGATGCCGTCTATACTCTTGAACCTTTGGCAGCACAAACTCTAGGCCCTAAAGTGATAAAACTCAAAAGAGGTGATGGCAGTTACCTCTATATATCGTACCGTCAGCCCAATGGCTTTGATGCCCTCAAAGTAGGCTTCATGGGAGATCTTTATACAGGCGCATTATTAAATATTAAATCGGGCATGGATAGTCAAATTTTGGACGCTTCAACGCCTTTTGCGGACTATCAAACACCTGCTTTACATCCCGGGCAAAGTTATACCGACCCGACAACCGGAAATATTATCAGTGTTATTTCGGCAGATTCAGCCGGCCTTACGCTGTCCATCGATGTGCAAGACTTCTCTAACGCGCCTCCACGGGCTGATAATCAAGCCATATTGGTCGAACAAAATAAAAATACTAGCTTTAAAGTATCCGCCAGCGACAGGGAAAACAATCCTATCACGTATTCCATTGTCACAGCTCCGGCACACGGCACATTATCGACCACATCTTTTCAAACCGGCGGATTTATCACGTATATACCCAATACCAATTTTACTGGTTTTGACCAATTTACTTATAAAGTCAAAGATTCATATCATGAAGGCAACACGGCAACGGTAACCCTTAAAATTTTAAAAGGTTATCCCGTAGAATGGACAAATCTCAATGGTGTTACTGTGAATGCCGATAATTCGCTCACCAAGACAGCCGAAGGCGGCTCGGCAACATCCAAACAATTCATTCAAGGCGACGGGATGATCAAGTTCAATGTGAGTTCAACGACGGCAGCGCTCATTGGGCTCTCCACCAGCCCTTCCAACGGAGGGTTTGGTAATTTTGATTATGCTTTTTATTTTGTGAATGGAAATTATGCCATCTATGAAAACGGGACACGGCAAACATTTTGGAAACCGTATTACGGCTCAACCCTCTTTTCGCTGGCACGGGTAGGCGATAAGATTGTTTTCGGTGAGAATTTTGAAAATTATGTCAGCATTAATCCTTCCAGCGGTGATTTATTAGTCGATGTGTCTATTCTTTCTCTCGGACAAACCATTCCCAAAATTACCTTATTAAATGAAGGTGTGCCCGGATCTGATTTAGATAAAGATGGCATTCTCGATATTTACGATAATTGCCCCGAAGTCGTTAATCCCGATCAACTTGATAGTGACTTTGATGGCACCGGCGATCTTTGTGATCCCGATTATATTGATGACGATCATGATGGCGTGGTCAATTCCAAAGATAATTGTGTCAATATACCGAATGTGGGGCAACAGGATAAAGATTTAGACGGCTTTGGCAACGCGTGTGATGGTGATTTTGACCAGAACGGGACCATTAACGATCTCGACTATAATTATTTTAGCCAAGACATGGCAGCCGGAGTCGATCGCGGAAGAGGGACGGATATGGATAGTAACGGCAAAGTGGATAATGATGATTATACAAATTACTATTTACCCCAATCACAAAAAGGGACTCCCGGCCCCTCGGGATTAAGTTGTGCTAATCCTTCCATTAACAGCGCATTGGGGCAAGCGTGTCCGGCCTTAAGGCCGGCGGAAATGACCATTGCGAGTCTTCCTGTCTACGTTGATGATCCGACTAACGCTCTGTTCCAATGGACGACCGGTGAAATTGGACCCAGCGGGCCCTTTGATCTTATCATTGGTACTCAACCCGATGGGACTGATGTTGCCAACTTGCAGGGTTTAACTACCAATTCTGTTTTTGTAAAGTCTGACGCGTTTATCAGCGGTAATTATATTTACATCAAATTGATTTCATATCCCCGGGGAGTACGTGTAGTCAAAGGATATATACAAAAAACTCCTCATTTAGCGAAATTAATCTTACCTGCCTTAAATACTGTTATTGATTCCAACACCGTCAAGTTTAAAATAGATAATTCTAACGGGATGGCAGTTCTGAGCACAGTAATGGAACTTCGCTCCAGCAAAGATAATTTACAAAGTTCTTTATTATATGGTTCAGCGCAATGCCTCTTGGGAGGAGGAAGCTGTACAAATGAAATTACAGTAACGCATGATTATTTCACTAGTGGTAAACCTGTTTACGTCAAATTATCAACGTTTTACCAAACTGGTCGTAGGTCTTTCATCATCTATGACCTTTGGTATAGCTTTCAAACAATGCCTGATACAGATAAAGACGGAATTCTGGATAATCATGACAACTGTCTTAACATGGTCAATCCCAATCAAGAGGATATGGATAACGACGGGATAGGCGATGCGTGCGATCCGCAAACCTGTGGCAACACCATAACTGAAAGCCCAGAAATTTGCGATGGCAATACGCAGGCCTGCACGGTTAACGGCTACAAAGGGACGCAACAATGCTTGACGGATTGTAGTGGGTTTAATCCGTGCGTCACAACCGAAAAATGTGGCGATGGGATCATTAATGGGCCCGAACAATGTGACGATGTCAATACCGATGAAACCGATGGCTGCTTATCTTCGTGCCTCTTGGATACAGACCATGATGGCATTGCTAATAATACCGACAATTGCCCTGATATCGCCAACCGCTTACAGGAAAACCTTGATGGTGACGCGTTAGGCAATGTGTGCGATCCCGATGATGACAATGATGGTATCAATGATACAACCGATAACTGTCCTGTCACGGCTAATGCTGATCAATTGGACACCGACAGTGATGGGTTAGGAAATGTTTGCGATAACTGTCCCAATAACGCCAATCCGAAACAAGAAGATAATGACAAAGACGGCCAAGGGAATATCTGTGATGCAGATGATGATAATGATGGTGTCCTTGACACCAGCGACAACTGTATCCTCAAAGCCAATACCACTCAAATAGACACCGATCACGACGGTTACGGCAATGCCTGCGATGGTGATTTTGATCAAAACGGAACGGTCAATGCCAATGATTTTTCTCTATATTTCATACCCGACTTCCAATCAGGTCATGATAGTGGACGAGGAACGGATATGGACGGTAACGGTTATGTTAATGCCAATGATTTTGGCCGATACTTTGTGCCGCTCTTTAAGAGCGGAAAGAATGGACCGTCAGCCAATGTCAATAGTGATTCCGATGGCTGGGCAGATAAGTTTGATAATTGCCTCAACGTCGCTAACCCGACACAATTAGATACAGATCATGACAAATACGGCAACATGTGTGACGCGGATTATGACAATAACGGCATTGTCGATGACCATGACAACGGGATATTCAACAGATCCAAAAAGGCTTTGCCGGGAGATAAAAAATGGAACCCGGACATTGACTACGATGGGAATAATGTGATCGATCAAAGTGATGCAGCATTTTTAAATTCGCAGTTTGGCAAAAATCCCGGCCCGTCGGGCTACGGCTGCGGCGTTCCGGCCGGCAGTGCGCCGTGTAATTAAAAGGACACATCGCGTCTTGAGGAGGATCGTCACGTGGTTTTCATGAGACCGTATTTTATTGGATTATCAAAGCTGGAACAAAAAGGGAGATATTATTCATGAAACCCATCATCCGACAACTTATCTTGACAGCCGTTGTTCTATTGTGTGTTTCTTCGATGGCGTATTCAAATTGCGAAAATACTACAGTTACGGTCAGCAGCCCCACACAAGATGAGGCAAAAAAGAATGATACACCTATTGATATTAAAGGTTCAGTAAGTATGGGAAATAGCGACACCTTTCATTCCTATGAGATTTGGTATCGGCCCCGAGGGACTTCAACATGGTCCAAGATTGGCCCTATTACGGGGACTCCTGTTACAGATCAATGTATTTCTTTTTCGGGAATACCGTTTTGTTTCCATTATGAATGCCCAACAGTTGCTATCAGTAATCATCCCCTCAATTTACCCAATAGTGAGTATGAAACTATTATCGTCGCCAATATTAATTCGGCGGCAACGGTGCAGTCTTCCGTGCGTTATTTTGCAGCCATGAGTCCCAATGAATTTCCCCAAATTGCCTTTGCAAAGCCGGAATTGGAACAAAGTTTTAATATAAGACAGAAAGATGTTATTGAAATTCAAGGCAATGTTTCAGCCAGCAATTTCACAACCATGTCATTTCAATATAGAAAATTGGACCAAGTCAGATTTCCAGGTTCTCATGTCGGCGGAAGTTTTATTTCCTTAGGAACCGTAAACACTCCGAATGGGACAAAAACTCTAAATTTGCAAGGAAAGGAACAGGAAGGGTATTATGAAATCCAATTAACTCTGCCACCGGGAGCAGTTAGCGGGTATCCTCATACAACCGTTCCTCCAGCATCTACACTTATATTTTTACAAAATACTAACCGCAATCTCAGGCAAATGGAGTTGGGAAACGGTGAAAATGCACCTGAAAATGCCTACATCTCGGATGACTTGAATATTGTTTGGGAGGAGAACAGAGTTCAATTAGACTACCCGGTTTATGGCCAGGATGTTAACACAGCTGATATCGCCGGGTGCAAAGTGGATCCGTTGACGAATCTCTGCCCTTATAGAAAGTTTATTTCGAATTTGGTTGACGGAACATATTACGACAGGCAACCGCTTATAGGAGGCAGTAAAGTCGTTTTTCAAAGATATGGAACGGCTGTGGATGGTACTGAAAATGATTTTTCACGGGCCAAGCAATGCACATTCAATTTCGGGAGTGCCGATCCCATTTGCAGTAATATTTCAAACTTAAATACCACCAATTTTGCCATAGTTGATCAGAAGATGTCTGATACACTTTATTTATTTACTCATAATGGCACCGATGGAACCGCACCTTATGCCAATCAACTTAGAATCAAAAAAATAAGCGGTACTTCCGGGAGTTTAACTATCAATTCCCCTGATCCTGAATTTGATTTTTCTGCATTCGGTGTATCCGGAAATAGGGTTGCCTATGTGATGCCCCCCAGTCAAGGGGCACTTACATCCAATATATATGTCTGTGACTACAGTGGAAGCACCTGCCCTGCTTACGTTATTGCGACTACTGGGTCTTCAATAGATCAGTTGGATATTAGTGGTAATTTAGTAGTTTGGAATGAAGATCGAGATGTTGTGATATGCAAATATAATTCTGTGTCTCATGCGTGCGACATCTTGACCCGTGTTCCGGCCAATGAGCAAAGTGTCGGGAGAATTGAAGTTTCTGGGAATCGTATTATTTGGGCAGGTAGCGGGTATTTAAAATCTTCCCTATTTATGTGTCTTTACAATCCATCGACCGGGGAGTGCAAAAGGCAGCTCATCGTAGGTCCTTCAGCCTTTTTAGGATTCAGTTTTGCGGATCCATATTTGGTATATGATGCTGACTACCTATATCTATATGAAATGACCGACGTGGACAATGACGGCGTCCTTGATGACGGGGATAATTGCCTAAATCTATCTAACCCCGATCAGACTGATACAGATTTAGATGGAAAAGGAGATGCCTGTGATACGGATGATGATAATGACGGCGTCCTCGACACCAGCGACAATTGTATACTCACTGCCAATCCAGACCAACGCGACACCGATCATGATGGTTACGGCAATGCCTGTGATGGTGATTTTGATCAAAATGGAACGGTTAATTCAAATGATTTTTCCCTGTATTTCTTGCCGGATTTAAAATCGGGCCATGATAGTGGAAGAGGCACCGATATGGATGGCAATGGGACAGTCAACTCCAATGATTTTAGCATATACTTTTTACCGCAGTTTAAAAGCGGAAAGTTAGGCCCATCGGGCTACGGCTGCGGCGTGCCGGCGGGCAGTGCACCGTGTAATTAGTAAAAACATTCTAGAATAAATCCCTCTGCTATTGTAATGGCGGCTGATTATTTGTTCGCCCTAATATCTGTTTAATCTTCACAATACCTCTGCAGTCCAAATTCCCCTGAAATTTTTTGTCTTTACTCTATATATATGCTATATTCATCACCACATTTCGCCATTTAACTAAATTTTGTAAAAGGGGCCTGCCGATGCATAAAATCAATAAATTTTATTTTGCTTTTATTTTTTGCTCGATCACTCTTGCTGCTCGCTGGGGATACACCCAAGACGCGCCCCGGCAAATTACAGAACCTGCCCAATCCCCTAAAAATGCCCCAAAATATAAAAACGGTGAATTTATCGTCAAATTTAAAAGCGAAGGGAGCCACACACTTAATTCGTGTGCCCATTGTTTATTAAAAAATAAAAAAATGTTTAAAAACTATTTAAGCGACCAATCAGATTCCATCGACAAGTTAAATCAAAAATATAAAGTACAATCGGCACAAGATATCCGCATTGAAGGAAAACATGCTGCGACGCTCGATCAAGCAAAGCAATTTCAGCAACAAGACATAAATAGAATCAATGCAAAGTTCGCAAAACGAAAAAACCGCGCACCAAAAAATGCCCCGCCACCGGATCTAACGAATATCTATGTTTTCCATGTCCCAGCCAACAGCGATATTGATGCGATAGTAAAAGAATATGCAGCGGACCCGCATGTGGTGTATGCCCAACCCAATTACATAAGAACGACGACGGCCACTTTTCCAGATATACCTCCCAATGACAGTTTCTATAGCCCGTATATGTGGAATTTAGATAATTTCGGACAAAATATTGGCGGCTCTGTCGGAACAGCTGATGCTGATATTGATGCGCCTGAGGCTTGGGCCGCTTTTGGATTAAACAATTTAGGCGACAGAGTTGTTGTCGCCGTCAATGACACAGGCGTTGATTATATGCAACCAGATTTAAGCCGGCTGCGTACTACCCCTTTTAAAAACAGCATCTGGATTAACCCCGGAGAGTTTCCGGGAGTGGATGATAATCATGACGGGATTATTACCCTCAGCGAACTCATTGCCCACGGATTAACCGACACCGATGGCAGCGGCGGAATGAATCCGTACAGCCTCAATGATCTATACGGTTCTGTTTTCGATGACAATATTGACAATGACGGCAACGGTTTTGTTGATGATTTTATCGGCTGGGATTTCGGTAATAATGATAATGACCCCAAGCCAACCACCCAAGGGCACGCAACACATGTCGCTGGAATAATTGCCGCAGTTGGCAACAATGGGCTGGGAGTGATTGGAATTGCACCGCATGCGCAAATTATGAACGTTAAGAGTTTTACGGACAGTGGCGCGGCAACTTCTCTCGAACTCGGTACCGGGATTGATTACGCAATCGATAATGGCGCTGATATCATCAACAACAGCTGGGGCTGTGCGAGCCAATGCCCGAGTGATCCATTCATTGAAAGTAAAGTCCAATTCGCCTATAGCCAGGGCGTAGTTGTCGTTTTTGCCGCCGGCAATAGTGGGGAAGATGTTGTTAATTGGTCACCGGCCAACATGAATGAACCGATTGTCGTTGCCTCTTCGGACAACAAAGACGTAAATGCCATTGACTCAAATTTTGGGGCAACCGTTGACGTTATCGCACCCGGTGTAAATATTATTTCCACATGGATTGCTGACAATTTTAACAACTATCAAGATGCTTATGTCCTTTCTAGCGGAACTTCCATGGCGGCACCGCATGTTTCTGGTTTAGTGGCCTTACTTTTGTCAAAATATCCGACATTAACAAACACTGCGGTGGAACAGGTTATTAAAAATTCTACCGATAATATCGGCCTGGTTAATTACGGTACCGGCCGCATTAATGCTTTTAACGCTTATACCATCGCTCCCAATTATCTTGATTCTGACGGGGATGGAGTATTCAACGGAACAGATAACTGCCCTAACACTGCCAATCCGCTGCAGGAAGATGCTGACCATGACGGGTTAGGCGACGTGTGCGACCCGGATGATGATAATGATGGCATCAATGATCCGGTAGACAACTGTCCCTTGATTGCCAATCCCGATCAAGCGGACTGGGATGGAGACGGTGAGGGAGATCTCTGTGATACAAACCACGGCTGTTTCAATCAAACACAAAAACTCGTTTCACCTAATCCTGTCACTGGCCAGCAATTCGGGCGAGATACATTAATTGTCGGCAATACATTATTTGTCGGAGAAATCGGATATGATGGCCCGCAAACAGATCAAGGGGTTGTCCATGTGTATGAAAAACAACCGGATAACAGCTGGGGAAATCATTCGGTACTTGTGGCACCCGATGGCCTCGCCGGAGATTTCTTTGGCCAAAAAATTGCTCGATCTGGAAATATTTTAGCCGTCGGCAATTTTAAAGGAGCGGTGTATATCTACGAACAGGTTTCTCCCGGTAATTGGGGAACACCGACAAAGATAACAGCGCCGGCAGGTTCAAGTGGTTTTGGTACCGATGTGGATGTGTCCAACAATATATTAGTAGTAGGTGCGACGCAGGCGGTGTATGTTTATGAGCGAATTGCTTTAGGCAATTGGGGGACACCACTATTGATTACCAATCCTTCTACCGCAGTCACCTACACCAATCAATATGGCCAAACGGTCCCTGGAGCTGCCTATGATCAATTTGGCAGGGTGGTCGCGGTGGAGGGCAATTACTTAGCGATATCCGCGCGGGAACTTTCTAAACCCAATGCGTTGTATACAGGTGCGGTTTATGTTTATGAAAGAATAGCCGCCGGGAACTGGGGCACGCCGACCATACTTGCTCCACCAACGCCGATACAATGGGATTATTTCGGTAATTCATTGGATATTCAAAACAATACTTTGGTTGTCGGCTCTTTTTATCATAATTTGAAAGGGGCGGTGTTTATTTTCGAGCGTGTAGCGCAAGGCAACTGGGGAACACCTAGCATGATACAAGCTTCCGATGGTCTAGCTCCATGGGAAATGTTCGGCGAGCAAGTAAGCCTGGATGGAAATCTTTTGGTCGTCGGTAATCAAAGGTCGCCGAATGGAGCCGCACAGGGATCAGCCTATGCTTTTCTAAGGCTAGGCCAAGGGAATTGGACGCAACTATTCAAGCTCCTGCCTTCTGATCCTGAGAATACCACGCTTTTCGGGACGCATCTTTCTGTTTCCGGCAGCACTGTAGCTGTCGGGGCTTACCTTAAAGATGAGGCCGGGAATGGTGGGGCTGGTGCCGTGTATGTTTATGATTCTTGTTATTAAAAAATCGGCATCTTAACAATATCCCAAAAATCATCCCGCGCTTCTTGCCATTTTAATGATTTGTTTATTTACTTTGACCCTGCCGAAAGTTGTAATATAATTAACCAGAATTTAAGTATGCTAGTCATACTACCGCCTATTACATAGACAGCTATTGGCTCCTATCGTTTTGCTTCGGCTTATACGATTGGCAAAACGAAACAGAGGGGGTCAACTCACACTTATCAATTATGTCACACGTTGTGTTCCATAATTGATGTGTTCATTGACGGGGCGTAGCGCAGTTGGCTAGCGCACTTGTATGGGGTTGCCATTCCGGCAATTTTTGTAACCATTTGAAATGATACACAATACACAAACTGTCATCGAGAACGGCAGCTTTTTTATTCCTACCAACTTTAACGAACTTTAACCAAATTAAACCAAACTTGGACACTTTTTGGACACTCTTAAATTCAATGTTAAATTTAATTTTCCTCAGAAATTTTATCAGACAGAAGTCTCCTATGATATGCTATACTTAAATCAGAAATCATTAGAGGTAACTGTCATGGAAATAGAAAGTCTCTCTCCCGTTAACCATAGCCGAGTTAAACTTCTCAATCTCATAATCTATTTCACTAAAAATACTAAGCACTGTGGGATTACAAAACTTTGTAAATTGTTATATTTTGCGGACTTTAAACATTTTCAGGAAACCGGCAAATCCATCACCAGTTCTCATTACTTTGCTTGGAAATGGGGGCCAGTTCCCGTTGAGGTTTATTTCGAGTTAAAAGAACCCAAGAAAGATTTTAAAGAAAAAATCGCCGTGTCAAAATTACATAAACGTGAAGATGTTAAAGGAAAATGCGCTTTTGATTCTACACATTTTACCGAGAGAGAATTAAAAATCATGCGAGATATCGCTTTTATATTTCAAGAAGCGAACGCAGAAGACATGAGTGAGATTTCCCACCTTAAGAATCAACCGTGGCAAAAAACCATAGAAACTAAAGGAGAACGAAAAGAAATCTCTTTCGAGTTAGCATTAGATGGAACCCCCGGAACGATTTCCCTAGAAGAATATAGGGACAAAGTTTCAGATATTGAAGACCTTAGAGAATTACTTTATGGAGCAAGGTGAGGTATTTTATTCAGCACGGCATAAGTTTGAAGATGGCTCCATTAGCCCAAAACTTTTACTCCTCCTAAACGCCCCCAACAAATCTAGCACATGCCTGTTCTGCTTAACCACCACAAAACAAAGAAGAAGAAATGCTGCTTCAGGGTGTCATCACGACAACTCAGAAAGTTATTTCACCATAGAGGCAAAATCAGATTTCTTTATTGATAAAACCTGGATACTTTTTAGTACAATAGAAGAATACACGTATAGTGATGTATTAACAGAACACTTTCGTTCAAACAATTTAGAACTTAAAGGAAAAATAACAAACAATTTATTAGGGGCAATATTAAACTGCTTAAAATCATCAAAGGATATTACTAAATATCAACTAAAACTTATTACTTAGGAACATAGCTTTTCCTAATAAGAACTAACTTGTGAGAGGAAAGGACTGTGTCCCGGCAAAAGCCGGGGCAGGCGGTCTTTCGCTTTTACTTAGACGTTGGGCGTTAGGCTTAAAAATGCTTGCCCCTTTTTTTATTTGGGGGCACAAACGAAAGGCGGATGATTATGAACCGTTTCTATTTAATTCTGATTTGCTTTTTATTGAGCGGATGTGCAATGACGGACCCGTATGCTGCACAGATAGAAATGGAAAAATATAAGGCCATGCAAGACGAATACGAACGTGTATTGGTTGGGATTGATATAATAAAATCCCTTCCCATAGGGATATCCTCTGAAGAAGTTATAGAAAAATTGGGTTATGTCCAAACATCTAAAAACGATATTAAAGAAGATGTTTACGGGTTAAATTTTAGAATGTGTAAAGATTGCTATCGTAATGGCGGTATTAATTTATATTTTAAAGATAATAAATATTTAGGATACTCCGAAAATGTTTGGGCTGATAAATGTGCAGAATTTCAGAAGCTTTACTCTTTTGGTGCAATTGATTCGGAAGAAGTTAGCCTGCAATGTGATATTGCTGCACAGCAACAAACCCTGCGTATGCAACAGCAATACTTAGAACAACAAGCTCAACAACAAGAAGCCATTCTGGAACAACAGCGACAACAGCAGTTATATAGCGTCCTTAAAAATATGGAAGAGAGAAACCGTCAAAAAGACCTGGAGAACCAACAACAAATGCAGCAACAGATGCGTTTTCTTCAACAATCTTCTCAAACCCAGCGTTACAACACAAATTGCCATACTGATAATTATGGGAACACTAATTGTTCAACCACGGGG
>CAZVZR010000020.1:0-35445 GCA_964630825.1 uncultured Planctomycetales bacterium | reverse complement strand
ACTTCTCAAAAGATCGATAAATTCTTATATAATGAAAGTATATACTATGAACCCTAAAAAGCAAGGGGATCGACACACAATCAGGAAAACGCTTCCTTAAATCCCTAATTTAAAATTGTTAATAGATGCGGCTATGTTATAATGAATCTCAATTAGGAGTCGAAAAGTAATTAGTTTATGTATACATATCAGCATAAAATTAAACTTCACGAAACCGATGCCGCAGGAATATTGTTCTTTAGCCATCAATTGCGCTACGTTCACGATGCTTACGAGTCACTTCTGGAGCATATCGGCTTTGGTTTTGCTGAATTGATCCGTAAAAAAGATTATTTTTTACCAATCGTTCATGTTGAATCCGATTACAAACTCCCTTTATTTGTTGCTGACGTGATTGATATTCAAGTTACCGTTGAAAGTATCGGCACAACCTCTTTTACTTTTGCTTACCAAATTTTAAGCGCGAAAAATGAGCTCGTGGGAACTGCAAAGACCGTTCATGTTACCATTGACAAGAAAACTAGAAAGAAAATCCCCTTACCTTCTGATTTCCGCATAAAGATTAAAGCGTTGTACGACCAGGATCATCCAACCGTTAGGGCTAAGAAATAATTTGTAGTTGTGTAAGTTTTTCTTGGGCGAGATGAATGAGGTGTAAGCGGTTAACCTTCACATCTTCCTCTTTTAAACTTTCAGGCCAGGCAATAAAAGTATCGGGGATTTTAAAACTTGGCAGGCGTATTTTCAAATGGGTACGTAATTTTTCAGTGGTTACTTTTTCTTGTTGCTCAACTTGAATAAAAGCCACTGGCCGCTGGCCAAACTCTTCACTGACGATCGGAACGACAATCGCTTGCCGGACACCTTTAAATTGCTGAAGGCATTCTTCAATTTCCTCTGGCTGAATATTTTCCCCTCCTGAAATAAACATGTTATCTTTCCGGCCGATAATTTCCAGAAAACCATCCGGAGATAACCGCCCCAAATCCTTTGTGTGAAACCAGCCTGCTGTATCCAGCGGTAAATTTATTAAATTTTCTTCAAGGTAGCCTTTGCACAATGTGTCTCCTTTAACGAGAATTTCAGAGTCGTTTGAAATCGATACGTCACGGTAGTTAAGCACCTTTAGCTTTTTTTTATCCGAAACTTTTAATATTTTATCAGAGGTTGCAACTTGTGAAGACATTTCAGTTAATCCGTACGTCAAATAAATCGGTAAATTATTGTCAACAGCCCTTTGAATAAAGACATCCGATACCGCACTGCCTCCAACCAAGATTGATTTTAATTTTTTGATTGAACCAAGATGAAAATTTTGTAGGATTCTAAAAAGTTGTGTTGAAACAACTGAAACGTGAGTGATATCGTTTTGGATGATACTGGCGGCTATTTCCTCATTGGCGGCTGGAATCACAATTGTCCCCCCGGCAATTAAGATGCGAAAAATAATACTTAGCCCACCGACGTGGTAAAGCGGCAAAGACAATAACCAGCGATCTTTGATTTGAATGAGAATATGTTCGTTTGCCCCTTTAGCGTTAAAAATATGATTACGGAAAGTGTGGGCAACGGCTTTGGGTTTGGCGCTGCTTCCTGACGTTAAGAGGATTGTTGCAATCTGATTTAATGGATAGGTGTTTTGTTCAGGTTTTTCTATTGGTGGGTTTGTGTTTCTGATGAAATAATCCAAATCAACGAGCCGGCAAGACAAATTTTCATATCCCAACACTTCCTTCAAGGAAGTTATAAGATACTTTGCTTTAATATTTATCAAATGTTCTTGCAGGGTAATAAATGGTAACCGTGTACTCACCGGGCAGGCTACCGCTCCGATACGCCACAGCGCAATTAAAGAAATAATGTATTTAATACTAGGGAAATCAAGAATTACCACCCGATCCTGATAATTAATACCAATGTTCCGAAAACGATTGACAGCATCGCTCACTGCCTTGTGGAATGCCTGATAACTTAAAGTCTGCCCGGCTGAAATAATAGCGGGATTATCGCCTAAAACTTCGGCATTGATTTGGACCGGACATTGAATGACACTCATGAGGGGATCTTGGTCAGTTTTTCTTTATGAACATCCGCCATGTGAATGGAGCGGTTATGGATGTCGAGTTTGCCGTTTTTAATAATCAATGGATTGCGCAGCAAATCTTCCTTGAAATATTTTAACGTATCAAGCCCGGCAAAACTGTGCTGCGATGCGTAGCTGGCTAAATTCCCCAAAGCCAACAAACCGATGCTTGATTCGAAACTCGAACTTATAATGGTGCTGATACCGAGCCGGTGCGCGTCATTGATCAATTTCCAGATTTTCTCAACGCCGCCTAAAATTGTTGGCTTTAACACGAGGATATCCATCCCCTGCAAGGCGCTCATTTCCTTTAAAGAAAGTCGCGTTAACGATTCATCGAGCGCCACGGGAATAGTTGTTTTCATAAAAAAGTCTGAAGTTTTTTGCGTTTCTTTAAACGGCTCTTCAATATATTCGACCGATGCCAAGCCTGCTTCATTGCCGAATTCTACTGCCTGATTTATTGTCCATGCCTGATTTGCATCAATGTGCAAAAGTGCCTTGCCGGCGGTGATTTCATTAATCATGCGCACTTTTTCAACTTCTTCAGGAATATTCGGGCCGACCTTTAGCTTAAATGAACGGAATCCTTCTTTAAAAAGTTTCTCGACCTGAACTCTAACTTGATCTTTTGTTCCGGATAACAATCCGGTTAAGTTTACTTGATCGGACGTGTTATGGCTTAAAAGATGATTGAGTTGTTTATGTTTAGTGTCAGCAATTAAATTAAGCACGGCCATTTCAAATCCAAATCGAACCGATGGGGCTAGATGGTAACTGTCCAGCCACGAGCCAAAAATGCCTGTTAATTTTTCTATGCCGCTAGGAAGGAACGCACCAAAAAATTTTTTATGCAAAATTTTTAACTGCTTAACAGCTGTTTCGAAATCTTCTTCGCTGCGGAAAGGCAGAGGAGCTGTTTCGCCCAAGCCTTCCTTCCCTTCATCCGAGGTTAAATGGATAATAATTCCGCAACGTGTATTAAGGGCATGGCCGTGGATATAAACCGGGTTTACAAAAGGAAGTTCATAACGGTAGAGTTCGAAGCCGGATAGTTTCATAATATCCAGCCGATTGAAAATAAAACGCTGAAGACCAAAAGGAGTTTTCCGGTAAACGCGAGTGCTTCGTTTAATGCCGGTCCCTCGGGCTGATTTAGGATTGCTTTAAAAGCCGGGATGGCCATAATGCTGATGACAGAAGAAAATAAAATCGGTGCATGGTCATCCATGTACAAATACAAAAAAATTGGGCTGATCGCGGCGCCTAGAATACAAAAAAGATATTCAGTTTGTGCGAATGAACGGCCAAAGCGCACCGCCAATGTATGCTTCCCTGTTTTGCGGTCGCTCTCGATATCCCGTAAATTGTTTGTGCACAATATGGCAACTGAAATCAGCCCCGGAGGAATCCCGGCGAGGATCACTGCCGGATTAATCTCTAATGATTGCGCATAATACGTTCCGGCAACGGCGACCGGCCCAAAAAAAATGAATACAAAAAAATCACCCAGCCCGAGGTATCCTAACGGCCTGGGCCCAGCCGTATAAAAAATTCCGGAGAGGATAGCGGCAACGGCAATGATGGTAATCGGTGTGCCGCCCCGCTTAATTAAAAAATATGAAATGTACGCCGATAAACAAAAGGTGAGGATAAAACCAATTAAGACTTCATAAGGTTTAAGCAATCCGGCTTGTGTGACGCGCACCGGGCCGAGGCGTTCGGAAGTGTCAACACCATGTTTGAAATCAAAATAATCGTTGGCAAGGTTTGTCCCTATTTGTGCTGTGAGTGCTCCTAGAAGGCATAAGAACGCGGTGGGGAAATGCTGAATTCCGTCACCGAAGGCCATGGCTGTGCCCATAAGAACCGGGCCGATGGCGGCAGTGAGTGTTTTCGGTCGGAAGGCCAGCAGCCAAATTTGTAATTTGGATTTGGACATGCAGGGTTACGGTCTCTTCGGAAACTTTGAGAAGTCAGGTTTGCGTTTTTCAACAAACGCATTACGCCCTTCCTGCCCTTCTTCGGTCATGTAAAATAACATCGTGGCGTTACCAGCGAGTTCCTGTAAGCCGGCTTGGCCATCGCAATCCGCGTTGAGCGCGGCTTTCAAACAACGAATAGCAATCGGTGAGTTCGCCAAAATTTCGCGGCACCAACGAATGGTTTCTTCCTCTAATCGCTCATAAGGTACAACGGCATTGACTAATCCCATTTCTAAAGCTTGTTGAGCATTGTACTGGCGGCATAAAAACCAAATTTCACGGGCTTTTTTCTGGCCGACAATCCGGGCCATGTAACTGGCGCCGTAACCACCATCAAAAGATCCAACTTTCGGTCCAGTTTGGCCAAAGATCGCGTTATCCGCCGCAATGGATAAATCGCAGAGCATTTGAAGAATTTGCCCGCCGCCAACGGCGTAACCAGCAACCATGGCAATGACGGGTTTAGGGCAGCTGCGGATTTGGCGCTGAAGGTCAAGAACATTAAGCCGTTCCACGCCGTGATTGTCTTTGTATCCGGCGTCACCGCGGATTTTTTGGTCACCACCGGAGCAAAAAGCTTCTTTCCCTTCTCCTGTAAGAATAATAACGCCGATTTTGGGATCATTACGCGCATCATCCATGGCTTGGGACATTTCCAAGACGGTAAGCGGTCGGAATGCATTGCGCCTCTCGGGGCGGTTAATCGTTATTTTTGCAACCCCGTCTGTTTTTTGATATTTAACATCGGTAAACTTCTGTACGTCTACCCAACGGGATTTGGTTCCGTTGGTGCTTGTTGCCGTTTTATTTTTTTTCGTCATAAAATCGTCCTTGGCTAAAATATTTTGCATTTGAATTAAAAGTATGTCCGTCTGCAAAGCCGGATAAAAAGCTCCACAATTTTATACTAGCGTAAAGGGAATGTCAATTTAAAGCAATACAACAAGTTTAAGTTATTTGGGTTGAAAGGTTCCGGTGGAAGATTGCTTTAATCTTCCCTCAATCTTCCACCGGCTATTGGGAGGAGCACCAGAACGTTTCCTGGTGCCGAGAAGGCTTTTTACTTAATTTTTGTCTGAAGCAGCCGTGGCTTCTGCTTCAGAATAAATCTAGTTTGCTTTGATATGTTTAGTATATTTTTTTACATTCGATTTTGGGAATCCAACATAGCTACCACCGCCAGTGTCATTTCCTTTTTTAACTATATTGGCATGAAATGGAGTCCTCTTGGCTTTTTGTCCCTTGCTTGCATCATTGCCTCCCTTTGCTTTTGCCAATTGGAATTCCGACACTTTCGGAACACTTGCCATCGTTATATTTTTCATTGGGAAATTCATAATACCTGAAGAGAATGCGTGTGCTTTTGGGTTGATAATAAAGCTGAAACTTGTAATCAGAAGCGTGAGAATAAGTTGTTTTGTTTGTCTTTTCATTGTTTCTCCAAATAAAAAAGCCCATTCGTTGAAAGAATGGGCTGCATGTTGCTATTTTAATACTTTTCGGCAGCTGACAACCTTGTCCTTTACAGGATTTAGGCTCTAAAGCTTTGTGCCCCAATCTTTCAATTGGTTTACCTTTTCGTCAATCTTTTAAAGAGCAATTTTGTGAACCAATTCAAAATATAACATACTTTCACTTGAAGTCAAGGGTGCGAAGCTAAAATTTTTCAAATTGATCTTAAAATGTAAAAACGCTTTCTATTGTCAGCTTCACAAGCACCTGCAAAGACAAAAAAGTTTTATTTAATTTTTTTAAATTTATATTTTATAACCTATCTTATTCCAACCAGTTATAAAGATTAGATGTTTTATGCCAGGCAGCTTTCATAACTAATTGAAAAATGGTTAGTTATACACTGCTCGACTAGGAGTAAAATTTGTATTTATACTAATATGTATGTTATACTTAAATTGAGAAAAATCCATGAAGGTGGATTCCATCTTCCCCAGATGGAAGGCAAACTTACCGAAAGGTAAGGACTCTCGAACTAAACGTTCGGGACTGTGCGGAAAACAAAAAATTTTTAACGCATAGGCAAAGTTCCAGGCCTAACGGAGTCATCTCCTACGGCGGCTGAACCACCCTCATTTTTAGTAAGTTTTCCCTACTAATTTCTTTCCATCAAGAAAATTATCCTTAAACTTAACGTAAAGCTTTTTGAAATTGCTGAGAAATTTGTACAATTTCTTTGCGGGAAGTTTGGACTTCAATGATTGTGGATCCGGGTTTCTGGAAGGCTTGGCGGTAGGCAATGATAAACTCACTTTGCGAGCGTGGCAACGAATAATTTAGCCCAAAAAGTTGCGCGGCATGGCGGCATTGAAAGTCTTGCGGCGTGGCAAAATATTTTTCGAAGGCGTTTTTAATTTTCGCAACCGGTAGGAATTCAAAGATTCCTCCACCGTTATTATTTAACACCACCACAACAAAGGGTTTATAAAGTGTGCGCAATAGCGCCAACGAGTTTAAGTCGTGCAAGAATGCCAAATCGCCGATGAGCAGGGTTGTTGCTTTATTGCTGCCTTGGGCGAAACCGGCTGCCGATGCAATAATGCCGTCAATGCCGCTGGCCCCCCGATTAGCGGCAACCGTCACACTTTCGCCCGCAGCATCCCCGTACATATCAATTTCTCTAATCGGTAAACTGTTTGAAATAAATAGCGCACTGTCCTTAGGAATATGTTGCGTAATTAATCGGGCAACTGAAAATTCTTTCAGCTGATCTGTGTTTTTTAATAATTTTTCAATTCGTGCAGCTGCTTTATTATTTGCCGCTTGCAGGTAATTTAAAATATTTTTAGAATGTTGTTTCCGCAGCTGGGGAATTAGCGTTTGGCAGAATTCCGCAACACTCGACTGAACACGCAACGTCACGCCATGCAGAGGGTCATTACGCAAAGGATGATTGAGTGCCATAATATAATTTGCTGGCTTATTTTTTTCAACATACTGATACCAGCGTTTAGAGGTTATCCGTCCACCCAAATGAATTACACTGTCACATTTTAAACGTTTAAGAATATTCCCAGACAAAAGCAGCTGGTCAAAATAAGCAATAACATTTTTATGGTCGCAGCCAAGGCGTAGGCCCGAGGTAACATCCGGAAAAATTGGCCAATTTAACTTTTCAGATAATCTTAGTGCTCCCTCCCTGTCTTGTTTTGTTGCTAATTTACCGGCGACAATGATTCCGGATTTAATTTTATTGATGGCACCAACGACATCTTGAATTTGCTCTTCTGGTAATTTTATCCGTGGCCGCACGTATTGCGTAAAAGGGCGCGTTCCTTTTAGCCAACTCCGAATGCTTTTTACATACTCCGTAAGATTTATTTTGCCACCAAGAGAAACAAGCGGTTCTCGGTACATGCAATTGATGTGGACAGGGCCTTTTAATTCCCCCTGGCTGCGGTGAAGCGCTTGGTCAACGGTAGTAAGGACAAACTCAGCGGGGATTTCCGTTGTTGGCGTCGGCAGGTCAAAATACCAACGGACGTAATCGCCGAAAATCTTTACCTGGTCAATGGTTTGGTTCGCTCCGGTATGCCGTAATTCCGGTGGCCGGTCAGCGGTAAGAACGATCAACGGTAATTTTTTCTTTGATGCTTCAATAATGGCCGGAAAAAGGTTCGCGGCCGCTGTCCCCGACGTCGTTAAGACACAGACCGGCTGACTGATTGCTGCTGCAATCCCAAGGGCATAGAAGGCACTTCCTCTTTCGTCAAAATGAACAAAACTTTTTGCCCTTTTATTGTTCGCAACGGCGATTGTTAACGGCGCTGAGCGTGAGCCCGGGGATACACAAAAATAGTTTACACCGTTACGGACTAATTCCTTAACCATTAAATCAGCCCACAGTTGATTAATAGTTGAAAATTTCATGGCGTAAAAACTTTCATAAAGCGGCTGATTTTGCTTTCGATCTCATTCCATTCCGCATTGGCCTGTGAGCCGTCAACAATGCCCGCCCCGGCATACAAAGACAATGTATTGTCGTGGACCAGGCCGGACCGGATACCAACCGCGAATTCAACCTCATCATAGCCGACATAACCAATCGGCGCCGCGTACCAGCCGCGTTCAAATGGTTCTAATCGTTCGATCATTTGAATACTTGCCTCTCTGGGAGAGCCGGCCACTGCCGGTGTCGGATGCAATTGAGTTAAAATTTGATCGTTGGTCACGGAGGACTTCAAATGCCCTTTAAACCGTGTGATAAGGTGCTGGCCTTCTTTTAATTTTAAAATACTTGAATCTTGTTCAAATTTAATCCCGGAACAAAGATTGCCTAAAGATTTTTTGATGGCTTCAACGACAAAATGGTGTTCCAGTTTTGTTTTGGGCGAATGAATAAGGTCATGTTCCATGGCCAGTTCCTCGTCCTCATTTTTTCCACGTTGGGCAGTTCCGGCCAAGGCCTCGCTTTCAATGATTTGTCCTTGCCGCCTGAACAAACGCTCGGGAGTTGCTCCCAAAAATGCATTGTAGTTTTGCGTTTGCAAACAGAAATGGTAGCATCCGGGTGTCTGGTTTTTTAAATGTTTTATTAGTGCGCTGGGACGGATATTGACGTCAAACTCAAATACCGACTGCCGTGCCAGGACAATTTTTTCAATGCCTTGCCGGGTCTTGTCAGCCAAAACTTTATCAAACAATGTTTTCCATTCCTCATGGGAAGGATAATCCCGGCGCACTTTAATTTGTGGGACTTTACGGTAAGATGTTTCTGTGGAAAAATCAATGCTTTGCAGCGTGTTTACAGTTTTTTGAATATTCTCCTCGCTGATATTTTTGAGGGCGACATTAAAGGCAAACAAAATTTCTTTGTGCTTCTTGTATATCTCAAATTCCGGGACAAGAAAAAAATGGTGCCCAAAGGAATCCCATTTTTTACCGGCGGCCGGTTTATGGAAACTAAAACCACCGTAATAACGCAATCGGGGGTTATCAGCAGAGAGCCTGTCTTCAATGTCGTTTAATATTTTTTCATACCCGAACTTCTCAGAAGAAGTCAAGCAGTCCGCGGTACCTACCCCTCCGATCTCAAATGCATTTTCTCTGTCGGACCAGTAAAATTTACTGTCAATGGCTTGATTGTGCAGCCAAGCAAGGATATCTAAGTTTTCACACGGGAATTCGTAGCGGAATATTTTTGTCGATGTGCCAATAGTTGAAATCATTTGCGGCAGTTTCTGGATTTGCTTTGCCACCGCATCCTTAATCTCATCTAAACCATAGCGTTTTTCAGTACGAAAAAGCGTGATCATTCTTTCTTGTCTCCCTGATAAATTGTGGCAATACCGTAAAATAATGGATGGGCTTTAACATTGGTAAACCCCGCTTTTTCCAAAAAGCCGCAAAATTTTTTCCCATACGGGAATGCTTCGATTGTTTCATTAAGGTATTTGTAGGCGCGGTGATTGCCGCTTAAAATCCCTCCGACAACCGGAACAACTTTCCGCAGATAAAACAGATGGAATTTTCGGATAACTGGATTTGCCGGAAGGGAAAATTCAAGAATCAATGCCCGTCCATCCTGTTTCAACACACGGTACATTTCGCTTAAAACATTGGCCGGATTCTCCACATTACGGATGCCGAAGGCAATGCTCACAACATCAAATGATTTTTCCGGGAAATTGATTTTAGTGATATCCCCTTCAGAAAGTTTAAGGCAGTCAGATAATCCCAGCTGTTCTATCTTCCGTCGGCCAAGCTTGAGCATTTTATAGGCCAGGTCAATTCCGTAGCCCTCTTTTAAACGCGGGTTATTTTTAACGAATGAAATAAGTAAGTCGGCGGTACCGGTTGCCAGATCCAAAACACTCAAATTTTCTTTTTGCGGCGCCAATTGCGTCAATCTTTTGCGCCATTTCATGTCCAAGCCCAACGACAGCAGATGGTTTAAAAAGTCGTATTGCGGTGAGATGTCATTAAACATCTTCCAGGATTCTGATTTATTAATAGCTGGTACTTGTTCAGGGATATTCATAATAAGGTATGCCATAGTAACATATTTGTATTTTTAATTCAATACTGCAAAGGAAGGGATTAGTGCGGAAGGGTTTCCAAATACTTTTCAGCTTCGAGGGCGGCCATGCAGCCGGTACCGGCGGCAGTTACGGCTTGGCGGTAAACTTTGTCCTGAACGTCGCCGCAGGCAAAGACACCGTCAACGTTTGTCTTGGTTGTCCCCGGTTTAGTTTTGATGTAGCCGGCCTCATCTAATTCAATCTGTCCGTTAAGGAAAGCGGTGTTGGGCGTATGCCCAATGGCGTAGAATAATCCGCCACATTCGAGAGTCGTTTGCTGGTTGGTTTTTAAATTTTTAATTTTAACAGCCGTGAGTGCCTGGCTGCCGATGCATTCAATTACTTCTGAATCCCAAATCATTTCAATTTTTTTATTGGCAAATAGCCTGTCCTGCATGACTTTTGACGCACGAAGCTGGTTCCGACGGTGCACAAGGCAAACTTTGCTGGCATATTTTGTGAGAAACGTAGATTCTTCAACCGCACTGTCGCCACCACCAATAACGACCAAGACTTTATTGCGAAAAATTGGTAATGCGCCGTCGCAGACAGCGCAAGCTGAAATGCCTCGCTGCCAAAGTTCCTTTTCACCGTTAATCCCGAGGCGTTTGGCAGTTGCGCCGGTAGAAATGATAATTACTTTGGTTTCGATGGTTTCCGAACCAGTGGTTATTTTAAACGGGCGTGACGAAAGATCGACTTTATCAACAGTCAAGGTTTTAATACGGCACCCGCACTTAATCGATTGCTCGCGCATGCGATTCATGAGTTCCGGCCCTTGAATTCCATCGGGAAAGCCGGGAAAATTTTCAACTTCGGTGGTGGTGGTGAGCTGCCCTCCAGCGGCGACACCGGCGGCAACGAGCCCTTCGTACATCAAAGGTTCAAGTTTGGCTCGGCCGGCATAAATGGCGGCCGTATGAGCCGCGGGCCCGGAACCAATGATAATAATTTTTTCGGTAGTACTGGAATTAGATTTTGAAGTCATCAAGAATTGACGCGCGGTCTTTTTTCTTGCTTTGATCTTTTAGGTTGTGGAGGATCTGGTCGTAACGTGGTTTGTCGGGATTGCAGTAGAATAATCCGAAATAATGGTGGTCGCTGTTGGCGTATTTAAAAGCCGCATCCCGGTCCGTCGGGTCATGGACAACGACTTCTGTCTTGTCGGCAATCCGCTTATCCGGCGGAATACCTTTTTCATGGGTTAAGAAAGAAAACCAGGCTGAACTTTTATGGTCAAAATTATCCGGGTCAAAGTGCGGGCAGCGCTGCGAAACATGGACGAACGAAAATCCTTTATGGTCAAAAGCTGCTTTTATGGTTGCTATTAAATGGTCTTGCATCCAGTCCGCGGTACTGGCAACAAACGATCCACCTAACCCAACAACCATGCGGACGGGATAAATCGGGTCCAAGTAACTTCCTGTGGGTTGTGTCATGGTCTTATGGTCTTTACGAGTCGTCGGTGATGTTTGATTCTTCGTTAAAGCGTACATTTCATTGTCATACATAATGAAAGTACAATTAAAATTTTTGTTAACGCCGTGGATGAGGTGGTTTCCGCCGATACTTAAGGCATCGCCATCACCTGAATGAATAAAGACGTTAAGATCTGGCCTCGCCAAAGCAAGCCCGGTGGCAATCGGGATCGGACGGCCGTGCAGGGAATGAATTCCGTAGGTGTTGATGTAATATGGCGCGCGCCCCGAACAACCAATGCCTGAAACGTTGACGACATTATGCTGCAGCAACTCTTTGTCGACAATAAACCTTTTAAGGCCCATGATAATGCTGAAATCACCGCAGCCGACGCACCAACGCGGGTGTTCGGTGTTAAGGTCCTTAACGGTTAAGGGTTGATTTGAAGGTGATTGTTGTTGAACTTCGGTGGCCATGAAATCTCCTTAATTTATCTCGCTGTAATCTAGGCCTTCTAAACCTTTTTCCAAAAGTTGTTTAACGCGTGCCACAATAAACTGCGGGGCGATGGGCCGGCCTGTTGCCCGGCAGACAATCGATTGTACGTCGCAGCGCGTTTCCGAACGTAAAAGCATTGCTAAAGCCGGGCGCTTCATTGCATCCCCGTAGGAAAGTTCAACAGTGACGACATATTTAAACTTTTCAAAAATATCATTAAGTTTTAACGGCAGAGGATAAACAATCCTAAAGCACATCCCTCCGACTTGCAACCCCTGGTCTTGACAGGAATGAACGGCTTCAGCAATGACACCACGCGCGCTTCCCCAGCCAACCACTAAAACGTCTCCACCGGTTTTATCGTTAACTTTTCCAAACATTTCCGGATGTTTTAAAGCTTTACGTATGAGATGGACTTTGTTATTGCGGACAACATGTGAACGCTGATTAGAAAATGAAAAATAATTAACTATTCCATCAGCGCCCGTGTTCAATCCGGTTAGCATCCGCCGGTGACCGGGAGTCCCGGGTAAGGCTTGTTCTTCTCTGACATGCTCAATTTTATCCGGAAGGCGGTTAATCCAAAAATGTTTAAAAATGTGGTCCTTGATGTCATCGACGTTGTCCATTTGACTGAGAATAGGCTTTTCAATAACTTTGTAACTGTTAGCCATCATAAAATCGCTCATAATAAAAACAGGCATTTTTAATTTTTCCGTCAGGTAGCGGGCTAAAGCCGGCGCGTAAAAACAGTCTTGAATATTGCCGACACTGATAACAATTTTTGTGTAATCGCCGTGGGCACCAAAAATGACCGGCAAAAGGTCAGATTGCTCGGTGCGCGTCGGCATTCCCGTTGATGGCCCTGAACGCTGGACATCAATGATAATAACGGAAGCTTCGGCTGCTGACGCGTAACTAATAAATTCCTGTTTTAAAGAAACTCCGGGGCCTGACGTCCCTGTTGCCGCGGGCATTCCACCGTAATACGCGCCGATGGCTGCACCAATGGCGGAAATTTCATCTTCCGCTTGGTGTACCATTCCGCCGTACGAGGGCAACTCTTTGGCTAAAGTGTGCATGATCGATGACGCTGGTGTAATCGGATATCCTGAATACATTTTGATCCCCGCATCAATCAACCCCATCGTTAACGCCGAATTGCCATCGATCAAAATTTTTTCTTTGGCGGTAACGGCCATGTTTTTAATAAAATATGAAAAATCAAAAAAACTTTTCCCATCTCGATGGCCCAAATGGAAAATATCGATGTTCGCTTGCAAAATTTGCGGGTTTAACTTTACCCCGAAGGTATTCTTAATCTCGGTGATAACAGCTTCTTCATCTACATTGTACAAAGCACTGAGGATACCAATGTAATACATATTCTTTCCTTTGCCGGACAAGACTCGAATAGCAGCTTGGGCATCAGCGGACATCTCAAAAGGATATACCTTAATATTCAGTTGGGCGCAGCGCTTGAGAACATTTTCATAAGCTTCCTCGTTCAATTTTTTATCGGCGAAATCAAGCAAAACACGGCAGGCTGGATTGTATTCCTTATCATCTAAACGCCTGTTCAAGACGACTTCATGCTGGGCAAGGATAATATCAGTATTGTTCCCGATATCTTTGAGGTCAAATTCGGCAACGCGAATAATAACTCCGGAAAGCGCCGGCGGAGTTCTGGGTGTCGGGCTGATTTCAGCAGGGAACATCGGTTCAATAAAAACAGAACGGCCTGTATTGGCAAAGGCACGGATCAGGATGTCACCTGATTTCTGTGCGCCAAAACCAGCATCCATGAGCAGTTCAAAACGTTGAACTTTAAATTTTAAAATGGATTTTGTACTGGAGGTTTCTGCTGCTTTTGTATCGGTGGTCATACATCAACTCGTATTTTTGACTTTTAGCGTATAAAATTTAATATAACACTATTGCCGTTAATATCAATAGAAAAATTTTTATTATTTCTGAAACATCTGGAATTTGAGGTTACTTTGCTGCGGGCAGGTGAGGACGTAAATCGCGGATATCTTTCATAACAATATGGTTATTAAGATTTTTGTCAGTTGAGCGGCGGATATCAGCAGTTGTTTGGGCAAGAACTGCATCCAAGGGGATCTCGGAGTTAATGGTAAAACCGGCATCGCGAATCATTTGCAAGGTTCGGGCGCATTCTTCACCGCTCACATTAAGGTACCCGCCCAAAAATAAAGAATTGGCTGGATAAAGCGCCATAACTTCCATACTGCGCAAATGGAGTTCACGGCCGGCGGCAACGCGAATTTCAGCCGATGGGTTCAAGAATCGGAACAGGCACAAAACCCGCAGCGAAAATTCTGGCGTAAGGCTTGGATTATCGGTCAGTGTATTTCCTTTAACCGGAATGAAAAGATTTACCGGAATAGATTCGACCTTGAGTTCTCGCAATGTGAATGCGACTTCCATAATATCTTTGACTGCCTCCCCCATCCCGACAATAATACCGGAACAGAGTTTAATCCCCGCGGTGCGTGCTGATTGAAGTGTATTTAACCTGTCTTGAAAAGTATGTGTGGTGCAAATTTTGGGATAATGGCTTTCCGATGTATTGAGGTTGTGGTTGAGCCGATCCAGCCCTGCCTCTTTTAACACTTTTGCCTTCTCTTCATTCAGCAATCCTGTCGAAACACAAACTTGAATGGGATATTGTGATTTGATTTCCTTAATCAATCGGGCCAAATGTTCGATGCGCTGATTGGTCGGTCCCCGTCCGGCAAATACCATACAATAACGGAACGCGCCTTTTTCATACGCCGCTTTTGCTTCGGCTAAAAATTCAGCATCGGATTTAAGCGGATACTCTTCGATGTCCGTCGTGGAAGATTTCGCTTGCGCACAGTAATGACAGTCTTCCGGGCACCAGCCATTTTGGCCGTTATTGATAATATGGATGGAGACTTCTTTGCCGTAAAATTTTTTGCGGATTTGATACGCGGCATCAAGCAACGGCAGAAGTTCGATGTCAGGAGATTCAAGGATGTTTCCTGCCTCCTGTTGCGTTAGCAATTCGCCAGCGAGGCTTTTGTCAGTAAGCCGAGAATAGTATTGTCTGTCCATTTTAGATTTTTGAATAGACTTCCTGGGAGTCTTTTTTAAATTCGGAAGCTTTTTGATTTAAACCAACTTCGAGGACGCTGTCGATATTTAGATTATTAGCCTTGGCGTATTCACGGACATCCTGGGTAATTTTCATTGAGCAGAATTGCGGGCCGCACATCGAGCAGAAATGCGCTAATTTTGCCCCCTCAGCAGGAAGCGTTTCATCATGGAAGGCAATCGCGGTTTCCGGGTCAAGGCTTAAATTGAATTGGTCTTTCCAACGGAATTCAAAACGTGCTTTTGACAGCGCGTCATCCCAGATCTGTGCCTGTTTGTGCCCCTTGGCCAGATCCGCGGCATGGGCGGCAATCTTGTACGCAATGATTCCGTCTTTAACATCTTTTTTATTCGGTAAACCCAAATGTTCCTTCGGCGTAACATAACAGAGTAACGCGGTCCCGTACCAGCCAATCATGGCTGCGCCAATCGCCGAGGTAATGTGATCGTATCCCGGCGCTACATCCGTTGTTAATGGCCCTAATGTGTAAAACGGCGCTTCTTTGCAAAGGTCCAACTGCTTAGTCATATTTTCCTTAATCAAATGCATCGGAACATGGCCTGGCCCTTCAATCATCACTTGCACGTCGTGCTTCCAGGCAATTTGAGTGAGTTCGCCTAAAGTCTCCAGTTCAGCAAATTGTGCGGCATCGTTAGCATCAGCAATGCTACCGGGGCGCAACCCGTCACCCAACGAAAAGCTGACATCGTATTGTTTCATAATTTCACAAATTTCTTCATAGTGTGTGTACAGAAAACTTTCTTTATGGTGTGACAAGCACCATTTGGCGATGATTGACCCGCCGCGGGAGACAATTCCGGTCAGGCGTTTGGCAGTGAGCGGAATATAACGCAGCAAAACTCCGGCGTGAACGGTAAAATAATCGACGCCCTGCTCGGCTTGTTCAATTAAAGTGTCGCGATAAATTTCCCAGGTTAAATCTTCCGCTTTACCGCCGACTTTTTCCAGCGCCTGATAAATCGGGACTGTCCCGATGGGCACCGGTGAATTGCGTAAAATCCATTCTCTGGTTTCATGAATATTTTTACCAGTAGATAAATCCATGACGGTATCACCGCCCCAACGAATCGCCCAAGTCATTTTCTCTACTTCTTCTGAAATGCTTGAAGAAATGGCGGAGTTGCCGATGTTGGCATTAATTTTAACAAGAAAATTACGGCCGATGATCATCGGCTCGATTTCAGGATGATTAATATTAACAGGAATAATCGCACGGCCGCGGGCAACTTCACTGCGGACAAATTCAGGATCGCAGTTTTCACGGATTGCCACAAATTCCATTTCAGGAGTAATGATTCCTTTGCGGGCGTAATGCATTTGCGTAACATTTTTGCCGGATTTAGCACGCAGAGGTTTAATGTTGCGAGGGAAACGGATACTCTCCAACTCCGGGCTCTGCTCACGTTCACGCCGGTATTGCGACGTGGCTTCGGGAAGTTCCTCAACATCATGGCGCAAACGGATCCAATGTTTACGTAACTCCGGTAAACCATTAGCAATATTTATGGAAACATGCTGGTCGGTAAATGGTCCCGATGTGTCGTAAAGTTGGACCGGTTCATTGGCAGTGGCTTCATTGCGTGAATCTTTTGTCGCTGACAATTCAATTTGCCGAAAAGGCACACGAACATCTTTATAAACTTTGCCTGGCTTGTAGATTTTTTTTGAACCCGGCAGCGGCTGGGAACTCAAATCAATTTTAAGAGGATTTTGGTCGGTTTGTAAGCTCATGGGGTAACTTCGGTAACTGTTTGAGGCGCATTATAGTATAAATTATTTTGCAGCGCAACATAAAATCCGTAGCGAATTATAGGAGAATATAGCTCTGTCTCTAATTAAGGAACAATTTCTGTGATAATCCCTTTTTGAATATAAACTGGCCGCACCAATTGCCGCAGCCGGGGCAATTGAAACGCAAATAATGTGCCACTAATAATTAAACAGATGCCTCCGCCAATAAATACAACAGATACATTCAGATGGTGGGCCAGGGTTCCCGCAAGCAAACTGCCAAAAGGTGACATGCCCATAAACGCCATCAGATAAAAACTCATGACCCGTCCGCGTTTATCCTCTTCGACCATGCTTTGCAGGGCTATGTTACTCGCTGACATCTGGACAATCATGCCAAAACCGCAAACTACCAGCATCGGCAATGAAATCCAAAGTGACAGAGAAATGACAAAACCAATCATGCCAAAACCAAATAAAAAACACGCCGTGACAATCACTTTACCCAAACCCAAAACGCTTTTACGGCCAGCCAAATATATCGCCCCAATCAAAGCGCCCCCGCCCGAACAGCCCATCAACAGTCCGAGCATTTTAGCGCCGCCGTGAAAAATATCCCGGGCAAAAACAGGCATCAAAATTTGAACGCCCCCGGTGATTAAGCTGACCAAACTTAATAATAATAAAAGAACCCGGATAGGCATAAACCCAAAAGTATAGTGAAACCCTTCTTTTAACTCGTGCCACACTTCCTTTTTGCCGTTCCCTCCCAGTTCCCTTTTAGGGATCTTCATAACCAAAAGCGAAATAATTACACAGACATAGCTTAACGCGTTTAATAGAAAACAAATGCCTTCTCCAACAGCGGCAATTAAAAACCCGCCGATGGAAGGGCCGAGCAAACGTGCCGCATTGACCATCGACGAATTTAAAGCAATGGCGTTACTTAAATCATCGTGATTATTGATCATGTCAGCGGTAAAAGATTGGCGCACAGGAATATCAAAGGCGTTAATAGCCCCTGACAGCATGCTTAATACAATAATCTGCCAAATTTTGATACTGTGTGTCAATACCAGGGCAGCTAAAACACTTGCTTGGATCATTGCCATAAATTGGGTTATCAAAAGCAAGCGATGACGGTGATGCCGGTCAGCAATAACCCCTGCCAGTGGTGCTAATATCAAGGTAGCAATCTGGCCACTGAAGCCCACCACACCTAAAAGTAATGCTGATCCGGTCAGGCGGTAGACCATCCAGCTTAACGCAATTTGCTGCATCCACGTTCCGATGAGTGAGATACTTTGCCCATAGAAAAAAATACGGTAATTGCGGTGCTGCAATGCCCTAAACATTGTTGTTTTTTGCATTTTCATTTGCCAGGGGTTGAAATACGAGATTATCTTATTTGCTAACTTTATAAATACGAATTTCTGCTTGCTGTTTTCCAGAAAGTGGAACCGCTAAGAAAAATTTTTGGGAATCAAGGTTTAATAACGATGTCCGTGCACCAAAAGCTGTTGGCAATTTAGCTAGAAATCGATAATCATTCCCTTTTCCCTGCTTATAGACATCAATGGCTCCTTCCCCGCAAGATGCATAAATATTTTGTGAAATAGAATCATAAAACAGGTCGTCTGAATCATCATCGAGGTCAAGGGCAGCAATTTCTTGCCCAGTTTTAATGTCAAAAATAACTAGCTTCCCGGGATTACGGCAGCCAACAAATAAACGCTGGTGGCTCTCATCAATAGCCATAGGAAAATTCCGACATTCTTCCCTAAAAGGCCATTGATCAACTATCTGTTGTTTGTCTTTATCAATAACTACAATTTTTTGAATACCGGGGACATTAACAAATATCTTGCTGCCTTTTTCTTCCAATTGAAACGATTCCGGGTGGCCGTTAAGGTTGACTTGGCCAACAATCTTGTCTGTCTGCGCATCAATTGCAAATATAGATTCGCCGCACCCAACATAAACTTTTTTGTCTTCCGAGTTGTAATGAATATTGTCGGCATCTTCCCCGAGTTTAATATGCCCAAGCGTATTAAAAGAATCGTAATCCAAGATACTTACTTCGCCATTTTCCCCGTTCGTTACATAAACTTTCTTAAATTCAGGGACAAAAGCTACCCCTTGAGGTTCCTTGAATCCCCTGATCGTTTGAATCTGTTTATTCAAATTTAAATCAATTACTTCTAAAGAATTATTCCCAAAAGAGGCTAGAAGCAGCCTGTTATTTTTAGAATCAAAAGATAAATGGTCGAGCCGTCCCTCTACATTGTAAAGAGGTATGACATTTTGTAAGGACATTAATTCTTTCGTTTGCGCAAAGGCGTTCGGAAGGAATAAAAAAGACCCCACAATTAATGAAGGCCAAAAATATCGTTTTGTATTTAAAAACACGATTGCTTGTTGTCTTTAACTAAACGACGTGCCGCAGCCGCAGCTGGACTTGGCATTGGGATTGCGGTATTTGAAGCCGCTTTCTTTGAGGGTGTCAATGTAATCAATCTCGATGTCTTTAAGGAGGGCCAAACTTTCGGGGTTAATGAAGACCTTCATCCCCGCTTGTTCAAAAATGGTGTCATTTTCGTACGGATTTTTCTGAAAGCGAAGGTCATAGGACATCCCTGCACAACCTCCGGGGACAACGCCAATACGTAGGCCGCAGTCCTCTTTCCCTTCCTTGGCGCGCATTGATTTAAGTTTGTCAATGGCCGCCTGTGTGATCCTGACCGGAGGCGTTCCTGTTTCTTTCGCAACTTGTTGATTTGTGTCATTCATTATGTTCACCTAATATTAATATAGCATCAATTTACAAACAGTTCAATGTTTGGGATAAAATAACGCCATGCTGTCGGTAAAGCCGTGTAGGAAGTTTTTGCCGCCGATGGGGCCGATTTCCCCGGCGCAAAAGAATCCGGCCGCCGGCACCGGCCCAAGATGATTTTGGATAATGCGGATGTCGTGATTTTTTTCGTTAAATAAATACTCTCCTCTGCCGTTACAGGAAAATACCAACGCCCCCTTCGGCTTCTGAGATTTATTATTTAATTGCTGCAGCTTTAAAAGCTCAGTCAAATCCTCGGTCGCGGTCTGTGCATCACGCAAGTGAAATTGTACCGTCTGTCCGGTACGGACGTAATCGGCAACGGCTCCGGCGCCCGAATTTGGGTCAAGGCCAATAACGGCCCGAATAAGAAAGTCTCCCCTTTTGTATACATCTTTATATTCATTGATGGCTAGGCCCAAGAAAATCGCTTCCTGAGCTAACAGTTTGTCACGGGCTGACGCCTTGTCTAAGATTTTCCGCAGTATGTCAATAAAAGGTTTGCCGGCGAGCTCATGAATGATATTCTCTTGCGCCTTCGTGATGATGTATGTTTCTCCAATCGGGCGGCAGCCTTGAGAAACAATCGTTTCCACATTGATATTTCCTGTTAGCACGGCGCCAACGATCCCTTCTTCAAAAAGTTCGTTATTAAGAATCAGTGTGTTGCCGTTGGGCTGGCTGGCAGCGCTCGCCAATCCACCGACAACCGGCGCGTTGGGATAAGCCGCATTGATCGCGGTCAGGAAATAATTCATGTCAATTTGAAAAGGATCGGGAAATGCAAAGAAAACAGGATTCTCATTTGGATACACTTCAAAAAATTCGTACCATTCTTGTTTCTCACGCAAACTTTCGAGCTGTACTTGCTTTAAAACAAACGGTGTGATTTTAACCTGAGGAAGTTTGGCGGTAATAAGAGAAACGGCCGGGCGGTGTTCGATTTCCGTTTGGCTGCCAATTATTCCCGCGCACGTGCATCCCAGTAAATTACGAATCGAGGAGCTTTGTTTGATTCCGGCAATAATTTCCTGAATCACATCTGCATCTTTGTGCGTAGCAAACAAAATTCCCAAATCATATTCATCTTTTAGGCTCGCTGTCAAATCCTGGACGATTTCGAGTGGAGTAACGGCGGTAGAAATGGCATTATCAAATTGCATAGCAGGATTATATACTACTGATTAGATTTTGTGAATATGGGAATGTTAATTAAATTAGTTACTGGCGCGGATCATTAAAATGGGGATATCGGTCCGGTGGCGGATATCATTGGCAACGCTTCCCAAAATAATGTCTTTGAAAAATCTGTGCCCGTGCGTCGACATGGCAATCAAATCGCATTTTTCTTTTTCGGCGATGGAAAGGATTTGGTCGGCCGGCTCCCCACCCGTCAAATAGGATGTGACGTTAAAGCCTTCGGTACTTAATACAGCTTTTTGCATCTCAAGGTATTGCCGGTCCTGTTTGATTTCTTCCGAATCTTCCAGATTAAGTTGGTTTTGGTAGCGCGCGGCATACCCATCGGCCACGTGGACAAGGATCAAATGCGCGCCAGTCATGCGGGCCAACGGGCGTAGATGTTCTAAGATAAACTTATCGGTTGGGGAATTATCTAAGGGAATTAAAATACGTTTGTACATAATTTATTTTAACCACCTCTGAATTATTTGAACCAAAAGATACCCGTTAAGAATAACAATGATTGCCGTCACTGTCCAGCTAAGAATTTTTACCGCCGCTGAGTTAACAAACCGCCCCATTTTATTTTTATCACTGGTAAAACAAACCAGCGGGATAACGGCGAAACTAAGCTGCAAAGATAAAATAACCTGACTGAGAATGAGCAAGTTCCCCACGCCTTTTTCGCCATACAAGGCAGCGACGATGACTGCCGGAACAATGGCAATTAACCGCGTGATCATCCGCCGCATCCAGGGACGAAGCCGGATGTGTAAAAAACCTTCCATGACAATTTGTCCGGCCAAGGTTCCGGTTAAGGTTGAATTTTGTCCCGAGGCTAACAAGGCGATGGCAAAAAGCGTGCTGGCAATAGGCACACCCAAGACGGGTGAAAGCAACCGATAGGCATCGTTAATGTCAGCGACATTTTCATACCCTGTGCCGTGAAAAGCGGCAGCGCTCACAATTAAAATAGCCGCATTGATAAAGAAAGCGCACAACAGAGCGGCCGTTGAATCAAAGGTCGCAAAATGGATCGCCATTCTCTTTCCCTTGTCATTTTTTTCGTACGCACGGGTTTGCACAATACTGGAATGCAAATACAGATTGTGCGGCATGACGGTCGCCCCGAGGATGCCGATGGCGATGTAAAGCATTCCGGGGTTAAAGATGATTTCTGTTTTAGGCGCAAGGTTCGCCATGATTAAGGAAAAGTTGGGATTTGATATCGCCAGTTCATAAGCAAAACAGCCGCCAATGAGAAAAATTAAACTGGCGACGATGCATTCAAGAACTCGGAATCCTTTATTTTGCAGCAATAAGACAATTAAAACGTCGCAGGCGGTCAGGACGACGCCAACAATCAAAGGAATATGAAACAGCAGATTAAGCGCAATCGCAGAACCGATGACCTCAGCCAAATCGCAGGCGGCAATGGCCAATTCACAAAGCGTCCAGAGAAAATATGTAACCGGTTTGGAAAAATGATCGCGGCAGGCCTGGGCCAAGTCGCGGCCGGTAACAATCCCCAGTTTAAGGGAAAGGTACTGGAGTAAAATGGCCATGAAATTAGAAATCAAGATTACTGATATTAGCGTGTAGCCGAATTTTGCACCGCCGGCTAAATCCGTGGCCCAGTTGCCTGGGTCCATGTACCCGACGGCCACCATCAGGCCGGGCCCGGCAAAAGCAAGGATCTTGCGCCCCACCCGAGCGTTGACCGGGACGGGAATTGTCGCGTGAACTTCGCGCAGGCTTGGATCCTGCACGGGTTGCCGCCAGGCGTTGCCAGCGGTGGAATCTCCGTAATTATTAATCGGATCGCTCACTTAAAACAACCTTTCGTGTGCTAATTTGCTTTCAAACATTCTTTACAAATCCCGTAAAAATGCATTTCGTGACCCAAAACGTGAAACCCCATTTTTTTTAAGACCGGCTGATAAATGTTGTCTTCCTTTTTGTCGGGAAATTCAAACATCCGGGAGCAGTGCAAACAACGGGCGTGATGGTGTGGCTTCTCGTCGTAAATGTGCTCAAAATGCTGATGCTTTTCACCGAAGGCTGTCTCACGGATGACGCCGGCCTCGAGCATTTCCGAAAGGCTACGGTAAACTGTCGCCCGGGAAACTTTTCGCTTGTGCTGGCGGCATTGCTTGAGCAAATCCTCGGCGGCAAAATGCCCGTGCGCCTGCATTACTTCGTCGAAAACAACTTCACGGCCGTGCGTGAAGCGCAGCCGCTTCTTGTTGAGGTGCGCCGCAAATCGTTTGCGCTCATTTTCCACCTGGTAGCTCGTGCCGCTCATAATGAGACAGTGTATCATCTTTGGCACAAAAGTCAACCCCCAGTCTTCGTTCCAAAACTTTCGTGTTGGAACTTCGCCTGGCTTTGCTAAGCGTCTTGTTGGAGAGGAAGACTGGGGAGTCGGCGAAGCCGAACACGTCAAGTATTCGGCGAAGACGGACCCCTTAGGAATTGGAACTGTAAATTAAATAAAAAATCCTAAATGTCGGCATCAAGCCATTTGATCGAGCAGCCCATTGATGGGCGTTGTTGTTTTGAGACGGGCAGCCCAGCGGCGTGGTTGTTAAGTGCTTCTTTGAGCTCCTCGCGGGTGACCTTGCTTTCATCCTGCCAGTTGTCGTCAATGCGCCCGTGGTAAACCAACTCGTGCTTCTTGTTAAACAAATAAATGTCCGGCGTGCACTGGGCACGGAAAGCTTTGGCGGTTTCCTGCGTTTCATCAACCAGGTAAGGGAATTCAATGCCGAGCTCTTTAATTTTCTTTTTCATGTTTTCCGGTGAATCATCGGGGTATTTTGGGTGGATGTTGGGGTTGATTGCCACGGTATTAATCCGCATGCCTTGGGCATATTTTGCCAAGCGGATCAATCGCGGCCAGACCGCAATCGCGTACGGGCAATGATTACAGGTGAAAGCCACCATCAGCCCCCTCTCCCCGAAAAGGTCATCGGCTTTGTGCGATTTTCCGTTAGGGTCTGTTAATGCAAATGCCGGCATTTTTGTTCCCAACGGAATTAAAATTGATTCAAGTAGTGCCATTGGTTTCTCCTGTTATTGTTTCGCAAAGGATTTTAAAACGCCATCGCTTGAATATCAATCGTTTTTTTAGCAGCTTCAAAGATATCGCGGTATTTTTGAAATTTATCGAATTGTGTTGCGTACTCAACCTGAATTAAGCGGTTAGTCATGTCGATTAAATAAAAACGCAAAACAAGCATATCATTTTCCTTGTCATCAAACAAAACCCACCTTGCTATTTGGCTATCAATTTTGTTTTCACCTTTGTCCACAATCCGTACTCCTGATTGAGCTATATTTTTAAGGATGGCGGGGAATTCATCATCAAGCCAATACGCTCCATCTAGCCGCTTGGTGTAAATTGAAATGGTGGCATTGGGTTTTTCCGTCTTCGGATTTTTGTCCGGGCATTCAAAAATAACAAAGTCGCTTGTTTTGTCCGGGTCGGGCTGTCCCTTGATAAGATCTTTTTTCCGTTTTACCATCCAATCTTTGGGATAAATGATGGAATACCCATCACCGGTATATTGGTTGGTTTTCACCCAACCAGATAGAAAAACGTAACGCACAACCGCTAAAATCGTAAAGCCGATCAGTACGTTTCTAAAAATTTTCTCTGTATCCATCGTCAAAAATTATAAATTGATTAGCAATTATTAATTTGTCATAATAAACTGCTTTTGGCAAACAACAAATAGATTTTTTAATTGTGATGAAAATAAATCTGCCTGCAAACTTAATTTTAAAACAAATGCAAGTCGGCCCGATGCAGAACTTTCAATACTTCATCGGCGATGCCGCTACGAAAGAAATTGCCGTTGTTGACCCGGCCTGGGATGTCCCGTTTTTATGTAAAGAGGCTGATAAATTAGGCTATAAAATTGCCAGTGTCTTTCTAACTCATGGCCACATGGATCATGTTAATGGGCTTGCGGAAATGCTCAAACGCCACGACGTTCATGCCTACATCAGTAAACATGAAGCAGATTTTTATAAACCGAAACACAAAAACATTGTTGAAACCGAGAATCACACCAAACTAAAAATTGGGAATATTGAATTTGAATGCCTTTGGACGCCGGGGCACTCACCTGGCTGCCAGGGTTTTCTCTATAAGAACACGTTGATTGCGGGCGATACAATTTTTATAGATGGTTGCGGCCGATGCGATTTGCCCGGAAGCGACCCCAAAAAGCAATATAACTCGCTTTATAATATCATCGCCAAACTCCCTGATGACACCCTCATCTTTCCCGGCCACGATTATGGCCCCACCCCCCATGCTACCGTTGGCGAACAAAAAGAAACCAACCCGTATCTTTTATGTAAGAACTTGGAAGAATTTTTAATTGAGCGGATGGGGATGGCTCTTTGATTTATAATCGCGGTATAAGACGGTTTCCATTATTTTACTAAAAACATTGAATGGCAAAAATCTTCGCAGCAAATACAGAACTTGCCCATCCCAACCAACGGTGTTACGGAATGCCGGGCTCTTAGCATCAATAAGTTGTTCGATCAATTGCGCCACCACTTCAGGATTCTTTCCGGACGCCTCAACATGATTCATCACGCGTTTGCGTAAGTGCTGGGAAAGGTCAAAATAAGGGCTGTCCGGATTATCAAAATTTTTGCAAAAGCGTTCTTGCCGGTAAAATATATTTGTTCGATACGTCCCCGGCTCAATCAACAAAACATCAATACCAAATGGTTTTAGTTCATAGCGCAAACTTTCACTGAAAGACTCCACTGCCCACTTGCTGGCGCTGTAGGCGCTAAATGCCGGTGAGCCATAAAATCCTGAAACACTCGAAATATTAATAATCTTGCCTTGCTTCCGGGCGCGCATCAAAGGAATAACTTCGCGCGTGACATTCTGTAAACCAAAAAAATTTGTTTCCATCTGATCGCGGATTTCTTTTTCTGTTAAATCTTCAAAAAATCCGCCGACGCCGTACCCCGCATTGTTCACTAACACATCAATGTACCCATGCTTTGCGGCAATTTTAGTTATCGACTCGTGGATAGAATCTTTTTGAGTAACATCTAACTGCAGGATTTCAACTTTCCCTCCGCGCAAAGCAACTTCATTCTCCACCGATCCCGATTTTTCAAGATTACGGACTCCGGCAAAGATATTGTCTCCACGTGCAGCCAAACGGGCAGCAGCTAATAACCCAAAACCGCTCGAACAGCCGGTGATGAGAATGACTTTAGAATTATTGTTTTGAATTGTCACCAAAATGAATTAACGGATTGTCTTTTGCAGCATTAAGCAATCAACGATTGTTAGGGCAATCATCGCTTCAACTACCGGGACAGCCCGCGGGCAAATGCATGGGTCATGGCGGCCTTTGACTTCGACGGTTGTATCTTTGCCGTCAACGGAAACAGTCTTTTGTTTTTGTGGAATAGACGACGGTGGTTTAACGCCGACGCGCAGGACAATGTCTTCACCAGTGGAAATGCCGCCTAAAATACCGCCGGCATGATTCGTGACTGTGCCAACGCGCTTGCCGTCCATAAAAAATTTGTCGTTATGCTCACTGCCGCTCATTTTGACGGCATTAAAACCTTCGCCGAATTCAATACCACGCATGGTTCCGATGGACATGAGCGCATAAGCCAGGCGGGCGTTGATTTTATCAAATACCGGATCGCCTAAACCCGGCGGGCAGCCGTGAATAACAGCTTCAATGATTCCCCCGAGAGAGTCTTGATTCTTGCGCGCCTCTTCAATAGCGGCAATCATTTTTTCGGCGGCCGCTAAATCCGGGGCACGCACCATATTTTTCTCGATAACACCGAAATCTTTTTTCTTAGCATAAATATCCTTGACCGCTAAAGTGTAGGCAATGATTTTAATTTTATGTTGATCCAGGATTTTTTTGGCTACTGCACCGGCGGCCACACGACAGGCAGTTTCACGGCCAGAAGATCGCCCACCTCCACGGTAATCACGATGGCCATATTTCATTAGATATGTATAATCGGCATGCCCGGGGCGAAAAATATTTTTAATGTTGTCATAATCTCTGGAACGTTGATCTTGGTTGCGGATAAGCATGGCGAGCGCTGTTCCGGTGGTCTTGCCTTCAAACACACCGGAAAGAATTTCAACCTTATCTTCTTCCTGGCGTTGGGTCGTAATTTTACTTTGGCCTGGCCGGCGGCGGTCAAGGTCATGTTGAATGTCGGGTTCGCTTAATGCCAAACCCGGTGGAACGCCATCAATGACACAGCCAATAGCCGGCCCATGGCTTTCGCCGAAGGTCGTTACTTTAAAAATTTGCCCGAATGTATTTCCTGCCATGCCTATTCATCCTTCGGTTTATCTACATCTTTAATAATAGTACTGCTTCCATCAGAATCAATTTTAATTACATCCATCTTGTCTGATGAAACTGTTCCATTCTCCTGGGAAGTTTCTTCTTTATAGTCCGCAAGCAAACTCGACACATCAAATGCACTTTCCGATACGTTATTAAAATTAATATATTTATAAGAGAAAACGCACGTTGCCGAACCCATTTCAGGAAATTGAGTAGTAATCTCTTTTTTCAAGGGGAGTCCTTTTTCTTGCCACACCCAAATCTTTATCGTTTCATTCTTGTCACCTTCGCCCCACAGTCTCTCTGCTTCAATAATTGTCGTTGGTTTATCGTCAATTTTTTCCTCACCTAAAAATTTTACAGGGGAACCTTTCAATAATTCTGGGGGATAAAAATTCTCAAGCAAAGCTATAGGTTTATGGTTTGATTTTGAATATGTCTTTGTTTCTGGATGGAGCATATATGAAACATCGGGGCGCTCAATAATTATCAACTTAACTGGTAATGGCTTTAATCCAGTCATATCGACTAATGAATACCCCGTTTTTAACCGATATTTAAAATCGGTATCTGGGGCCATAATCCTAAGGGGGCTTTGAGCATCGCCCACAAACCTTGAAGTCATTTCAAATGCAACAGAATCAATATTTTTTGAATTGGAAATTAGATCCAAGAAGGATTCACTTTGGGCAGAGACGTTTTTACATAACGCAAGAACTGTAATAAACGTGATTACTTTAAATATATTCATTGTCTTTTGTCTTATGCATCGGTGACGGCGCCCAAAGAAGCCGAAGTAACACGCGACATATATTTATTCAAAACGCCACGAGTATACCGCGGTTTGGGTTGTTTCCACTTCTTCAAACGCTTTTTGATTTCTGATTGTGGTATGTTCAAATTAATTTCGCATTTCACCGTATCAATAGTGATCGGATCGCCGTTTTTAAGAATGGCGATGGGCCCGCCTTCATACGCTTCAGGCGTGATATGCCCAACTACAAAGCCATGGCTGCCGCCGGAAAAACGGCCGTCAGTAATAAGCGCAACGTCCTTCCCTAATCCTTTTCCCATAATAGCAGACGTTGGTGAAAGCATCTCGCGCATCCCCGGGCCGCCTTTGGGCCCTTCGGAGCGAATAACAATCACGTGGCCTTTTTTAACTGTTCCATCCAATATTTTTTTCAATGCATCTTCTTCCGATTCAAACACAATCGCTTTACCTGAAAAGGAGTCCCCTTCTTTTCCTGTTATCTTCGCGACTGCTCCCGTTGGGGCTAAATTTCCATATAAAATGACAATGTGCCCTGTCTTTTTAATCGGATTATTAAGGGAATGAATAATTTGTTGTCCCCCCGGATAAGGCGCAACATCTTTTAAATTTTCGGCCAATGTTTTGCCGGTCACGGTTAAACAATCCCCATGAAGCAGCCCGACCGCTAAAAGCATTTTCAGTAAAGGAGTTAACCCGCCGATTTCAGCTAAATCGGCCATCACGTATTTCCCGCTGGGCTTTAAATCGGCCAGCATGGGAACACGTTTGCCAATGCGCGTAAAGTCCGCCAGGGATAATTTTACACCGGTGGCATGCGCCATCGCGATAAGATGTAAAACCGCATTCGTTGACCCGCCAATCGCCATAACAACCGTAATCGCATTTTCAAAAGCCTTCTTCGTCATAATATCCCGCGGCTTAATATCTTTTTGAATAAGCTCATAAACTGCTTTACCGGCATTAACACAATCAATTTCTTTTTCCCGCGAAACCGCAACTTGCGCTGAACTGTTCGGCAAGCTCATCCCTAATGCTTCAATCGCCGACGCCATTGTATTCGCCGTGTACATTCCGCCGCACGAACCAGGCCCAGGTATTGAACAAGATTCAATTTCCGTTAATTCATCTTCGGTGATTTTGTGATTGGCAAACTGACCGACGGCTTCAAATACAGAAACAACGTTCATATCTTTTCTGCCTTTGTAACAACCGGGAAGAATTGTCCCGCCGTATACAAATACTGACGGACGATTTAACCGCGCCATAGCAATCAAACAACCCGGCATATTCTTATCGCAGCCGCCAATAGCGACTAAGCCATCAAATCCTTCTGCCCCCATAACTGTTTCTACTGAATCGGCAATAACTTCGCGAGATACTAACGAATATTTCATTCCTTCGGATCCCATCGAGATTCCGTCAGAAACAGTGATTGTATTGAAGATTATCGCTTTGCCGCCGGCTTGGTTAGCGCCCTCTTCTGCTTTGCGGGCAAGTTTATCAATGTGCATGTTGCACGGTGTTAAATTACTCCACGTTGAGGCAATCCCGATTTGCGGTTTTTCAAAATCTTCCGAGGAAAAACCAACAGCGCGTAGCATCGAGCGTGCCGGTGCACGGTCGTAGCCGTCGGTGATTATTGAGGAATATTTGCGGAAGTTTTTTTCTTTATCTGCACTCATGATTTCAGCCAGGGCTTGTTTTGCTTTCGTTTTTGTTCATAAGCATCAATTTTGTTTTTATGCTGCTCTGTCCAGCCGATTTGATCCAGCCCATTTAATAAACATTCACGGGCAAATTCATTAATATTAAAAGAATACGCAAGGGCATTTGACGTGGAAACCATGCGCTTCTCTAAGTCCGCGGTAATTTCAAAATCAGGATTGCTCGAAACCTTCTTAAATAATTGATCGACCTCTGAAGATTTTAACGGAATGCAAAGAATTCCATTTTTCACGCAATTATTGTAGAAAATATCAGCAAAACTTGGGGCAATGATGACACGAAATCCATAATCGGACAAAGCCCAAGGAGCATGTTCCCGGCTTGAACCACAGCCAAAATTATCGCGCGTCAATAAAACAGTGGCCTTGCGGAACTGCGGTTTATTAAGGATAAACTCGGGATTTTCCTTTGTCCCTTCATAATCCAGGTAGCGCCACTCGTGGAATAAATGTTTGCCAAATCCAGTGCGTTCCGTTTTGCGTAAAAATTGTTTCGGAATAATTGCGTCGGTATCAATATTAACTCGATCCAAAGGTGCAATTGTGCCTGTGTGTATTGTTATCGGTTCCATGTTTTATTTTAAGTACTTGCGGATATCAGCAATATGCCCTTCGAGGGCGGCAACGGCGACCATCTGTGGGCTCATTAAGTGCGTCCGCCCACCAGGGCCTTGGCGGCCTTCAAAGTTGCGATTGCTCGACGACGCGCAGCGTTCGCCCTTTTTTAGCTGATCGTCATTCATGCCTAGGCACATTGAACACCCTGCGTAGCGCCATTCAAAACCGGCAGCGGTAAAGATTTTATCCAACCCTTCCTTCTGCGCCTGTTCCCTGACTTTACCTGACCCGGGGACAACAATTGCGTACACACTTGAATGAACTTTCTTCCCTTTAACAATTTCCGCGGCGGCACGCAAGTCTTCAATTCTCCCATTAGTGCATGAACCAAGGAAAACTTTATCAATCTTGATTGAATTTATAGCGGCCCCCGGTTTCAAATCCATATATGCTAGCGCATTGCGGGCCGCCGTGCGGTCAATTGGATCTTTGAAACTCTCCGGATCAGGGACAAGGCCGTCAATGTCAGTAACTTGCCCCGGGCTAGTTCCCCACGTCACCTGCGGCTTAATATCTTCAGCTTTAATTTTTATTGTGGTGTTAAATTTTGCACCCGTGTCACTCGGTAAATTTTTCCAGTAAGCTAGTGCTAAATCCCACATTTTGCCTTGCGGCGTATGCTCGCGGCCTTTCAAATAAGTAAAAGTCGTTTCATCCGGTGCAATCATTCCTGCCCGGGCACCGGCTTCAATACTCATATTGCAAATTGTCATCCGCGCTTCCATGCTTAAATTCTGGATGGCGCTTCCGGCGTATTCAATCACATACCCTGTCCCGCCGCCCGTCCCAATTTTTCCGATGATGTGCAAAATAATATCCTTGGCGGTCACACCCTTGCTCAATTTTCCATCGATAGTAATTAACATTGTTTTAGCTTTGTCTTGTTGTAAAGTCTGTGTTGCCAAAACGTGTTCGACTTCTGATGTCCCGATGCCAAACGCTAACGCGCCGAACGCGCCATGTGTCGCCGTGTGTGAATCTCCGCAAACAATAACCATCCCCGGCTGAGTCAAGCCCAGTTCAGGACCAATAACGTGCACGATGCCCTGATTTTTATCAGCAAAATCATAGAGAGTTACGTTAAATTCTTTACAATTTTTGGTTAACGTTTCCATTTGAAACCGTGACGTTTGCTCAACAAGTTTGATGTCTTTAGTTTTCGTAGAAACATTGTGGTCTACGGTGGCAAAAGTTTGCTGTGGCCGTCGGACTTTACGGCTGGTTTGGCGTAACCCTTCAAAGGCCTGCGGGCTGGTGACTTCGTGGATTAAATGCAAGTCAACGTAAATAATGGACGTATCCTTTTGGCTTTCACGTACCAAATGGTCATCCCAGATTTTTTCATACATCGTCTTCGGCATAATTTTGTCATTCTAACTGAATCGCTCTCGAATGTCAATTATCCGCCTGCGAAAATTACCAGAGAGTTAAAGCTTACTTTTGTGGGGGAGTTGTGACAGGGAATACCGCCGAAACGGATTTATCCACGGCCGCAGGAGAGGTTTTTTTTAATGCGTCCAGTTTTTCTTCTAAGGCTTTTTGTTCTTGTTGAAATCCGGTCAAATCAGTCCTTAAGGCATTCTGGGTTGCTTGAATTCCTGCAAGGGTGGTTTCGATTTGCACCATTCTTTGCGTCAAGGAATTTGTTAAACTCAAGAAATCTTGATTTAATTTTTGATAAGCATTCCCCAGCTCTTTTAAACTTGCTTTATCGGCTTTCTGATCTTCCGTTGTTTCGCCTTGTTTATCAGCGGGCTCGTTTTTCATTTCGGTAAGTGTTTTTTCGGCAGTTTCAAGGCGTTTTTGAACATCCGCTAGCTGCCGGGCCAAAGATTCTTCCGGCGCTTCCGGGATAACCTGGCTGCCGATACGTTTGACTTTCGCACCTTCCAAAATTTTTACTTCATAGCCGCTGGAAACGGTTTGCGCATCATCAAACATTCTTTCTTTGGGATACGCGCTTGTTTGAGCAAAGGAATTCTTGCTAATCAGGACAAGGAAAACAATTGCGCTTATCGAGACACAATGTTTCATTATTTTAACAGTTTACGCAGAACAGTCTGCAGGATCCCACCGTTTTTGAAATAATCAATTTCGACTGGTGTATCCAAACGGACCATAACTTGAAATTTTGTTTCTTTTCCATCATGACCCTTCGCAATCACTGTAATTTCCTGACGAGGTTTTAAGTTTTCGCTAATACCGGTGAAATTGAAAACCTCATCTCCTTTCAATCCCAGTGACTCGTGCGACTGGCCTTCTTTAAATTGTAACGGCAAAACGCCCATGCCGGCTAAGTTGCTGCGATGGATGCGTTCATAACTTTGCGCAATAACGGCACGTGCGCCCAAAAGCGCTGTCCCTTTGGCCGCCCAGTCGCGGCTCGAGCCCGTTCCATATTCCTTACCCGCTAAAACAATAAGTGGGACACCTTCATTTTTGTATTTCATTGCTGCGTCATAAATACTCATCTTTTCGCCGTCCGGCAAATGCAATGTCCACGATCCTTCCGTCCCTGGGGCCAAAAGATTCCGCAAGCGGATATTGGCGAACGTCCCGCGGGTCATGACACGGTCATTTCCACGTCGAGAACCGTAACTATTAAAATCTTTCTTTTCCACACCGAGGCCAAGTAAATATTTTCCAGCCGGGCTTTCGGCATTGAAAGAACCTGCTGGAGAAATATGATCCGTGGTGATCGAATCGCCGACCATTGCCAAACAACGTGCATCACTAATCGGTTTTAGCGCCGCCGGTTCTTTTTTCATCGTCATAAAAAATGGCGGTTCCTGAATGTACGTACTGCTTTCTTTCCAAGAATATAAATCAGATTTTGTGGCTTTAATGCTGTTCCAATTTTTATTGCCCTTGGTTACTTCTTTATAACGTTTTGTAAACGCCTTGGCTGTTACATATTTCGTTATGCACTGTGCAATTTCTTTATCAGTTGGCCAAACATCTTTTAAATAAACAGCCTTCCCTTTTTTATCCGTGCCTAGCGGCTCTTTATCCAAATCGATGTCGACTTTACCAGCAAGCGCATAAGCAACAACCAGCGGCGGACTGGTTAAATAATTAGCGCGCGTGTCGGGATTGACACGGCCTTCAAAATTCCGGTTCCCGCTTAAAACGCTGGCCGCAACCAAATTGGTATCATGGATTGCCTTTGATACCGATTCGGGGAGCGGGCCGCTGTTGCCGATACATGTTGTGCAACCGTAACCGACAATATTAAACCGCAATGTTTCCAAATACGGTAATAATCCCGAGGTGCGCATATACTCTTCAACAACCTGTGATCCCGGAGCAAAACTTGTTTTGACATAATGCGGAACTGTAAGCCCACGTTCGACAGCTTTCTTAGCTAGGATTCCGGCGCCAATTAAAACCGAAGGATTCGACGTGTTGGTGCAGCTTGTGATCGCCGCGATGACAACCGCGCCGTGACGGATCTCGCTCTTCTTTCCATTCTCAACAACCGCCGTGCGTGACAAATCGCCTTCCGTTAATCCAAATCCTCTTTCCTTAATTGGAGCAGTCAAAGATTGCTGAAAATTTTCTTTGAGGCCCGACATCACCACACGATCTTGTGGTCGTTTGGGGCCGGCTAAACATGGCTCTACTTTTGATAAATCAAGCCCGAGCGTATCGGTAAATTGTGGGTCAGGCGTTTTCTTGTCATAAAACATTTTTTGTGCCTTCATATACGCTTCGACCAATTTAACTTCTTCCGTGCTTCGTCCGGTTAATTTTAAATACTCCAGTGTTACAGCATCAACAGGAAATATACCGATGGTCGCACCGTATTCCGGCGCCATATTGGCAATTGTCGCGCGGTTGGGAAGGCTTAAATTATAAATCCCTTCACCATAGAACTCGACAAATTTTCCCACCACACCTTTTTTACGCAGCATTTCCGTTACAGTTAAAACCAGATCAGTAGCAGTAACACCGTCTTTGAGTTTTCCGGTTAGTTTAAACCCAATTACTTCCGGCAAAAGCATGTCAATCGGCTCACCGAGCATAACCGCTTCGGCTTCAATCCCGCCGACGCCCCAGCCCACGATGCCAAGACCGTTGATCATCGTTGTATGGCTGTCGGTTCCCACAAGGCTATCTGGGTAGGCGACAAGTTTACCATCAATTTTCTTTTCTAAAACACCCTTGGCCAGATATTCAAGATTGACCTGATGAACAATGCCCGTTGCTGGCGGGACAACGCGGAAATTTTCAAACGCCTGTTGCCCCCATTTGAGAAATTCATAACGTTCGGTATTGCGCTCGAATTCAAGTTCAACGTTTTTTGCCAACGAATCTTTTGTTCCGAAAGCATCCACTTGCACCGAATGGTCAATAACCAAGTCGCATTGAACCTGCGGATTTATTTTTTTAATGTCACCCCCCAACCGTTTTACTGCCGAGCGCATCGCGGCCAAATCGACCACGCATGGAACGCCGGTAAAATCCTGTAAAATTACCCGCCCCGGTTTAAAGGCAATATCCCGGTTCGTTTTATCGATGGGTGACCATTTCAGAATGTTTTCGATGTCTTTAAACGTTACTTGGTAATTATCGTAATTGCGCAGCGCGCTTTCAAGCAAAATGCGGATTGAAAACGGTAATTTTTGCGGGTCACCAAGCTTCAATTTGGCGAGTTCGGGAATCGAATATATGAGGTATTTCTTTTTGCCGACCGTTAAGGTCTTTTGAAATTGTTTTTTATCAAAACTGCTGGACATGGGATCTCCCTTTTTTAATTTTAATAATATGTTCAATTATAAGTATTGTGTACAGTTGAGTCAACAGCGGTTCTAAGATTTTATTTGTCAACCAGTTATATTGAGAAACAAAAAAATACCCTTGAATTCGTAACTATAATTTATTATTATACTAACAACTGATTAGCCACCCTCATTGGAAACAACGTGAAAGTCTGCATTTTAAATCCATCTTTCGGAAAGAATTTTGTCCGCGTTGCCCGCTGGGCAGCAAAGTCACGAGGACGCGTCCAACGTCATCCCGAAT
>CAZVZR010000019.1:0-38041 GCA_964630825.1 uncultured Planctomycetales bacterium | reverse complement strand
CAAACTCACCGGTGGATTAGGGCAGATGAGCAAGTTGCGCAAAGTCAATTTCATTCAAGGCAGAGCGGCGTTTAAAGATTCGAATACTCTGATGATTGAAAAAACTGACGGGAAGAAAGAGGAATTGAAATTTGACAACGCCATTCTGGCAACGGGTTCGCGGCCAATCCAGCTTCCTTTTCTTCGGGGGTCAAAGAAACTTCTTGATTCAACTTCAGCGTTAGAACTTGAAACCGTGCCGAAAAACATGCTTCTTATCGGTGGCGGATACATTGGGTTGGAATTGGGAATTGTCTACGCCGAATTGGGGACGGAAGTTTCGGTCGTGGAAATGCTGCCGCAAATAATGGCCGGCGCTGACCGGGACATTGTTGCCGTCGTTGAGAAGCGCCTGCAAACGTTAATGAAAGAATTTTTACTCGAAACCAAAGTTGCCGAAATGAAAGAAACGGCCAGCGGCGTAAAAGTAACTTTTGAAGACAAAGCCGGAAAAAAGTTCGACAAAGAATACGAGAAAGTCCTCGTGGCGATCGGGCGCAAACCGAATTCCGAAAACCTCGGACTGGAAAATACAAAAGCAAAAATTAACAGCCGTGGGTTTCTTGAAGTCAATGCCCAACGCCGGACGGCTGACCCGTCCATTTACGCAATTGGCGACGTGGCCGGAAACCCAATGCTCGCGCACAAAGCCTCGCACGAAGGCCGCACCGCGGTCGAAGCAATCGCCGGGCACAAGGTGGCATTTGAGCCCAACGCGCTACCAGCCGTTGTTTTTACCGACCCAGAAATTGCCTGGGCCGGGTTGACCGAAACCGAAGCCAAAGCCCAGGGCCGCGACTTCGAAGTTGCCAAATTCCCGTGGGCAGCCAGCGGCCGCGCGCTCACGTTGAACCGCAGCGACGGATTAACCAAATTAATAATCGACAAAAAGACGGAACGGATTTTAGGCGTTGCCCTTGTCGGCCCCGGGGCCGGCGAACTCATTGCCGAAGGCGTCCTGGCCATTGAAATGGGCGCAGTCGCTGCCGATTTAAAATTAAGCATCCACCCTCACCCCACCTTGACTGAAACAATAATGGAATCGGCTGAAGTATTTTTTGGCCAAAGCACCCACCTCTACCGCCCGAAAAAATAGTGAAACAAAAAAGACTCAGCACTTTTTTCCTTACCACTCTTTTCATTCTCTGTGGGATTGAAATCCTGCTGCGCCTGGCCGGGAATTTTTATCTTGAGCAATTTTCTTTGCACCAACACAATCCTGCGCCGGGGGAGACAACGATTCTTTGCCTGGGAGAATCATCCACCGCCGGTTTAGGCGTCCCTTACCCTAATTCTTACCCCGCCCAACTTGAACAATTATTAAGGAAACAGTACCCGCAAAAAAATATCCACGTGGTTGTCCCTCCTTTAATCGGACAAAACACTTCACAGATGGTTAACCGCGTTGAGAATTACCTCAACCTTTACCAGCCCCAAATAGTTCTTTTGATGGCCGGCTACAACAACGAATGGTCGCTCGCCGAAAGCCACATCGGCCGCTTTCTTGCGGGAAATGATTGGGCAACATTCCAAATAAAAACTTTGTGCCTGCTCGATCATTCGCGATTATTTAAATTGACGCGCTACGTTTATCTGCGTTTTATCGTCCGGGAGGATTCGAAATACACTGAGAATCTAAAAAAATCAGGTTATCTTTTTGGCGGGCCGGAGTTGGTTCGCTACCCACCGAAGGAAAGCGTTTATCAATTTGCGCTCGAAAACCGTGCAGCGTTTATCCAATTGTGGCGTTACGATGTTCAAAAAATTATTAACATCTCCCAAAAATATCACGCCACCGTCATCTTAATGACCTACCACATCAACCCTTCTTACTTACCGATTGAGGAATTCATCGCTGTGGCCAAGCAAACAAATGTTCCGTTGGTACGTAACGACCTTACATTTGAAAACCTTAATGAAACTGGCGCAATAGAACAATACCTTCTCAAAGACCACTGGCATCCCAACCCGTTCGGTTACGCGCTCATCGCACAAAATGCTTTTGCTGTAATTAAGTCGTCTGCCTTCCTTGAGAAATAAAAACTGTTTTAGTATCCGGAGAGATGAAAATCCAGCCGCTCACCGACGGCCATTTGTGCTTTTTGTGCCGCTTCAGCGTTGATTTCTAAAACGTAAAGGGCACTGCCTTTGGGCGTGTAAACCGGGCAGGGGTCTGATTTACAGGGCGGGACGTTGGGGATAATATCAACTACTCTCTGCGCATAATCAATCCAAATCATATCCAACGGGATTAGAGTATTTTTCATCCAGAAACTGTGCGGCTCACTATCGGAGAAGATAAAGAGCATCCCTTTATTTTCTCCCAAAGACTTCCGGAACATCAACCCCTTCTGAAGTTCTTCCTGTTTCTGGACAACCTCGACGGTAAAGCAATGCTTCTGGTAACAAATTTGATTGTCGACAACTTTTCCGTGCGCAAAACATCCGGTAAAAATAAAACCAGCAGAAATAAAAAAAATGACGTTTCTTAGTCTCATTGCTGGGTGTCCATCAATTGGAGGTAATCCTTAAACTGCAACTCGCCGTTAATCTCTTGGTTAACGGCGGCGATCCTTTGCGGGATATGCGGATGCGTTTGCCAATAACTGTATGGCCGCAAAGGCTCCTTTTCCTGATTCTTGCGCAAAATTTCTAAAACCTTCACCATTTCTTTGGGGTCGTAACCGGCTTTCTTCATGTATTTGACCCCAAGCTTGTCGGCCTGCAATTCATCTTCTTGAGAAAAGGCCATAAAAAGCGAAGTTAAAGCAAAATTAACGCCCGAGGCAAACCGGCCGCTCCCTGTCCCGATGGCCGCCGCCTGAATGAGCATGTACCCGTACGAATCCTGCAAACGCTTAACCGCGTGCTTCGCGTTAATGTGCCCGACCTCGTGGCCGATAATCCCCGCGAGCTGGTCATCATTTTGAATTTTGTCATACAAACCGCGGAAAATATAAACGTACCCGCCGGGCAAGCTGACCGCATTCATCTCATCATCATCGAGGACTTTTGCGAAATATACCAAATCTTTGCGGTCACAGACTTCGACAATCCGGTTAAGGACCTTTTGCACGCGTTCATTGATATCCACATCCTTAATAACTTTATATTTCTCTTCCACCTTCTGGGAAATGGCATCACCAAGCTGAACTTCGCGGTCAGTCCCGTACATAATTTTTTCTTCCTGCTCTGTCGCCAAATTATATTCGTTGGTACAACCGGCGAATAAAAATAATAATAATATTGTAAGGGCGACCGGCCGGTCGCCCCTACGACTATTTCTCTTTTTCATAAAATTGAAATTCCAAATTTCTTCAATATCAACCGCAATTTTGCCATTGGCAGGCCAATCACATTCGTGTAACAACCTTCAATGCGGTCAATAAAAGCACTGCCCCAACCCTCGATGTCGAATCCGCCCGCTTTGTCGAAAGGATTTATCTTTTCATAATAACGGTCGATTTCCTTATCGGTCAAAGACAGCATAAAAACTTTTGTCTTTTCATAATCAATAACCGTCCGTCTGGTTTTTGCATCAATTACCGCCACGCCGGTATAAACCCACTGCGGCCGAGAGAAAAGTATTTTCAAATTTCTCTTCGCCTCTTTTAAACTGCGGGGCTTCAGGATCATGCGCTTATTGCCAATATAAACAATCGTGTCAGCGCCGATGACAATAGCGTTCTTGGTTTTCGTCGCCACGTCCCGCGCTTTAAGTAAAGCATTTTTCATAACCAAATCAGCCGGCGTCGTGCGAATTTTCTGAATTTCTTTGCTGCCGCTTACTTTAACGGTAAATTTTAAACCTAATTGGCGAAGGAGTTTTTTGCGTTGGACAGAACCTGAGGCGAGAACAATTTTTTTCATTTGCTTCTTATTTCGGCAATGTCGAAAATAGAAACCAGAGGGCAGCCTTTCTTGGCGAGGATATCTTTGGCACCTTCCTGACGATCAACAATACACACAGCTTTAAGTGCCTTTACGCCCATTGGCTCTAATACCGCCAGCGATTCCACAAAGGCCTTACCGGTGGTGGCCACATCATCAATCAAGATAACCCGGCTGCCTTTTTTTAATTCCGGGCCTTCAATTTGCTGCTGGCGACCGTGCGGCTTTGGTGCTTTGCGGACGATAAAAGTATTTAACGGCCGCCCGTTTTGGTGGCTCAATACCCCGATCGCCCCCAACAGAGAATCGGCACCGAGTGTCGGCCCGCCAATCGCATCAAAGCGGTCATTTTTGACTTCATCTAATATCAATTGCGCGCACAAGTAAACGCCTTCGGAGGCGAGCGTCACCCGCCGGGCATCGATGTAATAGTCGCTTTCTTTCCCGGAAGAAAGGATGATCTTCTCTTGAAAGTAAGCATCCTTCTTCAAGAGCTCTTTAAGGCGGCTGCGGTTTTGTTGGGTGTTTGTCACAATAAAATCAGAAGGAATTTCTGCAGCTGGAGAGCTATTTTAACCAATCCTCAATCGGATCCGGCACGATATTTCTTTTGGCCATTTCCCGGCGCAAATAAATAATATACCGCAAAAGATCCTTCCTTTTATCGTAATCTTTCGCGGAACTAAACCCGGCGGCCTGGACAAATTCAGCGCTAGTCTTTTCTTCAATCTTTGCTTCCGTATAAGCCTCGGCTAATTTCTGGTCGGAAAGTTGAGTAACTTGGTCGGGAGAGAGGATATCAATTTCGTATAAAAATGCCATCGCCGGGCTTGCAGCCAACGCCATCAAAAACATAAAAAGGATAAATATTTTTTTCATAGGTTCTCCTTAATTAAATTTATGGAGCTCACCACGGCTTAACAGCCGTGGTTCCTGTTTTACCCCGACTCGTAAAACATGGTGAAATTCTCTTCGATAATTTCACCATACTCCTCGGGGTTATCCACCGAGGGCGACATCCTTCATCGACACAGCATTTAGTCCGCATTCATCCACGGCTAAAAAGCTGTGGTTTTTTGCAAAGGTGGATAAAAATTATTATAACTTCACCCGCTTACATCTTCAAGTTGATTTTTCTTAAAACTTCCGCTATCATAATTCCGTGCTCAAAGATCTTTTGACGGGTCTTTGCAAACTGGTTTATCCCCCGCACTGCCTTTTATGTAAAAATTTTTTCCCTTCACGATTTCCTATGCCCGGGGTCTGCCCGCGCTGTGAAAGCACCATCATTTATAATTCTCCCCCGTTTTGCCTGACCTGTTCCCGGCACATCACCCGCCGCCCGCCTAAACCCAGGTGCCAAACTTGTCGACGGAAAGAGATTTTCTTTGATTTTGCCTGGGGCGCATGCTTGTACAATGATCCTTTAAAACAACTTATCCTGCAATTTAAATACTACCAAAAAACATACTTATGCCACTACTTCTTTGAACTTATTGATAATTTCATCAACGCGTACCAGCTGGACATTCAGCAGTTTGACTATATTCTTCCCGTCCCTTTGTCGTCGGCCCGCTTGCGCGAAAGGGGTTATAACCAATCTGAATTACTGGCCCACACTGTGGCTAGACACTTTGGCCTTAAACTTTCTTCTGATAACTTAATCAAAGTACGCCATACGCTGCAACAAGCCCAGCTTAATGAAAAAGAACGCTGGACAAATATTCAGGGGGCTTTTACAATAAAACATCCTGAAGAATTTAGGGACAAAAATATCCTGATTGTCGACGATTTATTGACGACGGGGGCCACCGCCTCAGAGGCGGCTTGTGTCTTAAAAAAAGCCCAGGCAAAACGGGTGGGCATCTTAACACTGGCGATTACCCCTTCTTAAAACCCTATGCGTATTATCAAAAATTATATTATGCGTGAAAGCATTCTTCCCTTTTTCCTCGCCCTGGGAATCCTGACTTGTATTTTCCTTTTAGGAAACTTGCTTCAGCTGACCAACCTGGTTATTAACAAAGGCGTAAGCCTGGCAACGGTAGGAGAAGTTTTCTTGCTGTATGTCCCTATTCTTTTAGGGTATACGCTGCCGATTGCCTGCCTGGTGAGTGTTATCCTGACTTTTAGCCGCCTCTCCGCCGACAACGAAATCCTGGCCTTGCGCGCCAGCGGGGTCCACGTTTTACAATTACTCACCCCGTTTGTTTTCATCGGCATCATCATGAGCCTGTTTTGTATCATCCTTAACGAACGCATCATCCCTTACGCTTTTGACAAACAGTACCGCATATTAAGAAACCTGGGGGTTGAGAACCCGACCGCCCTTTTGGAAGCCGGGCTTTTTATCCATGCCTTCGAGAAACAAATCCTTTTTATCCATAAAATCGAAGATAACAAACTTTACAACATAACTATTTATCAACCCCAGCCCAACGGCCCGACGAGAACCATCATCGCTAAAAAAGGCGAATTCACGCCTGTCCCGGGTGAAGATAAAATCAAACTGAAACTGATGGATGGAACTTCCGATGAGCCGCGCTTCGATGACCCGAATAATTTCTATAAACTGAATTTCACCACTTTTTTTATGGACCTTGACGTTTCCAAAAATACTGAAAAGATTGAAAAAAAGCCTCAAGGAATGACCCTGAAAGAACTCAAGGAGGAGATGTCAAAGCTAAACAGCCAATTAGTTGATACCGTGCGCCTTAAGACAGAATATTTCCGTAAAATTGCCTGGTCTTTTTCCTCGCTTATTTTTATCCTTGTCGGTTTTCCCATTGCCGTTATCACGCACCGGCGGGAAAAATCCGCCAATATTGTTCTAGCTATTCTATGCGCTGTTTTTTACTACCTTTTGTCCCTAGGCTGCGAAGCCCTGAGCATTAAAAACATTATTAACCCTGGAATTATCATGTGGCTACCCACCGGTATACTAAGCGCCTGTGCCCTCTACCTAAACTACAAATGCGCCTCCTAGACAAATACGTAACGCAATCCATTCTCAAGACATTCCTTTTAAGCCTGCTGATGTTTTTCTTTCTCTATGTTTTAATTGATATCACCAGCCGCCTCGATGAATTTATTGACCGCCATGTCCATTTGGCAATAATAGTGCGATATTATCTTTTTTCTTCGCCGGCCATGCTTTCCCAAACGTCGTCGATCGCTTGCCTTATATCTGTCTTATTAACTTTCAGCAGTTTAAACAATAATAACGAAATTATCGCGATGCGTTCAAACGGTTTGACCTTTTGGCAAATCGCCAAACCGGCTATTTTTTTTAGCCTGTTGGTTACGGCCGTTGTTTTTTTGATCAACGAACGTTTGGTGCCAAAGGCCAATGAGATGAAAAAAAATCTTGAAACCGAATACCTCATTCTTGAAGCCGACCGTTATAATCAGAAGTTTGAAAAGATCGATGACCTGACTTTTTACGGCTTTAAAAACCGCCTCTTTTATATTGAATCCTACAACCCCACCACCAACGAATTAAACGGCATCACCATCATTGAATATGACCCGAACCAAAACGTCAAAGAAAAAACCGTTGCCCTCAAAGGTTTGTGGACCGGGATTGCCTGGAAATTTTACCAATGCCAGGTTACCACCTACGATGAGGCGGGCTTGAACCAGCCCACCAAAGTTAAAATTTATGAAGAAAAATTGATGGATATCCAGGAAACCCCGCAGGATTTCATGAAGCAAAGAATCCACGTTGAGTCCATGAATCTGCAGGAACTCAGAGACTACATCGCCCGCTTTGCCAACAGCGGGGCAACGAAAGCCTTATCTAACCTGCGGGTCGATTGGCACGAAAAAATTTCCTATCCCGTTGGGAATTTTGTCATTGTCTTCGTCGGGCTGCCTTTTGTTTTAATGCTCAAAAGCCGAAAAGGGATGACGTTCACCTCATTGGGCATCGCGGTTATGGTTGGGTTCCTTTATTACGTGGCCAACGCGGTTTTTATCGCCTTCGGCAAAGGCGGTTTCTTTGTCCCGATTTTATCCGCCTGGTCAGCTCCGTTATTGTTTTCCGCCATCGCTTTATTGATTATCAACCTAAAATTTTCCTAAAGCATGACCTGTAATACAAAACGTGGGTTTAAATAAAATAACTCCCATATTGCCGTTTCCCCGATTAATGATAAAATAAACACTAAATAAGAAATCTTTTGCGCCAATTACCATAGGAGATATTTATGACTCAAACCAATCGCCGTACAAAAAATTTTTATATGAATAAATACCAGCGCCAGATTATTGTCCTGGCGTTTTATCCCACACTGGTAACCTGCATCAGCATCCTTATCCTTGCCAAACTCTTCTATAAACAGCTCGTCAATATCATCGTCTATAATTCCACGGCGAGCAGCATACATTTTATTAATCAATGGGGGTCACTGACTACTTTTATTGTCTGGTGCTTATTTGTTTTAGTTTTAATTTGGGGTTATTCCATATCGCAAAAAATGGTGGGAGCTTTTATCCGTGTCTTACGTGAGTTAGACACCATCATTGAAGGCGGGGAACGCAAACACATCGCCGTCCGTCAAAAAGATGACTTGGCCAGCGAACTTTTACAGCGCATTAATATCCTCATTGATAACCTGCCCAAGGATAAGTCGAAACTGCAGCCGAAAAAATAACTTACAACAAAAATTCTTCCTAATATTTCGTTACCCGGCAAAGCCTGTTGCCGAGAGAACAAACAATCTCATAATTAATCGTGTGTGCCAAATCCGCCAGTATATCCGCCGTCATGGATTGGCCGTTTTGAGTCCCCAAGACAACCACGTTATCCGCGGCCCTCACATTTTTTAAGCCGGTCACATCGACAATGATTTGATCCATTGTCACGCGTCCTAAAACGCGGCAGCGCTTGCCCTTAATTAAAACAGCCGCCTTATTCGACAAAATACGCGGATAACCGTCATTATAGCCGATCGGAATGGTGGCTACCTGCATGCGTTTTCTTGCCGTAAAGGTCCCGCCGTAACTGATATTCCTTCCCTTCTCTACATTTTTAACAAACAATACTTTTGATTTAACACTTAATGCCGGTTTTAAATGAATCCTGTTTCTTAAATTCTGATGCGGATATAAACCGTAAATCATCAGCCCCGGGCGGAACATATTAAATATTTTTGTCCGGTAAGAAATGAGCCCGGCGCTATTGGCAGTATGAATATACGGGATAACCAAACCTTCTTTGTCCAACTGCCTGACTAAATTTTCCATCATCTTAATTTGTTTAATGGTAAATTTCTTGTCTGTATCGGCGACGGGAAAATGCGTATAAAGGCCGTGAATGGTAAGATTTTTACATTCCTGGACTTTCTTAATAAAACTATAAGCATCTTTATGCCATATGCCGGCGCGGCCCATGCCGCTATCAACTTTTACGTGAACCAGCACCCGCTTTTTTGCTTTACGCGCGTAGCGGTCTAATAAACGGGCAAACTCGAGTGTATAGACGGTAGGAATAAATTGATTATGGACAACCGGCTTAATGCACTGCGGCAAATTGCTGCGAAAAATCAGAATGTTCTTGCGGATGCCAAAGGAACGCAGTCGCAGTGCCTCACGCTCGTCAGAAACGGCAAAAAAGGATACTCCTTTTTTCTCTAAAAGGCGGGCCACGGCTTCCATCCCATGGCCATAAGCGTCAGCTTTAACTACCGCGAGGATTTCCGGCACAGGCGGGCGCTGTTTGTGGTATTTATGACGGGAATTCGCCTTAACCAACCGGCGGATCTGTTCCAAGTTATAGGCAATCGCTTTAAGATCAGCCTCGGCCCAACTCATCGGGTTTAAAATTTTATTCATCCTGATTTAACCTGGCAATCATCCGGATAAAGATAGACCGGAGTCAATTTTCCACTATCAGCATATTTCTTTTCTTTAAAATTTTTTTCTGCCAAAGTAATCAAATGCCTAGCTTGAGGATACCAGCAATCTTCCCCGGCTAAAACATTTTCTTTGGATAATTTCTCAATCTGGTCTTTGTATAAAGGAATTCCGTCACCGGTAAAAATTGTCTTCCCCTTAATCTTATTTACCAAATCACCAAAGGCAATGAGCATATATTTGCCTTTTACTTTAAGTTGGCCATTATACTTTTGATACAAACCCACATAGAGCAGACTTCGTTTGGCATCGGAAATGACACAGACCTGCCCTTGCCCGCTATCAATACCGATAGCGATGGCATCTAAACTCGGAATTCCTACAATAGGTTTCTTCGTAGCAAAAGCCAGGCCTTTGACCGTCGACAATCCAACTCTAAGACTCGTAAATGACCCCGGGCCTAAACCAACCACAAAGCCGTCTATATCAGCAAGTTTCACTTTTGCTTTCTTGAGTATTTCCTGGATTAACGGAATAATCGATGAAGAAAGAGTTTTCTCAAGCAGAATAGCTTTCTCTGCCAGAATCTTCCCTTTATCAGAAACAGCCAAACTGAAGAACTTAGTTGAGGTATCAATCGCTAAGATTCGCATATTAATTTAAGGCTTTTAATAATTCTTTATACCTTTTCCCATAACCTTGCATACGGATAAGACGTTTATCCTCACCTTTATGCACAAATTCTATTTTTAAATACTCCGCTGGCATTAATTTCTTTAATTTCTCCGCCCATTCCACGACTGCCACACCATCACCGTACAAAAATTCTTCATACCCCAACTCGCCGATAGCTTGCTCATCATCCAAACGGTACAAATCAAAATGATATACCGGCAGCCGGCCATTATAAATATTTAATAAAACAAACGTCGGGCTATGGACCTTCGCGGCCTTAACTTTTAAACCGTGCGCCAAGCCTTTAACAAACGTTGTTTTGCCGCTGCCTAAATTGCCAAACAGGCCGATCACATCGCCCGGCTTTAACAGAGACGCTATCTTTGTCCCCATTTTTATCGTCTGGGATTCTTTTTCTGTCTTAAAACTAGATTTCACTGGATTAGAAATGTTTGTATCCCTTTGCCGTAAGTGTTAAGCTTTTTCCATTACTCTTGATTAACCTTAAACCTTTACGCGTTATCTTTCCTATCTTATAAAACCTAAACGGTTTCTTAGACGCTAATAACTTGGCTTTCGCGGACGACACGGTAAAAAGCAGCTCAAAATCTTCGCCATCATTTAACGCTTCATTAAGCGTAGCTTTGTTTCGCCGCGGAATATTTTTCTCATAAACTTCCGCCCCAACTTTGCTTTCCTCTAATATATGCCCGAGATCTGACGAAAGCCCGTCCGAAATATCAATCATGCTGTTTGGTTTGCAATGTTGCACCAGCCAGCGCGCTTCCTTAACACGCGGCGTAAACCGCGCGTGATGGCCAGTTGAATACGAACGCCCCAATGGCCCGGTCACAAATATCGCATCACCCTTGCGTGCCCCGTTACGCGTTACAAGTTTATTTTTCTCAACCCTGCCCCAGAGCGCCACATTAATTATAATCTTCCCACTCTTAACCGTATCTCCGCCGACAATCTTGACGCGAAACTTATCCGCCAATCGTTTCATTCCCTGATAAATTTTAATGACATAATCTTCCGTGAGTGCCCGGGGGACTCCCAAAGACACGACCGCGTATTCCGGGATTCCGCCCATCGCGGCAATGTCACTGATACTGCACGCTAAGGCTTTATGCCCGATAACCGCCGGCGGCATTGTTCGTTTAAAATGCACGTCCTCCAAAAGCATATCGGTCGTGATTAACCCATATTCACGCTGTGAATGCGCCACCACGGCGCAATCATCCCCTATCCCGAGGACAACATTCTTACTTCCCGCAATTTTGCGGATGCATTCAATAAGGCCGAATTCTCCAAGTGCGGAAAGCGGACGGTTAGTTTTTTTTCTGGCTGCGGGCATAAGCTTTTTTGATATTCGTGGCAAACGGTGGCGTGATAACGCCGCCCTCGGTAATGATGGCGGTAATGAGGCGATGATCCGTTACATCAAAGGCCGGGTTGTAGACTTTAACATTGAGCGGGGCGCTTTTGACATTACGAAATCCCAACACTTCATCTTTGGAACGCTGCTCAATGGGGATCTGTCTCCCCGATTTGATGGCAAAATCAAAAGTGGAAAATGGCGCAGCCACGTAAAACGGCACGCCGTGATATTTCGCTAAAACAGCCAAATTATATGTCCCGATCTTATTGGCTGTATCCCCGTTTGAGGCAATGCGGTCAGCGCCGGTAATAATGGCATCGACCTCGCCTTTACCCATCAAGCTCGCCGCCATATTGTCACAGATTAACGTCGTATCAATCTTCGCGCGTAAAAGTTCCCATGTCGTCAAACGTGCGCCTTGCAAAAGCGGGCGGGTTTCGCAGGAATAAACTTTAAACTTTTTTCCCTTCTTCTTAGCGCTGTACATAACGCCCAGCGCTGTGCCGTAATCCACCGTCGCCAGCGCGCCGGCGTTACACACCGTCATGATCTTTGAATTCTGGGGAATTAATTTAGCTCCGAAATCTCCCATCATCCGGCAGACCCGGCGGTCAGTTTCGTAAATTTCTTTGGCTCTCCTCTCAATGGCTTTTTGCAAAGCCTGGACACTCGTAAATTTCTTATCATTAATAACACGTTTCATATCGCTTAACGCGTTAAAAAGGTTCACCGCCGTCGGACGCGAGGTGCTGATGTATTCACTGGCCTTAAGAAGATGACGACGCAAACCTTGAACATCACTTCCTTTATATTTTCTTGCCGCTAAAAGGACACCAAAGGCAGCGGCGACGCCAATCGCCGGCGCGCCGCGGACCTTAAGCGTCTTGATCGCGTGCCACAGCGTCTTCAGATCCCGGCAAGACAAAACAACGTACTTATCCGGCAGCTTGGTCTGGTCAATTAATTTAATATGATTATTCTTCCAGCAAATCGTCGGTTGCGGCATTTATTCGTTCTCCATGCGGACATAAACGGAATATTGTTTATTGCGATTCTCCTCGACTCTCACCACCATCGGCCGGCAGCAAACGCTGCAGTCTTCTACATATTCCTGCGCCCCGACAGAATAATCAACGACCAACTCAATTCCTTCCCCGCAATAAGGGCAGTCAACTTGTACGGTGTTAATAAGAGTCATTTCACCTCTATCCTCGGGAACAGCGCTTCATGGGGCTTGAGTTTCGTGCCGCTTTTGAGCTCTCCCCACTTAGGATTGGTACCTTTGGCGCTTAAGATGTCCAAGACAGCCGCGGTTTTTTCCGGCATCACCGGTGATAAAAGAACCGCTGAAATGCGTAACGCCTCCGCCGCTGTATAAAGGATCGTCCCGGCTCTGGTTAAATCCTCTTTCGCGACTTTCCATGGCGCCTGCTTCTCTAAATACCCGTTGACCAAACGCACTAATTTAATAATTTCCTCAACCGCATCCTGCACACGATAGGCTACGATCAACTGGCGAACATTTTCGTGAAGCTTCCCGGCTGACTCAATAATCGGTTTTTCCGCTTCGGTCGATTTCCCTTCCGAAGGAATGCTCCCGGCAAAATTTCTATTGATTAACCCCGAGACCCGGTTTAACAGGTTCCCAAAATCATTCGCCAGGTCGCTGTTAAAACGCTTGATAAAAGCCTCCATCGAAAAATTTGCGTCAGAGCCCAAAACCATTTCTCGCATCAAGAAATAACGTAGCGCATCAACACCGTACTGATCCGCAATTTCCAAAGGATTCACGACATTGCCTAAAGATTTGCTCATCTTGGTATCGCCGGTGAGCCACCAGCCGTGGGCGAAAATCGTCTCTGGCAAATCAATACCGATGGAAAATAACATCGTCGGCCAGTAAACAGCGTGGGTCGTTAGAATGTCCTTGCCGATCAGATGAACATTGGCCGGCCACCACTTCTTAAAATTTTTCTCATCCGTGCCGTACCCGGGAATGGAAATGTAATTGATCAGCGCGTCAAACCAAACGTACGTGACATATTCTTTATCAAATGGGATTGCGATTCCCCAATCCATCCGTGATTTGGGACGGGAAATACACAAATCGCTTAATGGCTGCTGCAAAAAGCCGAGGACTTCGTTACGACGGTGCTCGGGCTGGATAAATTTCGGATGTTCTTTAATATAATCAATGAGCCGTTCTTGATACTTGCTCATCTTAAAAAAATAATTCTTCTCCTTTAGCCGCGTGACGTCGCGGAATTGGCCGGACTCTTTTTCCTTCTCGGTAATAAAGCGCTCTTCGGCAACGGAATACCAGCCCTCATATTCATCCGGATAAATATCACCTTTGTCATAAACCTCTTGCAGAATTTTCTGGACGATTATTTTATGCCGGTCTTCGGTCGTGCGGACAAAATCGTCGTTTTTGATTTCTAACTTTTTCCAAAGTTCTAGAAATCGGGGAGCTAAATCATCGCAGTGTTGTTGTGGAGGAAGATTGCGTTGCTTGGCGGCCTGTAGGACTTTTTGGCCATGCTCATCCAAGCCCGTTAAGAAAAAGACTTGATCACCGGCAGTGCGGTGATAACGGGCTAAAACATCGGCGAGAATGGTGGTGTAGGCGTGCCCGATATGCGGCTTGTCATTGACATAATAGATCGGGGTTGTGACGTAAAATTTGTCCTTCATTATTTTTCCGCCAATACCGTCCGGACAATCCGCCCCTCTCCCATATCAACAGTAACAATGCGCTTTAAGATATTGATATCGGTAACCCGGCCTTTTTCCTTTTCATCACCGACGACAATAGTATCACCGACTCTGGGCAATGTCTTGGCATATTCTTTATAAACGGTAAATTCATACGCCATACAACACTTGATGCGCCCGCAGACGCCGGAAATCCTTGACGGATTAAGCGGCAGCCCCTGCTCTTTGGCCATTTTTATCGACAGGGCGTGAAAACCTTTCATATAAGAAGAACAACACAGTTCCCGTCCGCAAACGCCATAACCGCCGACAATCTTGGCCTTATCGCGAACGCCGATTTGTTTAAGCTCAATACGCACACGGAAAACCCGTGCCAAATCCTTAACCAGGTTACGGAAATCGACACGGCCTTCGGACGTAAAAAAGAATATGACTTTGCTGCAATCGAATGTGTATTCCGCCTTGACCAATTGCATTTGCAGTTTGCGCTCGGTAATCTTGCGCATACATGATTGCAGCGCTTCTTTGGCCTTGATCCGGTTATGCTCAATTTGCTTTAAATCGCCGTCGGTGGCCTTACGCAGAATCTTGCCCTCGGCCGTTTCTGTTTTGGTCGAACAGGCGCCGTGGACATCGGAAATAACGACCCCGAACTCCGAGCCGCGGTCGATTTCGGCAATGATATGGTCGCCCCGGTTACATTCGATATTATTTAGATCACATATATGGCCCGGGCGGTAATCGCCCAGCCTTACTTCAACTGTTTTTCCCATGACTTAACATCTCCTTTATGATGAGCAAAGACATTTTGACATTCAAATTTTCTTCGAATGTCTTCTTTGCTTGAATAACTTGTTGATATAACGCATCTAATTGCTCAAGGCTAAAAACCCTTTGAAAATTTTCCAATTCCTTAAGCCGGTCGATATGTGTGATGCGTTCTTTAGAAACTCCCAGTTTTAACAAGAAGGCATCATGAACCCAACTTAACAGGATATCCAAAAACACCCTCATCTTCGGCTTATCCTTGGTGATATCATTGATAAATATCGAGCAATCCGGCGCAAAGATATATGAATCAACGACCTGATTTTTTAAATCAAGAAACTTACTTTCATGAAAATCTTTTGCCCTTTTTAACACTCCCTGCGAAAATGCAGCCAGAAATTGGGATTCCAGAGAACTTAATCGCTCTTTCTTTGTTAAATAATCGAACAAACCTTTCCTGGGCATACTGGCAAAGTAAACAATTTGACAGCGAGAACGAATTGTTGCCAACACGTTTCTTAAAACCGGCGTTGTTAAAATGATGAGCGTATTGGGCGAAGGCTCTTCCAAATTCTTCAAAAGTGAGTTTCCTGCTTCTATGGTTAAATTTTCAGCTCTGTGAATGATAAAAACTTTTTTCTGCGCCATATAAGGCCGCAGTTTCATCTGATTGCATAATTCACGGACCTGTTCAATCTTCAGCGTCCCTTCTTCAGTGTCTTCAAGTACGTGCACGTCGGGATGCTGCCTTTGGCCGATCCGCAAACACGTTGGACAGGCATCACAAAACCAGCCCGGATTATTTTTATCTGCCTTCTCGCAATTCAGAAGCTTTGCCAGAGCCAACGCGGTCTGCCCTTTGCCCACGTCTTTAGGACCGACGAACAAATACGCGTGCGCCAGCCGGCCTGATTGATTTAGCCTGCCGAAACGCTCCATTACGCTTTCATTAATTAAGAATTCTTGTTCTACCATAGCTATTTACATTGGGTATCCCATAGCGCCTCCCCAAAAACTCAGGCAGTGATCTTCATTACCAATTGAACGGAATATCCCCGCACCGCAACGTGAAATATCCCCACTAAAATATGGGACATCTAACATAATTTTTCCACCTTTTACATTCTTTCCATCGCAACCGCTCCCCAACTCTAAACCAAAGTCTAGTGTCGCAGCAGTAATACTAAAATGCTGCTCACCAAAAGCTATTGAATATCGAAATCTTGCATCCTCTCCTGGCCGGGAAAGATTTAGTTCTTCAAATGTGTCACATTGACCAGATATATTCGTGTAATTCACACTTTCAAAACAAGATTGAATGGCTTTTCGTATGGCTGACATTTGGGAAAAAGCTTCGACAGATTCAGCAATATAATAGGCATTGATAAACCTCGGTACTGCCAGCGCGAGCAATACGCCCATAACGATAATAACAATAATTAACTCCAGCAATGTGAAAGCTGTCATTTTCAATCTAAAACGCGGGCTCAAGTTGAATTTCAACCTTCTTCTGGCAATAAGACCCTGACCTCTCCTATTATTTTATATTTAAAGTCCTGTTCAAATGCCCTTTAACAACCTGCCAGACTACTTCTTTATCTTGATTGCCTTTAATGACACGGATACGTTTGGGTTCCTGCCGCGCGAGGCTAAGATACCCTTGTCGTACTCTATTATGATACTCAAACGACCGTCTTTCAATCCTATCTTTAGCCCGGCGAATCCGAGACAAACCTTCTTCGACATCAATATCAAACAACAACGTCAAATCCGGAGTTATATTTTGGGTCACAAAACGGCCAATTCCCTTAATCAGCCCTAAATCCATCCGGTGGCCATAACCCTGATACGCAACCGTTGAATCCAAAAAACGGTCACAAAGGATGATCTTTCCTTTTTTCAAAATAGGCAAAATCACTTCCTCAACCAACTGCGCCCGCGCCGCCATATACAAAAGCATTTCGCAGGAATGCAGCATCTTTTTATTTTTGACATCTAAAAGAATATCGCGGATTTTCTCACTAATGACGACCCCGCCGGGCTCGCGTAAAAATACAACCGGCTTCTTTTTCTTTTTCAAATAGCTGTACGCTAATTTGAGTTGGGTGCTTTTGCCTGAGCCTTCCGCGCCTTCAAAAGTGATGAATTTCCCTTTTACGCCCATCGCCACGCCTGCCCCTCTTTGGAATCTTCGACGACAATGCCCTGTTGCTGCAACAACACCCGTAATTCATCCGAACGTTTAAAATCTTTTTGCTTACGTGCTTCTTTGCGCTTTTCCAAAAGCTCGGTTTGCTCCGGGGATAACGCCTTATCGTGTTCTTTACCAAAAAGCCCGAAAATATCCTTTAATAAATTTTCCAAAGTTTCTACCGCGGAGTAAACGGCATCCGCGTAGGCCGCATCTTTAGCAAAGCCATCGATATATTTATTGGTATCATTAATAAAATCAAACACACTGGCCAAAGCTTTGGGCGTATTGAGGTCATCGTCCAACGCTTCAAGAAACTTTTGCTTGGCATGCTCGATAAAGTCCACCTTTATCAAATGCGCGTCCTTATTTTCCAAAATATCCGACGCTTTCCAGAAAAGGATATCAATTTTCTGCAATGCCTTACGTGCTTCCAGCATTTTCTCATCGGTAAAATCCAGCGGGCTGGCGTAATGCGCCGAAAGAAAAAAGAATTTCAATTCATCAACGGTATATTTCTTAAGCGCGTCTTGAATCGTCACAAAATTTCCCAATGATTTCGCCATTTTCTGCCCGTTAATGGTCAATAGGCCGTGGTGAATCCAATATTTGGCAAAAGGCATTCCCGTCAAGCCTTCGGACTGGGCGATTTCATTTTCATGATGAGGGAAAATCAAGTCCCGCCCGCCGGCGTGAATGTCCAAAGTCTGCGCGTTTAAATATTTCATGCTCATCGTTGAGCATTCAATATGCCAGCCCGGGCGGCCTTTGCCCCATGGGCTGTCCCAGCTCGGCTCGCCTTCCTTAGAAGATTTCCACAACGCAAAATCCAGCGGGTCTTTTTTACGCACGTCAGACTCAATCCTGACTGAATCGCGCAGTTTCTCAATGCTCTGGCCGGAAAGTTTGCCGTAGCCTTTAAATTTGCGGACATCAAAATACACATCGCCGTCGGCTTGATAGGCCAATTCTTTTTTAATGAGTAATCCGATATCCTTAATCATATCCGGGATATTTTCCGTCGCGCGCGGCTCGCGGTCAGCTTTATCAATCCCTAAACTGGATAAATCCTGATAATACGCGTCGATATTTTCCTTAACCACTTCCGCGAACGGCTTTCCCGTCTGCTTGGCTTTATCAATAATTTTATCGTCGACATCGGTAATATTACGGACAAAATAGACATCAAAGCCCCGGTATTTAAGGTAACGCCGAAGGACATCGAAGATATACAAACTGCGCCCATGCCCGATATGGCAGCGGTCATAAACAGTGACGCCGCACGAATAGATGCGGATTGTCTTTCCGGTTTGAGGAATTAAATCTTCTTTTGTATGCGAAAGGGAATTATGCAGCTGGATGGGCATGGGATATAATTTAATACAGTAGGGGCGAACGGCCGTTCGCCCCTACATAGAATACAATTAATTATTTTTTATCTTCCAACGATTTAAGCCGCTTGAGAATATCTTTCATATGGGCCATGATCGGGTCTGATACCTGCACATGGTCCATCGTTAGGTCAATCTTCTTTCCTTCTTGTTTAGTTAAATGCCCTGGGACTCCCACCACCGTCGAATTAGGCGGCACATCACGCAATACCACCGCGTTGGCCCCGACATAACTGTTTTCGCCAATTGTAATATTTCCCAAAACCTTTGCCCCTGCCCCGATGACAACATTGTTGCCCACAGTCGGGTGGCGTTTACCGGTTTCTTTTCCGGTTCCGCCTAAAGTCACTCCCTGAAAAAGCGTCACATTATCCCCGATAATTGCCGTCTCACCGATAACCACACCCGTACCGTGATCAATAAATAACCCTTTGCTAATCGTCGCCCCGGGATGAATTTCAATACCCGTAAAAAAACGGGCAAGCTGCGAAATAGCCCGGGGAAGAATAGGCACCTTCATTTCCCACAAGGCATGCGCCATCCGGTAAAAAATAATGGCATGCAGACCGGCATACAATAACACAACTTCAAAAAAATGCTTTGCCGCCGGATCACGCTCTTGCGTGCATTTGATCTCGTCTTTAAAAACAGTCGAAACAACGACGACAGCAATAATAATAAGTGAAATAAGAAACATCGCCTTACTCCTTAACTAAAATAACGTTGGCAAAAGAAGCAATGCCTTCTTTGCGGCCGATGGTCCCCAGGCCTTCTTGTGTGGTGGCCTTAATGGCCACAGCACTTTCAGAAATTTTCAACTCTTTGGCAATATGAGCTTTCATTTTTGCTTTATAATCTTTAATCATCGGCTCCTGCGCGATCACAACCACATCCAGGTTACCGATGGCGTAACCTTCTTTATCTACCAACTTTTTCACTTCTTTTAACAAAACCGTGCTCGCGATATCTTTATATTTCTTGTCGATATCCGGGAAATGAATGCCGATGTCTTCTTTGCCCATCGCACCCAAAAGGGCATCGCAGATCGCGTGCAACACTACATCGCCGTCGGAATGGCCGTAAAGCCCTTTTTTATACGGGACTTCCACCCCGCCTAAAAATAATTTTCTCCCGGTTTCAAAGCGATGGATATCGTAACCAATTCCGGTGCGGTACGGCAGCATGATTAATTTCTACAATTCAAGAAGGCTTTCATTATAACCAAGTCTTCGGTTGTCGTAACTTTAATATTTTTGTAATCGCCCGTGACAATTTTCACCGGCACGCCCAAACGTTCAACCAAGGAAGCGTCATCCGTTGCATTGCCATTCTTATTCTTTGCGTAGGCTTTTAGCAGTATTTCCTTTCTAAAAACCTGCGGGGTTTGAACCTCCCACAGCTCATCCCGATTGAGCGTTTCTTTGATAACCTGCGTTCTTTTATCAACCTTTTTAATCGTCGGTTTAACAGGCACGGCAACAGTAACGGCGCGGTGCGCTTGGCACTGCCTAGTTGCTTCTTTAAGAAGCTTCACCGACACTAACGGTCGAACACCGTCGTGTACAATAACAATCCGCGTATCTTCATCTAAAATTTTCAGGCCTTGCGCGATTGACTGTGTCCGCGTCGCGCCGCCAGGAATAATCCGAATAACTTTCTTCAGATGAAATTTCTTAACAACCTTCCGAAGTGCTTCCAGGTTTTTTTTATTCCCGACTAAAATCACACTCTTTATTAAAGAGCAATCTTCAAAAGCCTTAAGCGTATAAATGATAACCGGTTTACCTTTAACGATTACCAGCGGTTTACTTATTCTGCTTTTAAACCGCTTTCCGACGCCCGCAGCTGGAATAATGGCTTGAGCTTTCAATTTTTTCCGTTTGCTAATTTTGCAAAAACCATCCGCCCGGCCTGCGTCGGCAAAATCGAGGTTACTGTTACCGATTTCACCTGGCCAATCGCTTCACGCGCGCCGCTTACGACGACCATTGTCCCGTCTTCCAGGTAACCAACCGCTTGATCGGATTCTTTTCCCTTTTCACTCAATTTAAGGTCAAAGGTATCCCCTTTCAAAATATTTCTTTTGAGCGCTTCAGCGAGCGTGTGGACATTTAACACTTTTATCCCTTGAATGGAAGCGGTTTGGGTTAAATTAAAATCCGTCGTGCATATCCCGGCATCGAGCCTTTTCGCCATTTGAGTTAATTTTTCATCCACCGCACCATTCAAGCCCATACTGTCTTCGTGGATCGTCAAATCAATGTGCTCGTTTCTTTGTATATTCTGTATTAATTCTAAACCCCGGCGGCCGCGTTGGCGTTTTAGTTCGTTCTCAGAATCAGCCAAGGCCTGCAATTCCTGTAAAACGAAACGCGGAACAAATAATCTTTCTTCTAAAAATTTTGATTTGCATATTTCAAGAATACGCCCATCGACTAATGCGCTTGTGTCCAGTAAAACAATTTCATCTCTTAAATCCTGCCTTTTAAACCGCACGTAAGGAATCACAATATTAAATTCATCTCGGCCTTGAAAAGCGATAACAACTCCCAGATAACAAAAGATTAAGGTTAAAATTAATTCTGTAACCGATATAAAAAAAGCCCCCAACGGAAGCAATGCCAATATACCGCTGACAAGCTTTACCAGAAACAACCCAAAGAGCAAACCAAACACAATACTCGACAAACCGCTTAAGGAAACTTTTTTCAAACGCATCTCAAGCAAAACCAAAATAAGCCCGCCGCCAAACCCCAGGAATATTCCTACCGTCGGAGATTCCAAGCCCATAAACGGCTTGGGCAAATCAAAGAGTGTCCCGATGTAATAACCCACCGCGCTGCTGACTAATACAAAAAATGCTCTTATAGAAAATAATGACATTGCTTTATCCTTACTATTTTAAATACTTAAGCGCTTCCTTAACGTTACTGACGCTGATAAGTTCCAGGCTCTTCATTCTTAAATTTTGCGTTGTTTTAAGATTGTTTTCCGGAAAAATACATTTCTTAAAACCCAGTTTCTCGGCTTCGTTTAAACGTATAGCAACCTGACTAACGCTGCGCACCTCCGACGAGAGCCCGACCTCCCCCAAAATAACCGTATCATAAGAAAGGCTTTTGTCTAACAAGGCGGAGGCAATCGCCACGACCACTGCTAAATCAGCGGCCGGGTCCATCACGCGTACTCCACCGACGACATTTAAAAAAATATCTTTATCGGCCATATTTAGCCCCAGACGTTTCTCCAATACCGCGGCCAAAAGCGCCAAACGATTACTGTCAAAGCCTTGTGCCTTCTGGCGAACAACACCATAACTGGAACGGCTGACCAGCCCTTGAATTTCTATCAGTAAGGGCCTCGTCCCTTCCAGAATGGAAGTAACGACCGAGCCCGACGCGCTTTGCGGGCGTTCGGAAAGAAAAATTTCAGATGGATTGGAAACTTCCTCTAATCCAGATGAGGCCATTTCAAAAACGCCGATTTCGTTGGTTGAGCCGAACCGATTTTTGGTTGTCCTTAAAACACGATAAGACGAATAACGTTCACCTTCAAAATATAAAACCGTATCCACAATGTGTTCCAACACCCGCGGGCCGGCCAACATTCCTTCTTTGGTCACATGGCCGATTATAAAAAGGGAAAAGCCTTTCGATTTAGCTAATTGCGTTAAGATCGCCGCGCATTCCCTGACTTGAGAAACGCTGCCCGGTGTTGAGGATATTTCTGAATTAAACAATACCTGTATCGAGTCAATGATAACCACCGCTGGGTTCATTTTGTGGATATATTCCAGGATAACGTTTAAATCCACTTGATTGACAATATACAGATGGTCGTTTTTGCTTTCCGCACCGGCGAGCTGGCCGGATAACCGTTCGGCGCGCATGCGTGTTTGTTGAACAGATTCCTCACCGCTGATATAGAGAACTTTTAATTTTTGTTGGCTTAACCGGTAAGCAATTTGTAAAGACAACGTTGACTTGCCGATGCCCGGGTCACCGCCGATTAAAGTTACTGAGCCGCGGACGATCCCGCTGCCCATCACCCGATCAAATTCACTGATGCCTGTTAAATAACGAATCTCTTTATCAAAATAAACATCCGTTAATAAAATCGGATCTTCTTTAGCGACGGGCAAAGCCCTGTTAACAACTGTAGGTGCGGCGGATTCTTCCACATAGGAGTTCCAGCTGCCGCAACTGGTGCATTTTCCCACCCACTTCGCGGATTGAGTCCCGCATTCCTGGCAAACAAATACTGTTTTAGTTTTCATCGAATTGGTTTATACTTTAGAATTCTACCGACCGCTCAACGCCCAGCATATCGGTTCCCTCAGGAGCAAGGCCCAAGCCGTTATCTTTGCGCAGTAAATATTTAAATTCCGTCGTTGTCGTTTCATCCAGATGCAAACGCCTGATGGTCCATTCTCTTTGCATGGCACTTTCACTGATAACAGGAGCAATGTGCAAAGCCGCAATCTGTCTGGCAAAATTAGTGGTATCGCTTAAATCAATATTCCCTGCAAACGTGTAACTCAAACCGTCAATCCGGGTAACCGTTGATGGACTGATTTCCATATGCGGATAAACCCCCTCGACTTTTAAATGCAGCGTGTCAAATTCCAATTTCTTAACATAACCTTGATGGCCTTCCAAATCTCCCCTGAGGTATAACCCCTCTTTTAAGGATCCCGTTGCTTTGATTTCTCCGGTGACAAGGCCGCCGGAAGCAATACCTTTTTGATTTGTCCAAATTCTTAAAAAATCAGCCATCATCATATCACTTAGTTTAAGGCGAAGGTCCACTTTATACGGTGCCTGCAGTTCAATAAAACCATCAAACATAACATCACTAATGACAAGGCGATTAAGATATACCCTATTATTTTCTACCCGGAAATCGCCTGACATTTCCCGGATCGGCTTAAAGTCCACCAAAGAATATTGACTCCATATTTTGCCGCGGATATATTCATTGATGTTATTTTTCCGTGGGATTGTAAATAAACTTTCGACCTCGCTGGATAAATCAAATAAAGGGGTTTGCAGGTGATCGACGTTCAAAGAAATACGATAAGTATCTTCTGCTTCTTTGCCGCCTTTTAAAGTCAGAGAATTTTGTTTGATTGTATCCTTCGGTTCCGATGGGAGTTCCGGAAACTGCAGGTTTACATTGATCTGGCTTTTTTGAAAATCATATTGCCCGTCAAAAGTGAATAATACTTCCGCAAAACACACCCCAGGTAGTAAAAGTAGGGTTGTAAAGGCAAGAAGGACAAAAAATTTCATTCGCATAATGTTTTATTTTACCGGTACAACGTACCTATGTATTGACTGACGCGCTCGTCACAAAACTAAAAACAAGGGCGTTTTCTTTTCTCTCCACCCTAATTTTACTTCCTTCTTTATACGACCCGGAAATAATCTCTTCAGCCAAGGGGTCTTCCAGTAAACGCTGAATAGTCCGCTTCAAAGGCCTGGCGCCATAAATGGGATCAAAGCCTTTTTCAATCAAAAGCTCCATTGCGTCGGAAGAAATATCTAAATCGACTTCCCTTTCCTTCAGCCGCGATTTTACATTCTTGAGTTCAAGCTCGACGATTTGTCTTAAATTTTCTCTGGTTAAAGTTTTAAAGACAATGATTTCATCAATACGGTTTAAAAATTCCGGCTTAAACATCTTTTTAACTTCATCGAGCAAAACCATCTTCATCTGATCGTAAGTGACTTCATCTTTTTGTTGAATAAACCCTAACGAACCTTGCTTACGAATAATGTCTGCTCCGACGTTCGAGGTCATAACGATAATCGTATTACGAAAATCAATCTTTCGCCCCAAACTATCTGTTAAACGCCCTTCTTCAAAAACCTGCAAAAGAAGGTTAAAAACATCCGGATGGGCTTTCTCGATTTCATCGAGGAGAACAACCGAGTACGGCCGGCGGCGGACTTTTTCCGTCAATTGCCCGCCTTCTTCGTAACCGACATACCCCGGTGGAGCACCGATTAAACGGGAGACATTAAATTTATCCATATACTCCGACATGTCAATCTGAATAAGGGCGTCTTTCCCGCCGAACATATATTCGGCGATTGTCTGGGCTAACAGTGTTTTACCTACGCCGGTGGGCCCCAGGAAAATAAACGAACCTATCGGCCGACGAGGATCTTTGATGCCTGCACGGGAACGGCGGATGGCTCTGGCAATCGCGCTAATGGGTTCATCTTGCCCTATAACAGCCCGTTTCATCTGCTCTTCCATTTCAAGCAACTTCTTGCTTTCCTCTTTTTCCAAGCGAATGAGAGGAACTTTGGTCCACTGCGAAACAACTTTCGCAATTTCTTCATAACCAATAGTAATCGTCGCTTTGTCACGCTCTTTGGTCCACTCCGTTTTTATTTTTTCCAATTGATCACGCGTTTCTCTTTCTTTATCGCGCATCTTGGCGGCCTTTTCAAAATCCTGGCTTTTGATATAGGCTTCTTTTTCCTTCCTTAAAGATTCTATTTCTGACTCCAAATCCTTAAGATCCGGCGGCACAACCATGGCATTAAGGCGCGCGCGGCTCCCGGCCTCATCTAAAATATCAACGGCCTTATCAGGCAAGGCCCGACCGGAAATATAGCGCTCGGATAAACGCACCGCCGCATCCAGTGACTCATCAGAATATCTTACTCGATGGTGCGCTTCGTATTTATCGCGTAACCCTTTTAAAATTTGAATCGCCTCATCAACGGAAGGCGGTTCGACAATAATCGTCTGAAACCTGCGCTCTAAAGCCGCGTCTTTTTCGATGTGCTTGCGGTATTCATCCAAAGTCGTTGCTCCGATGCATTGAATCTCGCCTCGGGCCAACGCCGGTTTTAAAATATTAGCGGCATCGATCGCTCCTTCGGCGGCTCCAGCACCGACGAGCGTATGTAACTCATCAATAAAAAGGACAATTTTACCGCTGCGGCGGATTTCGTCCATAATGGCTTTGATACGCTCTTCAAATTGGCCGCGGTATTTTGTCCCCGCAATCATTAATGCCAAATCCAAAACAACCATCTGTTTATCCCGCAATATTTCCGGCACGTCACCTTTAACGATTAATTGTGCCAACCCCTCAACAATAGCGGTCTTTCCGACGCCAGCTTCCCCCAATAAAACAGGATTATTTTTTGTCCGGCGGCTTAAGATTTGCACAATACGTTCAATTTCTTCTTTACGCCCGATAACAGGATCAAGCTTTCCTTCTTTGGCCAATTTATTTAAATTACGGCCATACGCGTCGATCGCCGGTGTTTTATCCGATTTTGTCGGCTCAGTGGCTCCGTAACCAGGAATCCCTGAACCTAAAAGTTCCATAACTTCGTTGCGTAGTTTTCCTAGATCCAAACCCAGATTAAGTAAAACACGATACGCCATTCCTTCACCTTCTTTAACCAAGCCCAGTAAAAGATGCTCGGTACCGATATAATTATGCCCTAAGGCCCGGGCTTCTTCCGCTGAGAGTTCCAACGCTTTTTTAGAACGCGGCGTAAATGGAATGTCGCCCAAGACCTGCGTCTGCGGCCCGGGCTGGACCAATTTCTCTACCTCAATACGGATAGTTTCCAAATCCAGGCCCAATTTTTGCAAAACCGCAGCGGCAACACCTTCGCCCTCGCGCACCAGCCCTAACAAAAGGTGTTCTGTCCCGATATAGTCGTGATTAAAACGCCGTGCTTCTTCTTTAGCATAAACAATTACTTTTCTTGCTCTTTCAGTGAATCGGTTAAACATATTATTGCCCTCCTAATTTGTTTCGAATAAGTGTTGCTCTTCTCATATCTCTTTCGGAAGATGATAATTTCTTCCCCTCAATTTTTTGTAAATGTGCCGGCTGTATCATAATAAATAATTCATTGATCGAGTTGCGGTCAACATCTTTAATCAAGCCCAAATCTATGCCCAGCCTTACCATGGAAAGCAATTCAACCGTTTCCTGGCTGGAAACAATATAAGCATTTCTAAGAGTCCCAAACGAACGGAATATTTTATCTTGCAACATAGGTTTATTTTGAACCAATAATGCCTGGCGGGCCTGTTCCTCTTGTTCAATAACCTGGCGAATAAGCCCGTTGATATTTTGAATAACTTCTTCTTCGCTGTGCCCTAATGCTAACTGGTTAGAAATCTGATAAAAATTCCCGCTGGCCTGTGTGCCTTCACCGTAAAACCCCCGCGAGGCAAAGCTCAATTTAGAAACAGCCGCCAAAACTTTATTGATTTGCTTGGTCATCACCAAAGCTGGTAAATGAAGCATGACCGACCCACGCATCGCTGTTCCGGTATTCGTCGGGCAAGCGGTTAAATATCCCCAATTCAAAGAATAGGCAAATTCCAATTTCTCCGAAAGAGCGGAATCAATAGCATCAGCAACCTTCCAAGACTCATCAAGGTTTAAACCTGACTGCATGACTTGAATGCGCAAATGATCCTCCTCGTTGATCATGACGGAAAGGACTTCTTCTTTGGAAACCACCAACGCTTTACCTTCCGGATTGGCCGCATGTTCATGGCTCATCAAATGGCGTTCAATCAAAAATTGTTTATCGACGTTGTCTAACTCATTTATCTTTAAAATCATCGATTCTTTAAAATAATTGACCTCTTTAAAAACCTGTTCAATCATTCCCAGAATTTCATTAAGCTGCGCTTTGCTGGCTTTGTTGGGAAACGGTTTATGCGTTAAATTGCGCGCCAAACGCACACGCGTCGACATAACGATATTGGCATGCTCGCCTGTCCCTTTAAGCCACTGGCCCGTATGATTTATAAAATCATCTATTTTCATTTTTCTTGTGCGTTGTGTTTGTTTTCTAATTCACGTATCTGGTCGCGTAACTGCGCCGCTTTCTCAAAATCTTCCATCTGAATCGCCTGCATCAATTGACTCTTCAAATCCTGCATGCCTTCAATTCTCTTTTTATCTTTGGCAGGTACATTAGCCGGTGTCTTGCCCAAATGGTGGTTTGAACCGTGAATTTTCTTAAGAAGTGTCGACAAGTGCTCCTTAAAAGCGTTGTAACATTCGCTGCAACCAAGACGGCCGAATTTACGAAAATCATCATAGTTCATGCCGCAACTATTGCATTTGAGTTGAACCTTCTCAACATCTTGAACCTTCTTACCAAAGTCCCCCAAGCCAGCCAAAAGATCAGCTAAGCCAAACTGTTGCTCCATTTGAGCGCTTTTCTGGCGAGCGCACTCCTCGCAAAGGTGCATCTCCGACATCTGTTCATCAACGATTTCGGTTAAGTGGACCGTTGCTTTTTTCTTACCGCAAATATCGCACTGCATTAATATTTAACTCCGTCAGTTTTGGTTGTAACATGAAACATCTTTATTAGTTTTCCGGTCAAGCTACCCGGTTTGCCATCGCCAATAAATCGGCCGTCCACTTTTACGATCGGAATAATCTCCGCCGCTGTCCCGGTTAAAAAACATTCATCGGCATTATAAACTTCGTGCCTAGTGATAAAACGCTCCTCTACAGATATTTTGTTCTTCTTCGCTATTTCCATGACGGCTGCCCGGGTAATTCCTTTTAACATCCCCTGGCTCGGCGTAATCAAGGCACCGTTTTTAATTATAAAAATATTATCTCCCGTGCATTCCGCCACAAAACCCAGATGATCCAACATAATCGCTTCAAGGCAACCTGAATTGTTCGCTTCAATTTTGGCCAAAATGTTATTTAAATAATTCAGGCTCTTAAGCTGCGGATTAAGCGCCTCGGGGTTATTGCGCACCGTAGGCACCGTTATAATGGCCATACCTTTATTATACAATTCCTTGGGATAAAGCGTAATTTTATCCGCGATAATTATCACGTTGGGCTTGCCGTAACACTTTTTTGGGTCAAGGCCAAGGTCACCTTCGCCGCGGGTCACCACCACACGGATATACGCATCACTTAAATTATTTTCCTTAAGCGTATCGATAATGGCTTTTTCCATCTCTTTTTGGCTCAAAGGCAAATTAATCACCATGGTATGGCATGTTTCATACAACCGAATGATGTGTTCTTTAAGTTTAAAAACAAGCCGGCTGTAGGACCGGATGCCTTCAAACGCGCCATCTCCGTATAAAAAGCCATGATCAAAAACAGAAACTTTCGCCTCTTTTTGATCCACAAATTTACCGTTTAGATAAATCTTCATATTAACCTCACTGTCGTTTAAAAGTAGCGGATTTCGCTAGCCGTTAGTTAACTTTCCATCCCGAATATAGATACTCCGATGGGACCGTTTAGAAATTTTCTCATCATGAGTAACAATGACCAGTGTTTGTTTATACTGAGAATTTGCTTTCAAAAGCAATTCGATGATTTCCTCGCCTGTCTGTGAATCCAGATTGCCAGTTGGCTCATCACAAAAGAAAATCTTAGGCTTATTCATCAACGCCCTGGCGATAGCCACGCGCTGCTGCTCCCCGCCGGAAAGTTGATATGGTTTATGATAAATCCGCTCTTTTAACCCGACCTGGCCCAAAAGGTCAATCCCTGCCTCATTAAATTGCTTAGGATTGCCTTTATTTTCTTTGATCATCGCCGGCAAAATAACATTTTCCAACGCCGTAAATTCCGGCAGCAAATGATAAAACTGAAAAATAAAACCTATTTTTTCGTTACGTATCTTTGCTCTGGCCTTATCGTTAAGCGCATAAATATTTTGCTCATCCAAAACCACTTCACCGACATCCGGAGAATCAAGGCCGCCCAATATGTGTAAAAGTGTTGACTTGCCCGCTCCCGAAGGGCCGATGATGGAAACTATCTCGCCTTCTTTAATCGATAAATCAATACTTTTAAGAACATGCAACCGGCCGCGGCCATCAGCCTGGTCATAAAATTTATTAATATCAACGGCCTTTAATAACATGAGCCCCCTATTCATACCGTAAAGCATCCACGGGCTGCAATTTTGCCGCTTTCGCCGCCGGATAAATCGTTGCAAAGTAGCTGATAAGTAACGCGCTAAAAATGGTGATTAAAACATCCGAAGGTTGCAAATCAACCGGTACGTGATCAATGGAATAAATTTCTTGGGGGACTTTTACATAATGAGCCAAGATGTAACTGAGGCCGAATCCGCCCATCGCTCCTAAAAACGTTCCCCAGACCCCGATAAGTATTCCTTGCTTGGTAAAAATCCGGCGGATACTTTTTTTTGTTACCCCGATCGATTGCAATATGCCGATGTCATGAACTTTGCTGGTTACAGTTACAATAAGTGTGCTGATTATATTAAACGAAGCAACCAGAACCATCATCGTTAGAATAAGAAACAACCCCCATTTTTCCAGAAACAACGCTTCAAAAAGGTTGTGGTTAATATCAATCCAGGAACGGATGTAATACTCAAAACCTAAAACCTCATTAAGTCTTTTTTTCACCTCTTCCGCACGGGTCGGATTATTTGTGGCCACACCAATTCCGGAAACAGTATTTTCCGGAAGATTAAAGATTTCCTGCGCCTTATGAATATCAACCAAAACGAGGTTCATATCGAAATCCGCCATATCCGTCTTAAAAATTCCTGCGATTTCCAATTCATACCGCCAGCTTTTACCAGCAATCCCCGACCCCGGCGCAATTAGTGTTATTTTATCCCCCAATTTATAACCAAAATACCTAGCCAACTCATAGCCAATGATGGCTTTGTCACCGCTTAATGCCGAAAGGCTTCCTTGTTTTAAATATTTTTCAACCTTTGTAACTTGATTTTCATAACGAGGTTCAATTCCTCTTAACGCAATACCGCGGGCTTCGCTTGCCGCTTCCAGAAAAATACTGCCCTGAATGTACGGTGATGAGCCCCGCACGCCGTCAATCGTATTGATAACCTTCCTGATTTCTTCATAATCGCGGATACCGACTTCCTTTTCCACCATCAGATGCGGTGTCGTACCAATAATTTTTTCGCGTAGATTATTGCCAAAACCTGTCATGACACCGGTAACAACAATCAGCGACATTACGCCCAAGGCAACACCGGCAATGGAAATAAAATTCAGAAATTTTAAAAACCGCCCCTTGCCTGCGGTTAAATAACGATAACTGATCCAATTCTCGTAATTCATTCTTTTACCTTATCTTCTGCCTGTGCTTGGTGCGGCTTTAACAACGGGAATAAAATGACATCCCGGATTGATGGCGCATCCGTTAAAAGCATGACTAATCGATCGATCCCGATACCCAAGCCTCCCGCCGGCGGCATGCCATATTCCAGCGCGTTAATAAAATCCTCATCAATTTGCCGGTTCCCGGTTTCAACATCATCTTCGAGATCCTCTAATAACCTTTTGTGTTGTTCCTGTGGGTCATTAAGCTCAGAATAAGCATTCCCCACTTCCATACCGGCGACAAAACATTCAAAACGTTCAGCGATAAATGGGTTGTCCGGTTTCGTTTTTGCCAACGGGCTTAAAAAAGTAAAATATTCCGTGAAGAAAACGGGATTGACCAACATATCTTTTTCCAACGTATCTTCGACAATTTTCATAATCGCCGAACGCGTTAATTTTTCCAAATGAATTTTATCGCCCTTCTTGGCTTTAACTTTCTTGAGCATTGTTTGTACGTCATCGTCAGCATTAATATCAAATTTATCTTTCACCAGCTCGGCAAACGAGCGTCTCTGCCACGGCGGTGTAAAATCAATTTCCTGCCCCTGATAAGCAACTTTATACGATCCGGTTATTTCTTTTACCAAAGTGCTTACCATTTTTTCGGTTAAATCCATCATGTCTTCAAAATTTCCATACGCCTGATAAACTTCCAGCATGGTAAATTCAGGGTTGTGGCGAGTTGAAATTCCCTCATTGCGGAAATTGCGGTTAAGTTCATACACTTTTTCCAAGCCGCCGACTAAAAGCCGCTTTAGATACAACTCCGGGGCAATGCGCAAAAAAACTTCCATATCATACGTGTTATGCATGCTTTTAAAAGGCCGCCCGCGCGCGCCGCCGGCCATCGGCTGAAGCATTGGCGTTTCAACTTCCAGGAACCCAAGATTATCTAAAAATGTCCGGATAAAAGAAACAATACGGCTTCGTTTTATAAACAAATCACGAACCTCTTTATTAACAATCAAATCGACATACCTTTGCCGATAACGAATCTCCACATCCTTAAGGCCGTGCCATTTTTCGGGCAGGCTCATCAAAGATTTACTTAAAATTTCCCATGACTTAACACGCACACTTTGCTCACCCATTTTTGTCGTAAAAAATTCGCCCGAAACCCCGATAATATCCCCGATATCAAGATCTTCCACTAGTGCAAAACTTTCCGGGCTGATATTATCAGCCTTCATAAAAAGCTGTATCTTCGCCGATTGGTCATGGATGTCCATGAAAATAACTTTGCCGTGTTTACGTACAGCCATAATTCTTCCGGCGAAAGTAACCACTTTCCCTTCAGTAAACGCATCTAAATTCTCTTTGATAACGTTTGCGGGAAAGCGATGCCCATACCCGGGAATGCCCTTCTCCCGGAACTTCTTGAGCTTATCCAACCTAACTTGTTTTATTTCGTTAATTTCCATTTTAATATATCTATTAATACTATTATTAAATAAGACAAATGATTATATAGAAAATCAGTATTGGTGTCAAAGCAAAAAGGGGAGTTAATTCGAATGGAAATACAAAATTTTTTGGAAAAATTTACACCGCAACAACGCAAATACCGTTTTGGTTGGCAGTTTTAATGGTTGCTTCGCGATCGATGATAATAGTTTTTCCCGCCTCGATAGCAAGGCATCCGGCTTTAATTTTTATCATCGACTTTATAGTCCTGGGCCCAATGACAGGCACATCAAAACGCAAATCTTGGTTGGGTTTGCTCATTTTAATGACAACCGCCCCTTCTCTGGCAATTTTTCCGCCTCTGAAAATAGCCTGATCCGTTCCTTCCATTGCCTCAATGGCCACAATAGCTTTTTCTTTTACCACAACGGTTTGCCCGACGTCAAGCCCACCCATCTTCTTGGCAATGTCCCGGCCAAACTCAATATCCTGCAAATCCATCAAACTAGGCGCATGGCGCGTCAAGGTTCCTTTAGGAGCAAGATTGTCTTTGAGCAAAAAAGTTGAGTCCAGAAGCTCCATCCCTTCCGATTTAAGTTTATCGGCTACCGCCTTAAAAATTGTGTCCGCTTTTCTATCGCGTATAGCTTCAAATAATTCTTGGAATGCCGTATCGAACTTTACATTTTTCTCAAACAAATTCTCCGGGTTGACCTGCCCGGCCATAATCACATTTTTTATGCCTTCATTTTTAAAGTATGAAAACAATTTTTGCAATTCCCCAACTTTAAAAACAACCAATTTATCGACGAAGAACCGCAAAAAGAATGAAGTATCCCCCTGAATTCCTGCCGCAACAATTTTAAAATTTCTAGATTTTGCTTTTTGGGCGAACAAGATAGGAAATTTACCGTTTCCGGCTATAAGACCAAGCGTATCCATGAAGCTCCTCACAACTTAACAACTGCAGTTTCTATTTTGCCCGCTGAAGGCAACATCCTTCTTCAATCTTTTGCAGATGTAGATGGAAATAAAAAATGCCACAAGAACTTCTACCTTGTGACATTTGACAATCTGCTCCTGTTAATTTATGTTTATTTAACTACAAAGCCCTCGTTTGGTTGTCTTAGCAAAGAAAATCAAGTGCTCGATTTCAGGGGAACCTTTAAATTCTTCATGTTCTTCTACTTTTGCCAAAGCATGTGTCTTCGAAAGCCCTGAACGGAAAAGTATCTTAAACGCTTTTTGTAAAAGGCGTATCTTTTCGTTAGTAAACTGTGCCCGCTTTAAACCAACGGTATTAGTCGTAACAACTTCCGCCGGATGGCCGTCACACATCGAAAACGGCGGGATATCCTGAACAACTTTAGAGCACCCTCCAACGATAGCTAAACGCCCCATGCGCACAAACTGGTGCACCGCACTAAACCCTCCCAGAATCGCACCGTCTTCCAAAGTAACATGGCCGGCCAGAGTTGCGGCATTAGCCATCACGCAATTATTACCTAAAACACAATCATGCGCGATGTGCGCATAAGCCATAATCAAATTATTGTCGCCGATAACCGTCTTGCCGCCGCCTTCGAGCGTCCCCGGATTAATGGTGACATATTCGCGAATAATATTATTTTCCCCAATATTTAAAAACACATTGTCGTCGGCAGAATGTTTGCGGTCCTGCGGCGGGCTGCCGATGACGGCACCGGTATAAATTTTGCAGTTTCGTCCAATGGTTGTCTGCCCGGTAACTACACAGTGAGTTCCAACACGAACATTATCTCCCAAACTCACATTGCCTTCAATGACAGAGTACGGCCCCACGGTAACACCCGAAGAAATTTGCGCCCCGGGGTGGATGATTGCGGTTCTATGTATCTTAACGTTTTCCATAGATTTTAATCTTAAAGTTATTTTACAAGAAAAATCCCTATTCGAAAATATAAAATTACTAAATTAATTATGCTGCATCCAAATACGATTTATCCGTGAATGAAAAAATCATATCCGCCTCTGCAACAACTTCCCCTCTCACACTGGCCTGGGCATGGATCTGGGCGTACCTAGACTTCTCTTTAATCACTTCAACTTCCATGACGAGCTGATCACCTGGCTCAACAACCTTGCGGAATTTAACATTGTCCGCCGCCATAAAGAAAGCTACTTTACCATGATGCGCATCGCTCGTCAAGACGACAACCCCCGCCGTCTGCGCCATTGCTTCCACCATCAGGACGCCCGGCATAATAGGCCGCGTTGGAAAATGCCCCTGAAAAAAATTCTCATTGCCTGTAACATTCTTTAGCCCTATCGCTTTCTTGCCTTTTTCAATTTCCAAAACACGATCAACCAGCAAAAAAGGAAAGCGGTGCGGGAGAATTTTCATTATCCCGTTAATATCAATCTCATTTTTACCTTTAATCTCATATTTTGCTTGCGACGCTTGTTCCTCTATTTTTTTCTTCTGATTAAAAATTCTTTTAAGAAGCTGAAAATTGAGCGTATGGCCGCTGCGAACGGCAAAAACATGCCCGCGCACCGGGACACCCAACAAATATAAATCCCCAATAAAATCCAACACCTTATGACGGGCAAATTCATCTTGAAAGCGCACCTTATTATTAATCACACCCTTATCCCCGACAACAAGGGTGTTGGTATAATTTGCTCCTTTCCCTAAGCCTTTTTCTTTTAAATGTATTGCTTCCGCTTCCAAGCAAAATGTCCTGGAAGGCGCAATTTCATTTTCATATATCTTCTCGTCAATAACCCTGTCAAAAAATTGCGAATGTAAAAAAGGATGGTCATAGTTTAACGTGTAAGAGATACGAAAATCTTCTGCCGGAACCATGAAAATGGAAGAGCCGTTTTGCTCAACACCGATAGGTTCGCTGATCGTAAACGCTTCTACCAGAGCCTCTTGCTCAACAATTCCGGAATCTTTAATCGCTTTTAAAAAATCCAAGCCGCTTCCATCCAAACCCGGGATTTCCGGAGCGTCGATTTCCACCAGAAGGTTTGTTATCTTAAGCCCGCACAAAACACTCATCAAGTGTTCAACTGTATGAATAACTGCGCCACCAAAACCAATAGTCGTGCACCGCGGCAATCCTTGCTGGGCCTGAACATTTGAAACTTCAGCTTTAATAACCGGCTTCTCAGGGAGGTCAACGCGAATAAAATTAATCCCAGTATTTTCTTGAGCTGGTTTAAAGACAATCTTTGCCCTTGATCCTGTATGCAGGCCGCCGCCTTCGAGGAAAAATTCTTGTTTAATGGTACGCTGTTTCTGCAGTGTAGATAATGACATAGCTAAATACCTATTTCTTCTTTAATTTCTTTTCTAACTTTTCGACCTTGTCCTTAAGGCCTTGAAGCAACTTTACATATCTAGGCAATTTTTGCAATGCAGCGTTTATGCGCAAAACATGCATATACGGCCTTGCTGGGAACCCCGTAACTTTTTGATGCGCCGGAATTGATTTCATGACACCGGATTGGGCAGCGACAATAACACCATCCCCTACGGTCAAATGCCCTGATACCCCGGACTGCCCGGCGAAAATAACGCCTTTTCCGATTTTAACACTTCCTGCAATGCCAACCTGTGCAACAATAACACACCTTTCCCCAATATGCACGTTGTGGCCAATCTGAACCAAATTATCAATTTTTGTTCCCTTTCCAATAAATGTTTTATCAAAGCGTGCCCGATCGATTGTTACATTCGCCCCGATTTCAACATCATCGTCAATGACAACTGTTCCTGTTTGCGGAATTTTCTCATGGACTCCTGTCCCCGCAAGTTGTTCAAAACCAAAACCATCGGAACCAATCACCGCTCCGCTATGAATGATTACATTTTTCCCGATTGAAATACGTTCTCGAATAGAAACATTCGGATAAATAAGAGCGTTGGGGCCAATAATTGTTTGATGCCCTATATAACAACCACTGTAAATAATTGTGTTATCGCCAATGTGCGCCTTGCTTTCAATGACCGTGTATGGCCCAACAGCTACATTTTGGCCAATTTGAGCATCATTCGCGATAACAGCGGTTTTATGAATGCCTTCGGGCTTAAAAGACTCTTGGTTTACAAACAGCGAAGCTATTTTAGCAAAGGCTAAGGAAGGATTTTGTGTGTGGATAGCGGCCTTACCGCTAACATTGACATTCTTGGCAACAATAACTGCTGAAGCTTGGGTACTATCAAGAAACGTAAGGTATTTTGAGTTGGCAACAAAGGTAAGGTCACCTTTTTGGGCTTCCTTTATCCCATTGACACCGGTAATAACAATATTCCTGTCACCAACAACCTCGCCATCAACAATACGCCCTGCTTCAGCCAAAGTCATTTTCATCTAGCATCCACCCAGCTTATTTTGCTGCTGGCGCAGGCGCAGACGCAGACGACGGATTCAGCCTTTTTATGATTTCATTGGTAACATCCATTCCCGGGTTACCATAAATAAGGACCTTGTCATTTAAGATGATGGCAAATTGCTCTTTTTCAGCATAATCACTAACGACTTTTTCGATTTCCAAAAGAATTTCGCGTACTTTATCGTTACGTTCCTTTGTCAAATCCTGCTTTTGCTGACGATCCCATTCCAAAAGCTCTGTTTTCATCTTTTCAATATCTGCTGTAAGTTGCGCCTTCTTGTCTTCCGCCAAAAGCCCTAATTTTCCTTGGGCTTCCTTTATTTTCTCTACTTTTTCATTGCGAGCCTTATCAAAATCAGCAGATTTTTGTTCCAAAACCTTATCATAATCTTTTGTTTTTTGATATTCATCAAAAATGCGGCTTAGGTCAACATATCCCCATTTGGTGTTATCTTTATCAGCCGCATGAACATCGGCAACGCATAAAATGGTGGCGGCTAAGAAAGAAATAGCGCATAAAAGATTTAGTTTTTTCATTGAGAACTTCCCTCCTTGTCTATTTTTAAAATTATCCCTATTAAATATTTAACCCCACATCCAACTTCCAGATAGGATACACGGATGTGAGGTTTCTGTCAAATAATTACTTAAACTCCGCAAGCCTTAAAAACCCCTGCTGACACTAAAATAAAATTTGCCGGTCTTACCATCCTTTCCGGGCTCATCGTTAAGCGGATACCCATAATCAAGGTTAATAGGGCCAATGGGTGTTTTAACACGCAGCCCTAAACCGGTACCGGACTTGAAATCGCCCGAGCCAAAATCTTTGGCTTTAGCCCAAACATTCCCTGTATCAAAAAAAGCCGCCATTTTTATAAATTGAATAAGCGGAATCGTGTATTCAATGTTAGCAACAACCATTGCTTCCCCGCCGATAGGGTCATTCGTTACTGGATCCAAAGGCCCCACCTGACGCTCGTCATAGCCGCGGATGGTCCGTCCGCCGCCGGCGAAAAACCTCTCAAATATAGGGACACCTATGGAATCACCATAAGCTTCAACAATTCCGGCTTTGGCACGCAATTCTAAAACAGACTTAAGTTTAAAAGGAACATCATAAGTTCCACCACCTTGCACTCGATAAAAATCTTTATCTCCCTGCAAAATTCCGCCAGCCACGTCCACGCC
>CAZVZR010000018.1:0-38089 GCA_964630825.1 uncultured Planctomycetales bacterium | reverse complement strand
GGCGGCAAGACGCTGCACAGCGGCGTCATCTCCAATGAACTCCATCCCCGGTTATGGGGCTGGCGGTATGAGGTCATCCAGGATAAAGCAAGCAATGCGCATATCTTTGTCTCTTTACCCATTAATTTTACTTCTGCCGCTTTGACAGCCGATTTTTATCAGGGTCAATATGTAGTCAACGGCGCCTATCAAATCATTGTTTATCGTGAGGATAACGGCCCCATCAAATATGTAAAGGTACTCTATAAGCCGCTTAAACGGATTTCAATGGAAGGCTTGGATCGGGATCGATTTAAGAAAAAATTTAACGATGGCGCTCTGCAAGAATGGTTCGGCAATTATTTCTTAATCGATGGCAATAGCATAAGTATTCGGGGAACGTATGTTGAGGAGTTTGTTGCCGCGTTTAAGCATGAATTATTAGCTAAAGCGCATGTTGAAGAAGTCAATGCCCATCGCCAGTTACATGCCGAATTTGTTTTCCTTGATGAAGAGGGTCAAGAAAAGAATGCCCATATCTGGCTTGGCCCGCAGCAACAATTATACAACGAAGATGATTTTAAGCGTTTAGCCACCGATGTTACCAATCATTTTGGGAACAGCACTTTCCGCTTTAAGAATATCTTGGGTATCGACTTGGATGCGGTGTTGCCTGGCCGCGTCGCTCGGCATGGTGGGAGATTGGTCATTCTTCCTTTGTATGTGTTGGGCTGGAAATATGACACCAGCGATGATCCGGTAAGGCATGTGTATTTATCCATGCCGGTAGAATTTATTTCGTCGCCGGTTGAGAATAAAAACGGCAGTTTCCGCCTGCAAGGGAAATTCCAAGTTTTGGCCCTCTTTGACAAAGAACATAATCTTGAAGGAAGCGCCGTTCTTTATAAGGGAGGACGAAATTACACCGAAGATGCACAAAATGTAAGCTTCGTCCAGCCATCGCCCGATCAGATATTATTGAAAGAACAAATTCAACGTTGGCTGTTTAACTATCTGTTAGTGGAAGGAAGGCAGCTTATTTTAATTGGCCAGGATACAGAGGTCTTTACCAAAGTCATTTCTGAAGTCCTCCTCGGTTGGGATCCACAAATCAGCGCCCAGCATGCCTATCTTGTTAAACCGGAATGGATCAACGATGACCATGCAGATCCACATCGAGAATACTTGCGCATCAGTGTCGAGCCCAAAGATCCTCGAAGGCATAAAGAAACCATCCATATCAAACCTTCGCAGGTCAAGATCAAATCGACAGAACCTGCTGTTTTAAGTAAGATCGCCGCAAAGTTTCATGAAATGGCCGAATCGGCTCAAAGCGCCCATGTGATGCTCACGAATATTAAAGGAATCGTTGAGCAGGCCAAGGATCCGATCCAGGCTTTTATTCAGTTAGCCGCGATTATTGACACCTTGGCCGATTTGTTCCATGTCATATGGTTAGAAGAAACAGAGTTTGAAGAGGTCCTGGCAAACTTCCAAATGGTTAAAGTTGAGCTGGCTCTATTTAACCGCTATTTTCCCGTCAACCGCTACTGGCAGATAAAAATTGATGACCAGTATATAAGCAAATCTACAGAGCTCGAAAATCTTGAGATTGAAAAATTGATGCTGGCGAAAGAGGTAACGATCTCAGCAGTAGGATTGCGCCTCTATTCAAACAATCCCATGGAGACAAAACGTAATCAGGGAAGCGGGTTATTGGAAATATTTGCCGCGTTGACGGTTGTTCCCGCTTTTGTTTGGGGCGCGTATTATTTATTAACTAAGCGACGTCAATATGCATTGAATATGGAAGTTCTGGATAATGCGCAAACAGTTGGCGAACACGCTGCCCAAGTTATTCGCAAAGAAATAGGGAAGAATTCTTCCCTGAAAATGATGCTTCCGACCGGGAACACGCCTAAACCGATGTACCGTAAGCTCGTTGAATATGTGACGGCTCAAGATATTAATTTAAACAAAGCGCAATTATTTATGCTCGATGAATATAAAGGAAGCGCGGAATACCGAAGTTATTTAGTCGAGCATTTATTAGGACATTTGACGCAGAAGAATCGTCAGCTGAAAGTAAATGTCCTTAATGCCATGGCGAGGGACTTAAAGGAAGAAGTTGCTCATTACGAACAGAAAATCAAGAAGGCCGGCGGTATCGATTTGGTTGTCTTAGGCCTTGGCCCCGATGGGCACATCGCCTTTAATATGCCCGGTTCTTCTCTGCATTCCCGTACCCGCGTGATTAAACTTTCCCCAGAAACGATTGCCGCCAATACGGAAGCTCAGGAAAGAGGATACATGCATGCGTTGACGGTGGGAATTGCCACGATCCTTAGCGCTAAGAAAATCATTGTCCTTGTCACCGGTGAACATAAAGCAGAAATTGTTAACAAATTATTTGCAGCAAAACCGACGGCAGCAATTCCAGCAAGCTGGCTTAAATATCATCCGGATGTAACCATCATGATGGATAAAGCCGCGGCTTCCTTATGGCTGGTCAATCAAGAGTCGGTGGCGTTTAGGGCGCGCTTTATCCGCGCGTTCAGCTTTGTTGTGTTGATTCCTTCGGTTTTGATTGCGGTTGACTTATTTATTGCTTGGGCAACGGGCGGCTTTAGTTTGTGGCAAGGTTATCTTGGCTTAGTGGCTCAGGAGGGCCTGCAGTCAAAGATTGTCTTCGGTGTTACGGCAATCAGTTTTGGTATTGTTGCTCGCCTCATTGGATTTTATCTTTCCGGGACACTTTCACGTAAAACATTTACTGCTGATTTGACCCTTCTTCTTATTGCCAATACTGTTTATCTATTTGCTTACGGCGCCTTAAAGAACCGCGTGTACTGGTGGATAAGTACTTTGCCAACGGATTTTGTTTTCCTCATTGTGCGGACAATGACGTCTATGGTTTACAACATCGGGTTAAACTCGTTATACGATTTGATTATTGAGTCACCGTTACGGTTGCGTTTAACGGCTAAAACCTATACGCAAATGGCCAAGGTGGAAACTGACACAATAAAGAAACAGCATTATCTTGACGAGGCTCAGGCCATGCGCGCTCAGGCAAAGTTTAGAATTCAAGCTGGGCGCGTCCGTGATGCGATTCTGGGGCGGGCGGGCCTGGTCTTTGGTTTTAATGTCCTTTTGCAGAATTGGGTTCCGCGGGAATATCGCGAATTAGTAAGTTTTAGCTTTGGTTTCTATACCAATATTTTCCGTGCAACAGTCCAATATATCCGGAAGGTTGGGATTTCTTCAAGGGGAGTGCTTTTTACGGGTTTGAGTTTAGTGCCATTTGTTTTCTTTTTAATTTCCCCTTGGCTCGCCTTGATAAATGCCGTCATTGCTGTAACTAGTTCTTTATATTTTGAAATGAGAGGTTCAGATCATAAACAAACTCTGGCAACAGAAAAATCGGCCAGCCGGCGCCGTGAAAAAGGTTGGGGATTGACGGAGACAGGAATATTCATTCTAGGTTTAAGCCTAATTTTAGCCTGGGAATATCAATTGTTCCATGGCTTGGAAGAATTACCCTTATCAATTCTTTTTGTGGTAACCGGAACACTTGCTTTTGTTGGCATCTTGGCCGGAATTCTTCATTTGTTAAACAGGAAACAACAGGAGGCTTTACGTAAGAAACAGGAAGAGTTCGAATTTCTCCGGATGAAAGAGAAAGCCCATCGGCAATTGGTGGAAGAATATGAGATGGAGATAGTGAATCGGGTACTTACGGAAGAATCCGCTATCATACACGAGGCATTGGATAAATTGAAAGCACAGAGGAAGGCCATTCCAGTAGAGAGGCCAAACCCCATAGAGGGAGAAGTTGAAGTCCTTGATTTAGGAGCGCTGGATAAAAAGAAATTTGCAAAGAAAAAAGATCGGCTAAAAGGCGGATATATTTCAGCCGATCTGATTTTGGCCATGGTTCCGTTAGCCATGGTCTTAAGACCTAGCCGTCGAGAAAGCCGGCAAATTATTAAACAACTTGTTAATGGTAGCGCTGAAGAGGTTGTCGGGGCATTAAATAGTTTAGGTCAGTTGGGAGATGATCAAAAGACAGAAGTACTCATGGGCTTAGCCAAACGTTTAAGCCGGCTGGTGCGTTTAAGCCAGATCACGTATAAAGATTGGGTTAAGAATCGGATTGAACGTCTTCTTAAAGTTATTTTGTTATTGAGTACGCATGACACTTTAAACCAGGTGGTTTATTCCCATGAACAATTTATCCATAAATTGAATTCCACCATCGCCCGATTACTTCAGGATAAGCATCTTTCAATACGCAAGGATGCCTTAAAAATAACCGATCTCTTTGCGGATGGAAATGTAAGTGATGAAATCATTGTGGCCTTATCCGAATGGCTTAAAGATTATCAGACCGATCTGACTATGTTAGAAGTTAGTCTCAAAGCAGCGATTACTTTAAATATTTTACTCTCCACGCAAACGATCTCACGCTTACAACAAAAAACCGTAGAGATTTTATTTGAGAACATGGTTTCTTCTCTCATGGTTCTTTACGACGAAACTTACGAAATATTTGTCCGATTAAAAGAGTTAGAGGAGCTGGATGATGAAGACTGGGAAGGCATTCAACAATTAGCCGAACAAGCCAAAACCCGTAAATGGGTATTTCAACAACTAGAAGAATTAAGTTCCATTGGCCTGAGGATTGGCCGTGTGGCAGGTGATGAGGAAGCTAATCGACAATTTTTATTTGATGTTTTTAGCGGCCGCTATGGAAAATTGGATGAGGAAATTTTAAGGATGATGGCTCAGGCCATTTGGGATATCCAGTTGCACGACGACTATTTAGCGTTTATGGCAAAAATAGTTGGCACCAATAACCAGTTTTATATTAAAACTGCCGATGATCTTCTAAAATGGGTGGACCCAACGTTGCATCATCTCTTAAATGAAGTTCTTGAAGAAGAAAAAGATGAAGTTAGTGTCCTGAGTTGGTATTTAGAAAATTGTGCAGAATTGACCAAGAAGAAGACTTTCAGTAATGAGCCGTTTGCGGATATTTTACAACGGCCCCTGAGTTCGGCGTACGAAGGTTTTGTTATTCCCGTTCCTTCCACTAATTTTAATTTACCATCGGAAGCATTGGGAATGGTCAACGATATGGAACTAGTTGCCAGAAAGCTCGGTGAGATCCTGAATCATTTGGCAAGAAATAGCCGTTCTCCCAAGAGACATTTGGCTCGGCAGTCGGCAAGGTTGATCAAATTGGCGGATATCTTATCTTATACCATATTTATTTATGATACCGCCGTGACAGCCAGTTCCGAACCTTTGGCTATGGCAGAAATTTCTGTGATCAAATCAGAAATGGATCACGCCTTAAATGATTACAATGCTTTAAGAGAAAAAGTGTCTTTGAGTGCGGCTCAATTTATGTGGATATCCGCGCCTGCTGATCAACCCCGCAGCGTGGTGGAAAGATTAAAGACGCTCGAAGCTGTTGGCATGCAGGCAACCGGGGAAGATTATTTAAGAAATGCGATGGAGTGGGTTCCAGTCATCATTTTAGCGCTCGTATCCGTATCCGTTTTAGAAATGTTAGGTTTATTCGGCGCTCATGGTATAGCGTTAATGGCGATGGTTCCTTTGGCAGGAATGCCAGCAAAAGTAAGAGCAGAACGAATTGAAGAATTATTGCAGGTTGCCGAACAAGGTCCGAGTAAGAAAGCGCGCAATGAGGCTTTGGCGGAATTAAGAGAAAACGTGCTTCACGCCAATGATGAGATCATTCCACGCTTAGAGCGACTGCTTGTCCAGCCGCGCCGACACACAACGGTTAATCGTGGGTTTGTAGCCAAAGTGTTGGGAAATGTGAAGACGCCAAAGGCATTTGATGCATTGGCTCAAGCCTATCAAACACTCTTGGAAACAGAAAATGTAGGTATCCGTGTTTCAATTTCTAAGGCATTAGTTAATTCATTAGATAGATTACCAACAAGCTTTTTATTCAAGCTTGTCCGCGGAAAGCATTCCTTGATTGGGCATTTGGCTAAACATAACAAGGAATTTTATATGGCACTAAAACAGTTTGCTATTGCAGAATTGGGTAACCGAAAAAATAAACGTGCGTTAGGCGTTTTAAAGTGGATTATCCGAAATGACGATCCCAATCTTATTTATGCAGCTGGGATGGCTTTGGGCAATATCGGCGGAAGTCAGGCGATGCAGGTATTTCGTGAAGAATTGGGAAAACTAAAAGATGGTGAACCTCTTTCCAGTCTTTTACTGGAAGGTTTGCGCAACTTAATTAGTAACAGCGGGCGTACTGATCTCGAATCAATCCTCATCAGCGAAGACGAAGTCTTTTACCTGCAAAAAACAATCATTCATGTTATTGGAGATAGAAGAAAGGCCGAATTGTTAGATACGCTCAACTTTATTATTATGCGTCACCGGGATCATCAATTAAGGCTTTTTGCCGTTAAGGCAGTCGGTGAATTTGTTAATCATCAAGATGTGTATGTCCAGTTTAAGGCAGAATATTATTTAGAGCAAGCAAGCCATGCTTACACACCGCGTCAAGCCGCAGCAGAAATTTATGCCCGTGAAATCAAGGAAGCCATTGAACGCGAACTAATGAGATTTTATCAGAAGCATAATAATCAACCGTTGGATGTGGATCTCGCTGAGATACCTTCCCAGGCACAGTTGTTAAAATTGGCACAAAATATTTTAAATATCCGTTCTCGATGGGAATTGATTAAACTTGTTAGAACGACGAAGGCAGACGATCTTAAATCACAAAGAGGTGTTCTGAAATTTGTAAAACTGATAAGCCGTCGCCTTATTCCCGTGGCGCGCAGCCGCAAGCCAGTTTTAACGGTTGAACTATTCTGGGACATTATTGATGTCGTTTATAACCGTTGGGGCAGCCGTGTCGGATTTACGTTTAGCGATGAAGACTTGGCGGAAATTATTGAGAAAGCAAAGCGGGAAACCGTCGGCAACAAAGGTTTCACTTTAGTAGAGGCCGCAATTGGCCTTGGATTTGTGGCGCTGGGTTTTGAACTTATGGTGAACAACGTGCAGCACTTAGTCGAGAGCCTATGGTCTTTCAAAGAATGGTTTTTTGCCATGCTTTTTGCCTCGCCTTATTTATTGGCCATGCCGCCTCCGATCGTCACTTTAGATAAATTAGACAAAGCATCCTTCCGGCAATATCTCAAGAAAGCCATCCGCGAATTAGATATTCCCGAACCTGTTTTAGAATTGATCCGTCCTGCCATAAGTATTTTCGGTTCGGCCAGAACAAAACCAGGCTCACTTTTCTTTGAAAGGGCCAGAAAACTCGCCCAGAAAATTGCCCGTGCAGGTTACAACATCATTACCGGTGGAGGCCCTGGACAGATGGAAGCCGCCAGTAAAGGGGCTTACGAAGTCAGTCCGAATAAAGCCTTTGGTTTAAATATCCTTCTTCCGTTTGAGCAAAGTAATAATCCCTATGTAGACGGGCGGGTTTATGATTTTGATAATTTCTTTTCGCGCTTAGTCAGGTTTGTCCGTCTGAGCCGAGGATTTGTCGGCACCGAAGGCGGATACGGAACACTGAATGAAGCTTTAACAACCGCGACTCTTAAGGAACGAAAAATAGTCGGTAAAAATATGCCGATCATTATGGTCAATAAAAGCTTCTTCGGGCGTTTTATAGCAAGGATCAAAGATCTTGAAGAACGTGGCTTCTTAAGGTTGACGACAGAGGAGTTATATCATTTGGTAGGAGTTAATGAAGAAGATAAAGTCGTTGAAATCCTGCGCAACAATGCCGACGGTTATAAAACCGCCCAAAAAGTTCCGTTTAACTTGACCGCGATTGTGAAAGCATTCATGAAAGCCCGTAAACGATTAAAAGGTATTGATAAAAGAGTAACCATCATTGGTTCACGAGAGCCCTTTAAAAAGGATCTTCATTATCCGAGGTCAGCAGGGGAATTGACGGAATTATTGGCGCTCGATGGGTATAACATCATATTTACCGGCCACAATGGTATTCCCGCAGCGGTCAGAGACAGCCACGATGCCTTAGAAAAACGTTTGCAACAAGAAGGAAAGGTTTTAAATTCTAAAACTATTTATTTAGGCAGGGATAAATTGGCGAAACAAGGATCGACAAAGATAGACGTCGCTTTGGAAACTTCACACCAGTTCTTAAGGAAAACGATCCTCATTGATTATAGTGACCAAGGGATTGTCTTTTATCCCGGCGGTACAGGGACGCTCGACGTTCTTTTTGAACTCTTGACCCGCATACAAACACTTAAAGCCCCGCGCATTCCTATCGTCTTAGTGGGCCGGGAATTCTGGCAGCCGTGGCATCAGTATTTTAAAAATGTTCTATTGCGTTACGGCATGATTAGCCCGCAGGATTTATACCTTTATAAAATTGTCGATACCGCCGAAGAAGCTTACTGTTCTTTAAAAGTGCAAAAAGCGGGGATTGAACTTCTGGAAAAAACGGCTGCGTTAGGAAGGGAGCAACACGATGCCGTGACCTGGGCGGTCAATAAACTTATCCGCTCCGCAAACAACCAAGAATTAGCAGGGTCAATCGTTGAACTGCTTGTTAAAACAAAAGATGTCATAGACAGTAGTAATGAGCTGCTTAAAACCGAAGCAATAAGTTCTTTTGCGGAGTTATTATTAAAATTAAAGCATCCTAAAGTTGCGCAGTCTCTTTTTAAAGTTTTTAACATAAAGGGCGATTGGAAAATTGTGCGCGAGTTTGAGGAAATTCTCGGTGGGCCGCTCGTCAAGCGTCAGCTTCTTTTTGACTTGCTTAATGCTTCCCAGCAGAATTCCCAGAATGATATCAATCATTTTGCTTTAAGGCATATCGGAAGATCGATTAATAGATTTGCCATAGGAGAGGCTTTGCTTAAAGCATTCCCGCATATTTCCCGTCAAGAATTTTCCTATAAAGCTTCTCGACTTTCGTCATTTAAGGATCGTAGCCGCTGGTTTAAGCGCAAAGGGCTGCTTTATCGCAAGTATAAGAATTATGTAGGCGGCAGGGCGATTGCACCGGCTCACCTTTTGGATGCCTTAACAGGTATTTTATACTTAGAAACCGGTGATTTAGGAGTTGCGATTTCGCGGATAAGGCCATTGGTCAGGGATTATGTCGCTGATTCAAATATAACTATTTCTTCCAATCGGCAGCAAATTTTTGATGATAAACAAGGAAACGGTATTTATAACCGACAGATCAGCAGCTTAGCCTCAATTATGGCGCCTTATATTTCGGCAAATAATAAAGAAGTCATTCTTAAGAAACATTTAAAAAGAGGGAAAAGGGTATCTTTTAAGAAAGCGTTTGTTTTGGATGTTGCGGCAACGATCGGGGATATTCTTTTAGACTTAATTATCAGTGAACAAATTTTCAAATGGTTTTCATTGCATAGGGACAACCATCCTTTGTCGGTTCGCGAACATTTAGTGAAGAATGATTTCCTTAACAAGGTCATGAAGCATAATCTTACCGCTCAAGACAGCAATTTTACCGTTGATCCGCAGGATGCTCACTATACGGCTGACCTTTTTGAAACGCTGGTATGGATTGTTTATCGGGAAAACCGCAGCTGGCACGGTGGTTTTGCCGCGGCGCGAAGTTTTATTGGGGCTTTCTTTAAAGAATATTCATCAAGCAGCGAACACATCAATTCATCTGCGCGCATTTTGATTGAATTCATGGCGCAAGAAGATCGCCGTCCGCTAGGATTGGTTTCCAGTAGTTTTTGGGGCTGGGTATATCAGCATATTCCCGAGGTCAAAAAATGGCTGGCCTTGCGCCTTATTGTCGGTGGCCTCTTGGCGCCGGCGTGGGAAACATTACGCTATTTCACACTACCTTTTGTTTTACGCAAGGATTTTCATTCAGTTAAAGCCAATTTCCAAAACGCGCATGAACAGGCTGTCTTTGTTGGCAATAAGAGCCAGCCGATAACCAGATCGACATTTTTAGTCATCGATCTGGATAATCCTGCTGCAGTTAAGAACGAGGAAGAAATTTTTATGGCCCGCATGGCCCGCATCGGTGAATTAGGAGAACAGTTTATGGTGCCTTATTATCGTTGGTCAAAGTATATGCCTTATTCGGCTGGGCTCGGGCTTTTTATTGGCTTGTTGGGCTTTATCGCCAAACTATTTCATGCGCCACCGGAAGTTATTAAAGGCTTTTCAATCATCCTTACAGTTATTTTCTTGCCCATATTTATTCCTACACTTCGTTCTTTCCTGCGTCATGCCCGGCACAACACGGAAGTTATTTTCTCTAATACGATTGACCTGACATTGGCGATTGCCACGCAGAGAAAACCATTTAATTGGATTAAACTTTTATATTCTTCTTTGCGATTTAAGATTTCACCCAAGAAATTGCTTTTAATGGAGAAATTGGCCTCGGAAATGGCCGATAAAGCCGTCGAGCTTATGTTAAGAGTTCGCCGCGAAGCACAAGGCGGACAAATCGCGGGATTGCGTAATAAATCAACTGAAGGTAAGTTTGACCCTGTTACTGAAGCCGACATCGCGATTCAAAACGATATTGTCCTGCCGACGGTACAAAAATATTTCCCCACGCATTATGTTTTAGGTGAAGAAGAGATTCGTGTAGCCAGTATTAAAAATCGAAACGATCAAAATCAAAAATCCCCGTGGGTCTGGGTCGTTGACCCGGTGGATGGGACCAATTCATTTGTCAGAGGCGAAGAGGGTTATGCGTTTTCTTTGGCCTTGTTATATAAAGGGAAGGCAGTTCTTGCTCTTGTCGATGCGCCGGCATTGACCATCGATGGCCAAGAAGGATTCAAAATTGAGGGTAGTTTATGGTCACCGGTAAAAGTTAATGGCCAAAAATGGCAGATTGAACAAACAGAAATTAAAAGAATCACCGCGATGTATAGCAAAACTTATGATCGCCATGATCCATATCTTCATCATTGGCAAGAAGTGTATGGAGCCAATAATGTTTCTGAGCAAGGCAATGCTTCAGTTGTGGGTGCCATGCGCGTTCTATTAATGCGCGAGCAGGTTGTTCATGCGACTTTGAATTCACACCTTTGGGATTGGGCGGCCGTGGGTGCCCTGGCGGAATTCTTGGGCGGCAGTTTGCATACCATCGGTGGGAAATCGTTCTATCCAGTTAGCCGCGATTTAATTAAGAATGCCCATGATCGGGTAACGTATTTCGCCGTGACTAAAGGCGGCATCCATGCAGAAAACGCCCGTAAAGTTTTAGCCGAAAAAGAAAGTAATCAGAATGTTCGTTGGATTAAGTATTTAGGCTATCCATTTGTTTTATTTAGGCTTGTTCACTTAACACTGTTTAGTTTCTCAACTAATAGGCTTTGGAAGAAAGCCGGCCAAAATGTTGACACTTTAATAAAGATATTAATGGGACAAATCAATAATGAAAAATATAACATTCAAGTTAACGATTTAGTGCGTTCGAACAATATTGCTACGGGAAGAAGGTATTTAGTTGTCGGGGATTTGCACGGTGATTTAAAGGGCCTTTTGGTTGTCTTGAAAACGGCAGGCTTTATTGATGAACAAGGTAATTTGCGTAAGGATGCACCCAAAGATATAACGATCGTCATTTTAGGCGACACGATCGATCGCGGCAGTTTTAGTCTGGCGACAGATTACTATATTCGTCAATTGCAAAGTCAGGCTAAAGAAATGGGTATTGAATTGGTCCGCGTCGCTGGTAATCATGAGCTGCCGGAGATAAATTATTTTGGTTTATTAGGCAGATTCGTAAGATTTATTCAGCGCCATATTTTCATGGCTGATTTTGATCGCGCAAAATACGCGCAGATGTTTGCCCAGATGCGTGAAGATATTAGAGAAGGCCGCCTGCCGCTTGCGTATCAAGCTGGCAATGTTCTTTTGACCCATGCTGGTTTGACCGAAGATTTCCGTCAGCAAATAGGGATGGCGTCTGAGCCAGTTGCTTCAATCCACGATAAACTCAATACACTTGATCTATTGAATAAAAGTATTCTGTGGCAGAAAAATAGCCCGATTCAGATTTTAGTTAATGATTTCCGTCGAGATCCAGCCAAAGGCATTATTCAAATTTTTGCTCATTCGCCAACCGGCAAGAAAGTGCGTGTCGTCGTTAATCAAGGCAATACGATTGCAGTTAATACAGATACTTGGCTGACCAGCGTTTGGCCGGGCAATCGTTACCGCGAAGTAACGATGATTGAAAATGGCGTGATTAAGGCGTTAACCATTCGTCCTAAAAAGTTATCGAAGAATCATCGCAATGACAAATCTCGTCAAGGATCTATTTTACCGCTCTTGGGAGTTGTTTTGGGTATCGTTGTCTTTGTTGGCTTGCTTATTTTGGAAACTATTGTAAAAAAGCCGCCGTTTGACATTAAAACAGCGATAGGCATTGCGCTAATATTTATAGCAGTCAGTCTTAGGGGAATGTTAAATACGTATTCTAGCTATAAAGAATATGTTAATGCAGCGCATGATTTTGCTTTTGGACGGACAAAGAGTTTGATTATTCCTGTTGAAAGATCTTGGGGTAAAGAAAGTAAGTTAACTTCTGTAGAACGCATTATTGACCATAAACTTTGCAGTCAACTACTGACGGAAGAAGAAAAACAACCCCTGTTAAAGTTGTGGCGATTTTTAGAAGGTATGAATCGTATTCTTTTTTCGGATCTTAGTGAAGGCTCTTTGTTGAGTAAATTTGATGATCCCGACATTTTAGTGAGAAATGTAAAAACTTATCTGCGAGAACTGACTTTTGCTGCCAAAGGCAAAGAATATGTTATCTTCCTTGACCCGCATCGCCCCATAACAATTCATTTTTCACTCTCGAGTTTGAATGCGGATCTTCTCAAGCAAGCCAAAGAAATGCGATTAGAAGCCATTGAAATTAGTGAATTAAGAAATTATCGTCCTAAGATGGATAATAAAACTAGAAATATCAAGCGCCAAGGCGGCTTTGTCTTTATAACAGCGGCGAGTTTAAGAAAGATTTTCGAGTATATATTCCAAGCGATCATTGTTCTTGGTTATCTTACGCTCGCCTTCCTCTATGAAGAACATTCTGCCCAGTGGTTTACACAGACGCCGTTCTATTTACTTTATTCTTTAATTCCGATAAGCGTCCTTAATACTTTGGTTTTATGGTTTATGACCGAACGTATTAAGATTCATCTTCTGCATGAGGAGAAACATTACAACTGGAAACTCTTATGGCGTTTTATGTATTTTGAGGTTTTATTCTCTACGCCGCTGGTCGGATTCTTCCTTTATAACTGGCTTTTTGAACAGATCCCGGCGATTTGGTTTATTTCCAAAGAAATCACACGGACAATCTTTGATATCTTTATTTTGGCGCCTTTTGCTATGGACAACTTGAATTATTATCTGGCCAGCCGCATTGTTGAACAAGATGACCACGAGGAAGCCATGGAAAGGATCCAAGAGACGACGATTAATCTGACCTTGATGAATTTTATCATTTGGCTGCCGTTTGTTTTTACCGCTATGCATACGTCACCGGGAATTTTACGGTTTATTATCATGGATTTGGCAACGATGTTATGGACACTAATTTATTTGTTGGTTATCCGTACGCAAAGAATTCATCTTTTGGATTGGTTGCAAGGGATTGTCAATACGGTTACCCGGCATAACGGCAACGCCCCGATCAGAAAAATATTCAATATTCGTTCTTACCTGGGAATTTATAACTATTTATACCGACGTCCGTGGTTTGATAATTATGTCATAGCCACTTTGGTCCTGGCGTATACCGCAGTTGTTTCAAGAATGATTTATTTGGTTAATCATTATCATGGTTGGGCAGGGATGACTGTCTTAGATAGGGTTGGCATTGGCGTCATTATGATGGGACTCGGCACGCTTATTTTCTTGTGGGCAGAAAGAATATTAGTGTTTTCATGGCAATGGTTACGCGCAAGTTTAGGCATCGGTGCCCAGGCCCCGCCCCTGGAAGATGTCGACGAAGAACTTGATGAAGAGCTCCAAAGTGATTATGCTGGAGATGAGGAGCTTCTCATGGAAGATAAGATTAAAGAATATGGTAAGGAAATTTTCCTCAAGGCCCGCCGGTACAATCGCGATTATTTACGCTATTTAAAATCCCCAATCATTTCCTTTATCAAATATGCTAATCAGCAGGTTATCAATGTTGCCAGCATCGATGAGTTTACCAAGATAAGATTGTTGCAATTTACCAGCTTATTACCGTCTATTCATAATAATCCGCAACGCATTGTCCGCAATTTACAAGAATATTTTGTTGATGAGCGCGTCCACGCGCTGGTCCGTTTGCCTATTCAAATCATTTATCCTCTCACGCGCATACCGTTTGTCGGTTCGGTTATTTTGACCAAAATTATTGCCTGGGTGACCGTATTTTTTATCCGTCGAGTAATCGCGAAGCGATTCTTTATCGGTGAAAATAGAAAGACGGCGTTGAAAGTTATTAACGGTTTGCGCAAACAGGGCTTTATGGTCACCATCGACGTTTTAGGCGATAAGTCACTTTCCGAAGAAGACGCTAAACATTATGCGGCGCAAGATATTGAGCTTATGGAAATGTTACGCGGGGAAGAAAATATTGACATTTCGATAAAGATTACCAATTTATACGCTGAACTTAATGCCGCGTCTTATGAACGCAGTATGGTGTGGGTAAAAAGAGCGATGGTGGGTTTAATCAAGAAAGCGGAAGAAACTGGCGCGTCCTTAACCATTGATATGGAGCATTTTGAGCTTAAAGATTTTACCATTGAACTATTTTTGCAATTAATCGAAGAAACCAAATTCCCGCGCTTGTCTTTGGCCGTTCAAAGTTATTTCAAAGATTTCCAAACGCTTAAAGATTTGACCAAGATCGTCGAGCGCAGCAAGGTTATCAATCAATCCCGTCCGGAAAATGAACGTATTCTCCCCGGTATTCGTTTGGTCAAAGGGGCGAATTGGGATCGTGATATGGCGATTGCCCGTCAACGCGGCTGGGCCGATCCGCATTACCGCATCAAGGCGCAGACGGATATGAGTTATGAAAAAAATGTCGCGTATCTGATGGAGAATTTCGGCTGGGTCAGGCCGATGTTTGGTTCGCATAATATCCGGACGATGGGTGTGGTGATGGCGCGTGCCGAAGAAAATAATATTCCTAAAGATAAGGTCGCCTTCCAATTCCTTTACGGGATGATCCCCGATGAAGTCGTCATGGCCTTAGGCGAGATGGGTTATAACAACATCCGTTTCTATACTCCGTTTGGCGATTTGATCCCGGGCTTAGGTTATTTGGTAAGACGTATTTTGGAGAATTCCGCGAACGATTCGTTCTTGCGACAGCTTTCTTATGATTTAAATGAGATGAAGCAATTATTGCGCAGCCCGAAAGTCATTTTGGCAGAAAGAGAGCGTCAGCAGAAGAAAGTCATGCCCGAAAGCAAAAAAGAAATTAACGCGGCGGTTAAGATCCATTTGCGTCGTATGGAAAGATTTGCCAAAGCAGTTTTGGAAGAAGAAGATTGGGAAGGTAAAGTTGGTCAAGATAAAGCCTTCGCCGTCGTGATGGATTATGTTAAGAAGCAACGGGAGCTGGCTGAGTTTGCCTTAAACAGCGTGCAAAGCCTGCCCGGCGAGAAGAATAAATATTTTTACATTCCTCGCGGGAAGGTGGCGGTCATTATTGAAGAAGATTTACCGCTCGCCGAGATCGTTGAGCTCATTGTGGCGCCTTTGGTGGCCGGCAATAGAGTCAGGGTTGTCATGCGTGATGAAGAAATGGGCCGCATTCTACGCAGTGATGCGTTTGAAGCGGGTTTGGATGAAGATGATCTGAAGTTTAGCCAATTTACAGCCTCACGCATCGAACAACTTGCCCGCGATCCATCGATTGATGTGATTTCTTTTAGCGGTTCCAAAGAAACAGAAGATAAATTGCGCGTCATTGCTTTTGCGGATTTAGCCCAGCAGCAAGTGGTCAAACGATTTGTGACGGAAATTACTCCGGATTACTTGATGGAATTTGTCATGGGTAAATCCGTGACCGAAAATACCATACGCAGCGGTTTTGCCGAAACATTGAAAACAACCGGCGGCTTACCGGCATTTAAAAATATTCCTCCCGTTGAATTGTATAAGCAAGAAGAACAAGAAAGAATGCGACGAGCTATTGAGGCGATCACTGTGCCAAAACAATTTACCCGCGTGTATCCATTGGTCATAAACGGCCAGGAAATTGACTATATCCCATCGGAAGAACAGATACAGCGCGTGGTGTCACCGGCCAACTATCATTTGCTTTTAGGCGAGGTCGTCAACGCGACGATTGAAGATGCGGATTATGCTATTGAATCTGCTCAAGAGGCATTCACAACTTGGTCAGTACAATCGGTTGAGGAAAGAGGAGCCATTTTAAAGAAGGCGGCGGCAATTATGTTCGAACGTCGTTATGATTTGGCGGCCTTGATTGTTTTAGAGAGCGGCAAGAACCAAGAGCAATCCTTAGCCGACGTCGAAGAGGCCATTGATTTCTTGAATTATTATGCCTTGGACGCTGCTCGTATCTCGAAAGAAGATGCACGTTTACTTTCTGAGATTCGTTGGCAAGGATTTGAACGCGTGCCGCAAGGTGTCGCGGTTGTTATTGCGCCGTGGAATTTCCCGTTAGCTATTTTAACCGGGATGACCTCCGCTGCTCTAGTGACCGGAAATACCGTTATCATGAAACCTGCCGAGCAGACACCAATTATCGCTTATGAACTCATGCGTATTTTTAAAGATGCCGGAATTCCCGCCGGGGTTTTGAATTATCTCCCGGGCACGGGGGAAATCATTGGGAAATATTTAGTCGAACACCCGGATGTCGATTTGATTGCCTTTACCGGATCCCGCAACGTCGGCTTAAATATCAAATCAACCGCTGAGGCCATGGAGCGAGAAGATAAACCTCATAAAGCAGTCATTGCCGAGATGGGCGGCAAGAACGCGATCATTATTGATGAGGATGCCGATTTAGATGAAGCGGTCGAAGGCGTTGTGCGTTCGGCATTTGGTTATTCGGGACAAAAATGTTCGGCTGCTTCCCGCGTGATTGTCTTACCGTCGGTCAAGAATGCCTTTGAGAAGAAACTTCAAACCAAAGCCGCGTCGATCATGATGAACAATCCACAGCTCGATCCGGTTACGGAAGTCGTTCCCGTCATTGATCGTGATGCCATAGCCAGAATCAACGAATACCATAATATCGCCCGCCGTGAAGGGCTGGAACTTTTAATCGAAAGAGAGAATCTCACCCGGCCGGGCGGATTTGTTTATCAGGATAATTTTGAAGTGCCTGAATATAACGTGCCGATGGCTATATATAGAGTAGGCACGAAAGAATCCCGTTTGGCGAAAGAAGAAATCTTTGGACCGATCTTGGTTGTCCTGTATGCCGAAGATTTTGACGATGCCTTGCGTATTGCCAATGATACTGATTACGCGTTAACCGGCGCGGTTTTCTCACAAACCCCATCGCATATTAAACAAGCGAAAGAGGAATTCTTCGTCGGAAATTTGTATATCAATCGCGGGAGCACAGGGGCGATGGTCGGCCGTCAGCCCTTTGGCGGCTACAAGATGTCCGGCATCGGCTCTAAAGCCGGCGGCCCGGATTATCTAAGGCAGTTTATGACTTGGAAAAAGCTTGAACCTGGTGACACGCGCCACGCGACAAGTGACAAGACGCAGGATTCAATGTCACGCGATGAGAACACGAGCGACGAACAACGAGCGCCAAACGACACAATAAAGGACAATGTCAGTCCCTTGTTACCCGAAAACAATAATCAAATTTCATTTATATCTGTTATTCAAAAAGGCCTTGAGAGGATATTTAATGACGACACACTTGAGTCATTCGTCTATCCATTTCCTCAGCCGGGACCATTGAAGAGATTTGTGTTTGATGGAGAGATTACTCTTGTTATACAGGATGATCAATTTGAGGAAACTGTAAAGCGAGTTGCCAGAGCATTTGAATTTGAAGGCGAGATTATTGAAAATTACGCATATAGTTTATTTGGCAATGAGATCGGTGTTCTTTTTATTCGTCAAAGTACAGCACAATCCGAAGAATATAGAGATACAATTGTCAATTTGGGAATTGATCGGGAGAGATCTCGAGTGTCGCGCCGCGAAGACGGATTTGCATCACAAACAACAGTCCTGTCCGCAGGGCTTTTCGCCATGACGCTCTTATATATCGCCGATTTGGGAATGATAAGATTCTTTGAAGTGCCAGGGATAATCATTTTTGTTTGTCTGACTTATTTTGTGTGGACTAAAGCCCCGCCGCGGAATTATTGGCGTGCTATGCTTTGGTCGATTTATGTCCATAGTATGGTAGCGGCGTTGTTTGTTCTGCATAGTCTGCTGTTGGTCAATGACCCCACAAGAAATCCTCCGCAAAAAAATGACAGTAACATTATAACGGTTAAGCTCATCAAACCTTCCTACGCTATTCCACAGGTGCCGGAAGAGCAAAAAGAAAAAGAATTACAAAAATATGTTAATGAAGCCCATCGCCGCCTGGGCACTTCAACGCCTAATTCTTTCACTAATTATAACGGCCTTTTGGATCAAATCCCGCCGTATATTCCCGGGGATGAGTATACCGAACTTTATTTGGCGTTAGTGCAGGATGCTATTACACGATATCACCAAGGCTTTTTGGAAGATTCATTCGGAAGGTATTGGGAACTTTATTCTGATGAAAAATATCAGCGGTTGGCTTCGCGGTTCGATTCTCCAAGCAAACGTCAAGAACTGGGCCGCTTGTTGAGGGCCATCGAGGTATTTAATTATCGCATGGGTCCTTATTATCACCAATTGCTTAAAGATATTTACAATGGCCGTAAACTGCAGGGTGGGTATACCACTTTAGGAATAATGAATCGACTTGTCTTGCTCGCCGGAATTGGTTTAAGCATTTGGGCAACGAGTGTGCTTTCAATTTTAATGGTCGTCATGGCTTTAGGCTTGGAAATTTATAACCGCCAAAGACCGAATAACGAATTTAAGAAATTATTCGCGGCCATCGATGAGCCCTACGTTAAAGCTAAATTAGCTGATTATACATTTGAGAATGAACAAGAACTCGACCGGTTATTTAAAGACCTCAGTAACAAACAATTCTTAATTCAGCTGAGTTTTGGTTTGAATTCCAAAATACAAGGCATGCAGCTTCAACCGGTTGCGCTTTATCTTATCGCCAATATCCTTACGCCTTCCTTGAGGAAAATTGAGCGTTCGACGATCAATTTTGTGCCGGTCATCTTTGAACTTAATAAAAGAAAGGCGAGAATGCCTTTCTTGGGCCGTTTGAGCATTCCTGTGTTTAAACAATCTTTTAAAACGGGCGAAATAAAGAAAATCTGGTCGGTCAATAAGCATACAAAACGGTTTGAGGACATTACCGCTAAGGTAAAGATCATTAGCAATAATTCTGCCTGGACTAAAAACTCAGGAAGCAAGGCTAAAAAAGCCGACCCAGTCACAGAGAAAGTTAAAAATGCCATCGACATTCGCGGTAAACTGCAGAGCGTGTTCAAGATTTTATTCGTCGCCGCAGCCGTGATCTACATCGATCAGTCCGCCAAGATGTTTATTATCCAAAATCACATACTCGGCGTTGTTGAACTGCCTCTCAAGAATTTGTTTACCGTCGGTTATGAACCCCAGTATCATTTATCGATAAAAGAATTTGGCCTGGCAGTTTTTATCATTCTTTTTATGATTAAATTTGCGGCGCGATCTAAGAAAGGTAAAAGCAGTCTTGAGCGTTTGGCAAAATTTTCAATAACGGTTGGCTTAGCGGCATTCTTTAGTAATCTTATTGAGATCTTTAGAAGGGGCCATATCGTTGATTGGATCATCTATATTCAATCTCAGTACATTGAACTTAATGGCCAGCGGTCTTTGGCTATTGACACAACTGCCTTTAATATTGCCGATGTCATGCTCTATGCGTCGGCGCTGGTATTGATTGTCTTGGCCATTCTAATGCCTTTGCGCTCTTTGCTTATAAATTGGAGAGATAATCGTCTTAGCAGTAACAACCGCCGTAAGCTTGAAGGCGGCCGTATGCTGCCGCCATGGGCATGGCTCGGCCGCCGTGGTCCTCAACAAAAACGCAAAAGCTTGCCGGTATTCCAACGGCTACTCGCCTGGATTTATCAACGCTATTTAAAGCAATTCGTGCACGTCAATGGCATAGAAAATTTACCTCAAGACCGAAATTATCTTTTGGCTTCCAATCATATGAGCAAGGGCGTTGATGCCGGGTTGATCACCGCAGAATTAATTATGAACGGCGTCCGCGTGTGCTATGTTTCCGGAAGAATCCATGTAACTAACCCGCAGGAAAATATCATTGATAAAATAACCGGCCTCATTATATGGGCTAAACCGGATATAAGTATTGTCAAAAAGATGGTGGAGAAGCTTCAGACTAAAGATGCCAGGCCGGTGGCGGTAGCCTTATTCCCCGCTGGAAATGTCGAAGGTCCGCGATTGCGTGATTGGAGAACGGGTGTTGCCGCTGCCGCCGTCGAGACACAAGCCCCGATTATCCCGATGGCAATTTGGGGAACCATGCCTCAGCACAAGAGTATTCTTTTTGTCATTCGCGCCATGATTCGCTGGTACCGATGTGGTAAACATTCAGAAGATGCACCGTTTGATTTTCATATCCAAATCGGCCAAGCGATCAATCCTTCTGGTAAAACGATCGATGAATTGATGCAGGAATTACGCCTGAAGGTTGAAACCATGCTTAAGGATAACAGGATTAACGGGCGGCAATTTGCCGTTCAAACGTTGCCGGGCCAAACTAAGGCTGATGAGAAACCTAAGCGTTGGCCGCATATTTTATCTTTTGTGCAACGCTTTGTGGTCAGATTGCATAAGCGTTATTTAGGAAGATTCATTATGCTGCATCACACCTACCGTATCTCCAGCAACAGGAATTTTATCTTATTCGGAAAATCAAATTCACCGATTATAGATTCTTCGCTTATCGTCGGGAAGTTTCATTCACGTGATACGATACCGTATTTTGTGGGGATAAGCGTTACACGGTCTCGATTGGCTAATATTGTGATTAATCTTCTGACGGGTTCATTGCTAGAAAGAAGGCCCGCCAAGACCGAAGAGAGGATGACTATTGATTTGCTTCACCGGTGGGAAGGAAGGCCGATTGTGGTGGGGAGTTTTGGTTCACCGCATTCTTCTAGACAAGAAAATATCGACATGATTAAGGTCGCTGTCGAAACTCAAACATTGATTATCCCCATGGTTTTAGGGTGGGAGAAAACGAAAGTCATGGGGATCAATCTTCCGGTAAGATTGCATGTCTGGTTTGGTGAACTCATTAATCCCGCGGGGAAAACGGTCGATCAGGTAGCTACCGATTTGCAAAAATGTTTTGGAGAAAATCGGGAGAATTTACCTCCGTCACAGGGATTCAAGGATCTTTTGGAAGAAGGCTTTAAATTTGAGATTATTGAGGATGCCATTGATGCGAATACGAAATTACCGGTCATTATTGTCCGTGGTATTTCTTGGAATGGGAAAGTAGTTCCTCCTGCAGATTATATTAAAGATCGAATCAAAGTGCTTATCGATCATGAAACTAAAACGCTTATCATCAGAGTAAATTTCCCTAACTTCCCTCAATTGAATTCTCCTTTATACCGGCCGGGCCGTGGTCTTGCCCTTATTGAACATTTAATCATCCGGCCTGAATTTGCCGGGTATCAGGTGATTTCGGAAGCCACCTCTTTCGCCCAGAAATCGATAGCCAGGAGCCAACGTTTAGAAAACATTCAGACTTTTCAAACGGTCGAAGGGATTAATGCCGTTTCGCAAATCGTGAAAGAATATTTCACGAACACCGGGATTAATCCCGATGAAATTCAAATGGGATCAGTTCATTGGAATTGGAAGGCCACTAGCATACATGCCCGGATCCCATCCCAGGAACGCATCTCGCCGGAAAACAGGGAAAAGGTACTTCAGGGGGGATATTCATTGAGGCTGCCCCTTGTAATCTCAAGTATTTTATCCTTGCTTATAGCATTCACTGCCGTAGGCAAAGAACCAGTTGATATAAATAATAAATTTAATACGACAGATCAAATTTCTCAGGATGCGAGAGCGGTAGAAAAGGCAACAGATGATGTTAAAGAAAAACTGCGCGAGTCGAATAAGAACTTTGATAATTTACATGATCTTATTCATGAAGCGCAAAAGAATGCCTCTGACCTTCAAGACGGCATACGCGATCTGCAAAGAAAAATAATGTACTTTGAAATATTTTTAGTCGGTGTCATGGTTTTATCGGCATTGATGATGTTGCGTGCCTGGCGAAAAACTGCCCGCCAATTCGAATCTGTGAAAATTGATTTCGAAGAGTTATTCGATTCCTTTGAGGATTTGGACCAGGCTTTTAAAGCTTTTGAAGCAAGTTTTAGTACAGACATGAGAAGAATTACGTTAGCGACTCAATTAAGAAAGTTACAAGAAACGTACGGTGGTGTTGATCAAAAATTAGCCCAAGCCCAAACGGTCGATGAGATCATTGCGGTTCTCTACGGTATTCTGGGCTTATCGAGGACAACATTTAATAAAGAAGACCTGCATAAGGCTTATCGGAAAGTAGCCTTCGAAAATCATTTCGATAAAGATCCCAGCAAGGAAGAGTTTTTTAAGATGATTAATACTGCGGTAGAAATCTTAAAAGAATATTTCGATCTTCTGCCGCAGTCAATCACCGAAGGGCAAGATAGCGATAAGCACCGTTTGGGATATATGACAGTGTCGTGGGCTGTATTCTTTTTATTGCTGATCATAGCAGGCCTTTTAGGCATATTCGCGACAGTAAAATTATTGGGCGTTGTGGCGCTTGCCGCCGTGCCGGCGATATTTATCATCGGCGAAAATCATTACGACACTAAAGATAAAGAATTTAAGAAACGTTTGATTGCGCAAGCACGCAAAGGAAAATTGATCTTAGGCTTAGAAGGTGTATTGCGCAGTGATAATGATGAAAGGGTTGTTTTAGAAGAAATATATAGAATTTATAACGCGAGAGACAGCGAGTTTATCTATGGGATAGAAGAGGATTTCTCCTACCACTACAGTTTGATACTTCTCAATTACACCAATATTAACCTCAACGGATCGGCACGGATGTTGAATGCGGATAAAACAAGGCTTCTTTCCGTTTTAAAATATCGTCCAGCTTCAACCTTAGGTACTGTCTTTAATGAATTGGCCGCAGAGATTGATAATTTTGATGAAGAGACACAGCGGCTGTATCACGGCATTGTTAAGCTTACCGCCAACGAAGACACCCATTATCCGCGTTATCGCCGGGCAAACAATATTCTCTGGGAGAATTTATATAGAGTATTAGCTTATAAAATGACTGAACGGGGAGAAGCCAGAGAGCTGGACGTCCAAGGCATCAAAGAAGATTTAGTCAATTTTGATCCCGGTTTCAACGAATTTATCCATGATGCGATTGCTGTTTCATGGCGAAACCAATTTATCTATGCCAACATGAAAACGGTTATTGATGAAGCAATTGCGCAAGGCCGAACACCTTATTTTGTTGTCGGGGAGTCACACTTAGAAGGATTAGCCGAAATGTTCCGCGAGGAGTTTAATTCCGTGTATCGCGGTCTAGAGGTGAAGGTATATCGCAATCACCAAGATTTACCGGATGAAATCCTAAATCTAAAAAAAGGTAATCTTGAAACTGGGTCCATTCTTATGCCGTGGGCATGGTTGGGACAGAACATACGGCGTAAGGTAATAACTTTGACGGGAATTGTGGATGATTGGAAGAAGCTAGGTTCGAACTTTGACATTCGCCCAGCAAACATGATTAAATTTACCGCTCCGATAATTAACTTTACGATATTGGCTGTATTAATTGTAACCATTCAGAAATATATTATTGTTGGTGCCTTGGGACAATATGCTGAATTGAATCCAGGGAAAACGTTGGGCTTTTCTGAAGCAAAAGAGTTAATGCTACTAGGAAGTATGGGTGCATTTAAAGAAGAATTCGTTAGATTTTTCTTCATTTTATGTTTTTGCCTGACGAATGAGTTTAAAGACAAAAAGGAAGAAAAATTTGGGTATTGGGGATTTGGAATGTTTGTAAACTTTCTCTGGGCTGCCCTGCATGCTGTTAATGAAAGGTCTAATGATGCTATCCTTTTATCAATATTTATTTCAGGGATAATTTATACCTGGTTGTTCTGGAAAACGCGAAGTTTATTGAGTCCTATCGTGGCCCATATTGCCCATAATACAACTATTGTATTGTTTTGTTTTTGTTATTCATCATACGGATGGCCGAATAATATGATTTTCTGGCCCGTCAGTATATTCCTGTTGTGGTTGAGCTTTTTGGTTTTGAGAAACTCATATTTTCTCGCGGATTACATTGTGTCCAATAAAATTTTCCAAAATAAAAATAAATCTAACCTGGAAGCAGGCTTTGTGCTCTCGCCGTTCTCATGGCTTATTGCGATAGGAGATATTTTGTATTTCTTGAAACTTATTCTCAGTTTTATCCGGAGAAAATTCTTTGATTTCGTTTTAGAATTGTTATTTGGCCATGCGGATGAACACATTGAGTCAGTTGTCGAATTTGTAAACAGGATATTTAAAAGACTGAACATTAAAACGATTCTTCTTGTCGCCGGTATCATTGCACTGATTCCTTTTGGCCTTGCCGCATTGATTGTCTGTATCATTATTTTAATTCTCTGCATACCTTTAATTATTGTGGCTTGGGGAATCGGAGCGCTGATAATCGGGATAAAGTTTAGGAGAGGTTCATTGTCGCAGAATAATGTCCCGCGCAGCCGGCCGGTTAGGGATTGGTTATTTGAAATGAGGCTAAAAATCAGAAGAGGATTTAGACTGGTTTTCAAAAAGGGAGCAACATTTTTAGATCGGTTAAGCGAGTTTGATGAACCACTCCTCTTAATAATCTTGTTCGTCGATACTTTCTTGGTTCTGCCCTATTTGGCTTATCATTTTGATAATTTTCTTAAAGCATCGGGGATAAGTCTTTTGAGTTTTATCGGCCTAAAATATTTCTTAGGTCTTTTAGTCTATCTTAGAACATCATATCGGCGTAGACACCGTACTCCAGTTCAACTTATTGCTGCCCATTCAACGGCTCCCGCAGCATCGGGTGCTATTAATGAAGAGCAACGTATGCAGGATGAGGACGCGAAACAAGGGCCTAAACGTTACAGCCGCGGGATAAAATTCCGGGAAGAAAACGGAGATCTTAAGCCAACAGTTGAAAAAGTTGCTCAAGCGATTGCCGAGTACGTGGCGTTAACTAATGTCCGCCGGCCAACGATCAAAGGGGCCATTTCTTATTTACGTGACGTGGAACGTTTTGAAGGTGATTATTTTAAGAATGCCTATCCGTTTAGCCGCGATGGGTCAACGTACCAACAACTGGTGCAGGATTGGAATTTAGAACAGATTTTACAAGAAGCTATAAGCCAGCGTCAGCAATCTCGCCGTGAAGATTCTCATCAGAAAGGCGGTTACTTCCTCCTCGATATCCTCAGTATAAAAATATTTATCCAGAAAATCATAACAGTTCTGAAGGATAAAGGAAGCCGGGCATACACCAAAAAGGCCAACGAGTTTTATCAAACCAAATGGCAAGATTTATCCGGTGTCACCACGGAATTGGGCCATCCGGTGACTAAACGTTTAAGCCAGATTATTAATCAAGGAAATATGATTGAGGGGTTAGAACTTCTCAATGTTGCGGATCGGGCAGTTGCCACTGGATTCATTCGCTTTAGCAATAATTATTTCTCTGGCATGTTACAAGAATTGCAGCAAAAGGTTATTGAAAATAACGGCCGGATTGTCATCGTCGGCGCTGGTTCAAGCGGCCGGGCGGTAGTTTTATTAGAAAAATTATGGCGCCGTTTGTGGCAGAATGTTTCTGTGGCACGAGGCCCACCAGGGCTCCACGAGCGCGTTATCAGCATTATTGCCGGAGGCGACCGCGCTGTTATTAAAGCCAAAGAAGGTTTTGAAGATTCTGTCAGCGAAGGCCGAAAGGCTTTATTCTCTCTTAATCTTACCGCCAACGATGTTGTCATTCTTACTTCCGCCAGTGGTTCCGCCGCGTTTAATATCGGAGCCGCCCAAGAAGCCCGCCAAAAACAATCAACGACGTACTATTTTTACAATAATGAGAATGTCTCCGAAGCTACGGCAGCGTTATTTAATGATGATGTCGGCGTTAAACCGGTGGTCGTTGACGTCGGGCCACAGGCGATTGCAGGATCAACGCGTTTGCAAGCAGCTAGCCTGGCCATTTTCACGTTGGGGAATTTATTGGAAGCATTGTTTGTTTTAATCAATCATCCCGAAGAATTGGATTACAGCGCTTTTACTCAAGAACGGATTGCGCAACTACGTTCGGGATTGGAAAAAATCCAAGCAAGGTTTAGCGATATTCAAGGCCTCGTTGATCTGGAGGTTGAGCTTTTATCGTACTTAAAGGCGAGTTTCCGTAAATCCTACGACACACAATACGGGTTTATCACCGCCATTGCGCAAAAGGCTATCTTAGAAATTTTAGTCGACATGACAGAAATGTCGCCGACATTTTCGACACAACCGACCCGCACCATTGTGGAAATAGAAGAAGGTATTAAGAAGAAAGCCGAATTTCAAGCGTTCCATTTGAATGCGGGAAATAATGCCTCGGCCTGGAAAGCTTTATTGGGCCATGAGATTCGCCAGAACAAAGAAGAAGCTTTGGAAATATTAGTCGGCGGAGATGATGCTCTCGTGACGAGGCCGACGGGCCAGGGGAATCTCGTGATGGGCGTCCTGGCCGGGGAGGAAGTCCTTCATTTTGAAGGCTCTTTAATGCAGCGTGAACTCCGTCAGGCGAGAGATAATGGTGCCAAGACCGCGCTCGTCATTGTTACCAGCCAAGATTTAAGCCAGATGAGTTCGCTTCAGGAATTTATCGTCAATGAAATCGACGCGAAAGTGGTGATTGACCGCGTTGACGACAACCCAATGGGTATTAATCAAACGCTCATCTTAAAAATGGTTTTGAATATGATTTCCAATACAACGATGATCCGTTTGGGCAAGGTTTACGGTAACAAGATGATTGATGTCGACCCGTCGAATAACAAATTGATTGTCCGGACGGTGCGCCTCATTCAGGAGATCTTAAAAGAATACGGTGTTGATGAAATTAAGCTCGATGATCAAGAGATATTGCGCCGTGTCTTTTACGTTTACGACAAGAAGAATAAACGCAGCAAACGCGGTTTTTACACGCCATCGACGGTCAAATTGGTAACAACGATGATCAAGCACAATGTCGGTTTTAATACAGCGATCAGGATTTTGGCCGATCACAATGAAGTCTTAGATAAGGTAATGGAAGGGCGGTCACCGCAGCATCAAGATTCCGGAATTTATTTTGAATCATCAGCTCTTGTAGGCATTGCCGGCTTAGCCTTGGTTGCGCCCGCGGAAGTTAAAGACTATTTAATGATTGCTGCCGCCATTATTTTGGTCTTTTTGTCAGGTTGGTTTTCAGCAAAGTACTTTTATAGAAATCGTGAGCTGCTGCAGGTAACCAATGTCGGAACCGTGGCCCGACTTGGGGGAGAGATCCTATCTGCAGCGGCTCTTTATATTAAGAAAATCTTTGGCCGTGGCCTAAGAAAGGGAAAAAAGAGTTCTCTTCCTAAATCCCGTGTTCCGCTTAATTATGTGCCCATTAATATTGAACGTGATTTAAGGAAAGTCTCCGGGTACAGAGACGGGATCCCGCTTTATTTGCTGGCACCGATTGTGGAAGAGAAGAAAGAGGAAATTATTGCCAAGGCGGTCAAAAGTGCACAAAGTTTCATTGAGAAAACCAGAGCTAATGAATACGTGATCGATATTTCTGATCCGGTTCACGCGTTGCTCAAGCCTTTAGCGCGTGAGATTGTGGTGGCTATCTTAAATGAGGTAAACTTTTTCAGCGGAAAAGTCACGATCCGTTTAAATGACAGCGGGGAAGATTTTGACCTTGATTTGGAGAAGGTTGTCGGTGTTGTTCCGGAACGCATTGACAATGTGTTTATTCGCGCCCTTGCGGGAGAAGATGTAAAGATTGTTGAGCGGCGCTTAAAAGAACTTTTAACGAGAAACAACCTTCCGGAAAATAAAATTGGTATTATGGTTTTTCTCTCCCATCCGGATAGTTATGAAAATGTGGAAGAAATTGCCCAAGCTTCAGATTTGATAAACGCTTTGGTCATGAGCCATACGGTTGCCGGAGACTACGGCATCCGCCGGTCGATTGAGACCAGCCACTGGGAAGCGGATTCGTTAAAACTACAACGTGCGCAAGCTTTGTTGGCTGCGTATGAAGTTGGCGTTGATTTTATTGACCACGTTATCATTATGAAGATGAGCAATGAAGAATACCTGCGCAAGATAGCCAGCAAAGCCAGAGACTTGGGTGCCTCCGGGATGCGCGCGCTGAATCAACAGCAGACAAAGATATTTACCGAAGTCTTTGATCAGGCTATTAAATGGACACGGATTCGGCGCTGGCAGAAACAAAGAAAAGCCCTGCGCACAGCTAGAGGGGTTATCAGGCAGGCGAAGGTGGAGAAATGGCATCATGTCCCGCCGGATGCAACCAGTTATCGGCCAAGAGAATTCGAACTTGATATATATTTAGCTATTCTCAAACGATTTGTTGCCGAGCAACTTCGCGGTGAAGGCGGCTTTGTTTATGATGCCGGCGCCGAAGGGCTTCACAAATACATTGATCCTTATTCAGTAAGACGGTTTATGCGTGTCTTAGACGATGAATTAAAAGACGATCAGCTTAACGAGGCGCAGAAACGGGGGTTCCGCGAGATTGAACGTTTGTTCGGCCGTGATTGGCATGAACGCCGTTTGTTGCAAGTTAAGATGAGTGAAGTTTACAAGAAAGCGGAAGAGGATATGCTGAATTTTATCCATGAGCATGGCCAAGGGATTCAGCCGTTAAAAGATCTGCGGTACTATATTTATCAGGTGCCTGGCGGATACGGCGCAGCCCTTATTGAAGAAATTGAAAAATTGATCGGTGCGCCCAAGATTGAAAAGACAGCGGTCGGCCATTATGTCGAAGAAGCTTTAGCCAAGAGAATTTTTAGTTATGAAGAGTTGGAGTATGCACAGTCAGCCGATAATGAGGCAACGGTTAATGTACGCCTCGCTGCGCGCTTGTCAGCCAAACGGGCCGCCTTCGATGCACTTAACCGCCATCCGCAATTTAGAAATATTATCCAGGAATTTTTATCGGAAAATACCAAAGCCGATATTTTACGGTTTATTGAAATTCATCATCAAGATAACGGGCAAATGCAGATTGTTTTGGTAGGGGCGTTGAAAGAAGCTTTAACGGATGTTATGGGAGCATATAAACTCGTTGTTTCGCTTGCCCACACGGATGGTGTTGGTGCAGCGGTTGTCTCCGTTGAAGAAAAAGATAGTAACATTAATTACGGTATTGATGTAGCTTCCATCGCGCGGATGAAAACTATTCTGGAGCGCGATGCAACCAGCCTTAGCGTTTATTTTGATCATGAAGAAATCAGTCATATTGATGAGCGGACACAAAATAACGATGCAAGATTGGTTCAATTGACGCAGATTTTTGCGCTTAAGGAAGCCATTTATAAAGCGTTGGGCATGCGCCTGACTTGGAAGGATGTTCAAGTTAAAGAAGTGAGCGGTATTTATAAAGTTACTATTGTGAATCCGGATAGATTTGCGTATATTCCTAAATTTAACCTGCAAATTCATAATGTTGAGGAAAATGGTTTGGTGTATGCCGTTGCCGAAACATTCCCGGCGCGGGCTCCGCCAACGGTCTCGACCGGGCATATCCGCAATAAAGACCTCACCCGTCAACAATTAGCCGACCATATCAAAAATGCCTTGAGCCTAGGCACGTTACGTATTATCGATTCCCGCGACAGAGAAAATGTCCGTTTTGAAGCGATCCTCAGAGATCATGTTGATATTAAGAAGGCCGTTGACTTAATCGAGGCGCGCGGTTTGGAAATTCGTTTGATTGATATGAATTTAGAATCCATGATCGCCGAGACCAACGAAAACAAAGAAGCTTCACAGAGTTTATCCGCCGTCATTCATGAGCATACCCCCGGATTTATAACGGTTACCTTAAATCAAGAACAAATCAGTGCCCGTGGATTAAACGAATATCTTAACTTGGAAGAGGAAGCCAAAGGCGTGGTGCTTATCAATGCTGCGGTGTTGGATGTCCCGTCACAAGAAGAAGGTTACCGTATTGAATCGCCGGAAGGCCAGCCACTATTTACTGAAAAGACACTTCTGCGTGGCTTGTTAGCATCGGAAATTTACAATGAAACCGTTCATGCCTTAGATTCGACATTGCCGCAAGCTGATGATACGGAAGGATGGTATCAAGAATTGCATAAAGAAGCCGCTGGTATCTTATTAAGTTTAGAGAAACTCATGGAATTAGATGCGGAAGAGTTAAAGAGCTTGGAGATGAATGTCTTAAGCGACAAAGATACCAATATGAAGAACCGTAAATCCATTCAAGATACGATTAAAGAAGAGGGTGTGAAATGGATCTTCTATTATCACAGCCGCATCGTTTTAATCGGCGGGTTATTTACGTATCCATTGGAATTAGCCAAACGATTTAAAGATGATTCACGCGCCGATTCCCTCGTTGGCGAATACGACTTAGAAAGCCGGACATTTTCTAATAGAGCCATCAAAGAAATTTTAAAAGTCCTTATCAGCCAGGATTCTGATTTTAGAAGTTTGGAAATCCTGGATTCCGCTGTCCTCGACGTAAAGAATCGATTCACCACATTGAAACAAGCCATTGAAGATCCGAGCACCGTTGGCGAAGCGGTCAGAATTAAAATTGAACTTACGTCTCAACAGAAATTGGCCCGTATGCCGGAACCGGCTTTTAGCGAATCCAAAGCCCGCAATGAAGCTTATCGAAGTATATGGCAGATAGAAACCTTGGATGAAAATGCGTTACAACAAGTCGAGCTTGTTAAACCAGAAGCGATCTTAACTAAGAACATTAATGTGCAGACAGCAGATGTGACAGTTATCAGGGAAATTGGTGATGAAGCCGTTGGCGAGATTCAAGCATTTATTAAAGCCTTGGTGGTTCAAGCTAAAAGCGTTCTTTATATTCGCGAGTTAGATGAAGAATTGACCAATAAAGAACGGCTTTTGGGATTAGAGGCCGGTTCAATCGGACTTATCTTGCGTCCGACGGAAGATTTGACGGAGTTAGAAGCAATTATGCAGTCAACCCCGCGCGTTATCGGGGTTATCAGTGAACAAGGATATGTTTATCAGTTAGCCAAAGAAAACAATCTTCTTATGTTGTCGGAGGAGGATGATTACGACTTTAAATTTATCAAACAATACGATGGGATCATTACCGAAAATTTAAATAACATTCCATTAATTCAAGCGGCCTATAATCCGCTGGATCAGGAATTGATGCAAAGAAATCTGGAAGAAGCCGACCGGTTAATTGAACACAAAGCCCAAAACAGCGATATTGCGGATAATGAAATGTACTACTTACAAGGCCAAATTAGAAGGGCACTGTGGTATCCGCGGCTTGCTTTGAACCTGCGTCGTCATCTTAACTTAATCAATGTTAATGAAAATGAAGAAGATCGCGTGCTTTACGAACGGATCTTGAAATTAACCGTTGAATCCCATTATGATCCGGGGATGGACCGCCAGATCAATTATCGTGGAACAAATAACTTGAATGAACTCATCGAATTGTTTATTAAGCAGCACCCAGCGATGAAATTTATCTATGTTTCCCGTTTCGAAGGCGAAGAAGAAGTAAAAGTCGAAATACCGGCCAGCGATCTTTTACCGCAAATCCGCAAAATGGCGAAATTCCTTTATGATCAAGGGATCCGTAAGGGTGACCGCATTGCGTTAATTACACCAAACTCGATTCATTTCTTTGTCGCGATGATGGCCGCTTTACGCATTGGTGCCGTCGTCGTGAATATGGAAGAGGGCATTGCCCGCGGCCAATTACTTGAGGCGATTGCTCGATCCAAGGTTAAGGCCATTTTCTTTGAGGATTCCGCCCGAGAACAATTAGCCGCAGTATTTAGTATTAATGAAGAGCAATTTAAGAATGATTATAAGTCGGTATCAGTGAGTTTTGCCGAGGTGAGCGCCGTATTTGAAAACTTTAAACTTTTTGTTCAATTTAATGCCGATGATATCCTTCCTAATCATCCACGTCGCTCAGCGACATTAGAACCAATCGCCGGCAAAGATGTATTTGATTTTCGTTCTGTTGTTGGAGCCGGCGAAGATATTGATCCCGTCTTAGAATATGGACTTCAAGTTGACCAAAATACGCTCGCTATCGAACAGTTTACCAGTGGTACCGAATCCGCTCCTAAACGCGTCGCCCATACCCATCGTACCTGGATGGCCGCGGCTTTAGCCACCAGCCAGTTCTTTAAGTATAAAGCCAAAGAAGAAACAGTCTTAACTGTATTACCGTTTATCCACGTTTATGGTCTAAACGCCGGAATTTTTGTACCTTTGGTTACCGGCAGTGATTCGATTGTTTTACGTTCCCGTACCGGTGGTGAATATGCTCAGTACGCGGCACGTTTATTATTAACTGGAAAAGCGCAGCGTTTATTCTCCGTGCCAACGCAGCTAAGAAATATCGTCGCGCAAATGCGCAGTTTAACCAATGACAATAAAGAAACATTAAAGGAGAAGTTGGTGGACTTGAAAGTCATTGTTTCTCGCGGTGAAAGATTAGATGACGCGACTTCAAAATATATTCAGGAAATTACCGGTATCGTTCCCGACAACGGGTTTGGTACTTCCGAAACACCTAATGTCACGCAACAATTGCGCCGTTTAAGAAAGAGATTTAATCGTTATACCGTCGGTATTGTTGGGGCAGATGTAGCGATGCGGTTACGCGGCAAGAAGGATGACGAATATTCACCGGAAGGCAATGTATTTATAGCCTTAGGAGAAACGGCGTATCTTGGTTTCCGTACGCCGGCATCATTTATTGAAAATGGGTATTTAGGTAACGCCGAAGCCACCCAAAAGAAAGTAGATAATGAAGGTTATGTCTATACGGATTTATTTAAAGTTTTGGGCGATGGCCGGTTGGTCTTTGTTGACCGCGCCGGCGACATGATCAACCGCGGCGGGCGCAATGTTTCTCCGGGAGAAATTGAGCGCAAAGCCAAAGCAGTTATTCCTGGTGTCGTGGATGTCATTGCTTTTGGCTTCGAACGCCAGGTCAACTATGATGATATTTATCTCGTTGTCGCGATGCCCGATGGCAAAGAAAATTCCATTACGGATACCAAAATCAAATTGCTTTTAAGGACCGAATTGGCGCCGCACGAAATGCCAGACTATATCATCATCGGTGACAAAGATATTGTGAAATACAGTACCGGCGCGTTTAAGAAAGCGAGCCGCAAATTGACCAAGGCAAATATATTAGGGAAGAAAGAAGAAGTAAAAACCGTTGATAATCGCAAGTTCGATATAAAGCGGACGTTAGCGCTCATGCCGCCGGCGGGATTCCACTTCGAAGGCATGGGCAAAGATTTATATGAACGTTATGAATTTGTTCGGATTCTTTACCATCGCGCGAATTGGGCAATTCGTCAGCATTTAATGCAAATTGGTGAATTGGATATCCCTGATTTAGATATTAGAGAATTGAGCTGGGGATCACAGGCGCATCTGATGGAAGAAAAATTCCCGTTAGCCAAGATAGCGATGCATGTTTATCAAGTCGCGTCCGCGGCGGTATTTGAATACCGTTTTGGTACACCCGGTTATTTTGCCGGCGAGAGTTTGGGTGAAACGGCGGCGGTTGTGGCCGCTGGATATTTAGATATTGAGGAAGGTGTTAAATGGACCTATGAGAATGCAAAATATACTGCGACGGCTTCCACTCGTCAAAGCTTGCGTATGGGTGTCGTCGACGGATTAACCGAAGCGCAAGTTAAGGAAGCCTTGCAAGTCCAAGACGGTCAAATTGTTATCCGTGAATCAAAGACACTCTTTATCGCGTCGATGAAAGTAAATTTAAGTGAAGATAAACAAACTCGTTTTAGACGCTTCGTCCAGAAAGCTAGAGAATTTAATCCGCAAGTGAAGTTCCATCCGTCCCGTGTTGAAATTGGTGCGCATGATCGCCGCATGAATCCACGTGATAATCCCATCGAATGGGCCCGTTACGAAGCCTTTATGGAATCGATACGGAATAAATTCAAAACACCGCGCGCGTATTTGATCATGACGCTGGATGATGAACAGATGGCGCGTCTACAAACGCTGCCTGCCGGTGAGCTCATGGACACCGATATCGATGACATTCTTAATTACGTTCACCGCACCAAATACACCACGCTTAAATGGAAAGAGGCCATCGAATTTGCGCAGAGCGATCTGTTTGTGAATCATTTTGTGCAATTAGGCATCCGCGGCAAACCGTTTGTCTTGAATTACCAAAAAGAGCAAGGCGTCATTGCACCGGAAGCACGCATTTCCCACGTCGGCTTTTTACCGGATTATGATTTTGTCAACAAAGGCATCGGCCAAGTTTTCACCGGTAACCCGCGCCAGGTCATCGACGAAGATTTGATCGGTTATTCTTTAGCCTCAGGCGATCGGAATTCTTATCACTTGGATGAGGAATATACGAAGAAAACTCATTACGGCGGTGTTATTGCGCACGGGCCGTTTACTGAAACGTATGTTCTTTCGGCGCTGCAAAATGTTTTTGATGGTTACACTTTAGTTGGCTCAACGGTTAATTTACAGGCTGCGGTAAAGCCGGGTGACATCATTCGGCCGGTCTTTATCATTGATCATTTCGAAGGCGAAGAAAATCAGGAAGTCGTCGTTTTAACGAGTGCTTTAAATCAACGCGGCGCGATTTTGATGGAAGGCAAGGCCAGATTAAGCAAGAACACGAGTGCCTTTGTTAAAAAGATAGAAGAAAGTCGCATTACCAAAGAAGAACTTATCGATTTGGCCGCCTCAGAAAATATCCGTGCCATTGAACCTGAAGCAGCCAGAACATGGACGGTAGGCGAAGATGCGCAATTTATGGTCACGTTAAGCGAAAAAATGTTTAAGGCGTATACATTCCTTTTCAGCCATCCGCTTAATAATCCACGCCTTCTCGGCAAAGATCTCCTCATCGCTAAAGGGCTTTTATCTTATGCGTCGTTTAGTTTTGTTAAAGGATATGTCCACATTGAAAATGAGATTGAAGAGATTTTTGTCCCAATCAACGTTGGCGATCAATTTACTTTAAAGACAAAAATTATGGAAGTAGCCGGCAAGATTGTTACCTTCCGTGTTGAAGCCTATAACCAAAATAATGAATTAGTCTTTGGCGGGTATGTGAAGAAAATGAAAGAAGAGATCAAGTTAAGCAGTGAAGCCGCCGAAACTCAATCAGTGTATGTACAAGAAATACGCTCCATTGTGAAACGTTTAAGCAATCAGAAAGCGATACAGATTGCTCCGGGGCATGATCGCGGAAAAGTTTATGGCATGATCCGCGGCGAGGCTGATTCCATTATTCTTGACGGTGAAGACGCTTCGCGTCCTGAACTTCAACCGGCGACGGAAAAATTCTTGGGCAATCTTTTTGCCCGGGCGATAACCGGTACACCGGCTAAGTTGTTAAATATTTTAAGGTATTTCTTAAGTTTTAGAGAAGAGCAAAAATCTCAGCTTGTCGAAACGATCAACGATGCCGCGGTCTTAACAGCCCAAGATTTAGCCAAGGCAATGGGCCAGAATATTGCCGTGGATTCAGATAAGAGGCAACAGGATCTTGTTAAACAATTTAAAGCTGCCGAAGGGGCATTAACGGAATATCTCACCACTCAAGGTTATCCAAATTTTGTTTATCGCCAGGTCTTGCTTGAGTTGACTGAATTTATTGATTTTCAAGACAAGCTTGTTTGGTTTAGGTCAAACAGTATCCGTAATTCTGCCGAACCACCTTTATTTGCTCGTCAGATGATGAATGTTATTGCACGTATCGGGAACAAGATGAACGGTATTTATTTACCTAAAGTTGATGACCAAGACGATATCGTGACTTTAGACCGGATATTAACGGCTATGGAGAGTCAACAACAATGGCCGATGGGCCGTTTGCTTATTCAACCGCTTATTGAATCAGCAATCGCGTTTGTTAATTTAGAGAAAACAGCGAAAGCATCAAAGAGGACCGTATCGCTTACGTATGGATTTGTTGATGACTTGGCGTCAACCGGCGGGAAGACACAGGATCAGCAGTTCCGTTATCAACTTTTTGCCAAACGAAAAATAGTTGAAACGGCCAATGAAGTTGGCCTGATGGCCATTGATGCCATCACACCGCAGTTAAATTTTGAAACGGCGCATCGGCATGCGAAACTTTCCGCCATGATGGGCTTTCACGGCAAATGGGCCGTGCATGGCAGCCATGTCAAAGCCCTTGTTGCTGATGACATCCAATTTGAGCAACCCAATGAGGAAAACTTGGTCGAGCGTATTATTTCTCATCGAGGAAGGCAACAATTTTGGAGTGAAGGTGTTTATGATTTGGGAACGATTCAGCAGCGCGCCGTGGAGGAGACTCGAGTTTTACTTCCTGCGGAAAACTTATTGCGCAACCGCGAGCACAAATTAAGGACGATGATTGAAGTAAGAGCGAGGAAACTTATGAATATCGCCGAACAGCTCGAACGTTTGCCGTTGGAAGCGCTTATCTTAAAAGATGTCAAAGGTGGTTTATCGGTCAGAGGTGAAATCCTCCTCAATTTTTCGGATGAAGCGATGGAAATCATCGGCAGGCTTAGGTCTCGCGGCGTGAAGATCATTGTTGAGTTAGAGACGAATGATAGCAAAGTGCAAAACCAAAATTCTGTTTTACACAAAATAATCACTCAATTTAAGGGAAATCTCGACGGCTTCCTCGTCGGCGATGGCTATAACTTTGAAACGGTCGTAGAGTTATCAAAAACTTTAGATCTCATCTTTGATGTTCCTTCTTCCAATATTTATCTTAAGATCTCCGCGCCCCAGCAGCTAAAAATGCTTTATCAGCTTACGCAAATCCGAAGAACAGGCAAAGATGGAGAAGGGAAATCTAGGGTAACAACTGTTATCTATGACCTGGATGATGATTCTTATTCCGATCATTCTTATGCCCGAAAAATATATGATTATTATAATAGTCTACCGCAAGAGTTTTATCGCGAAGAAGGCGCCATGCTCGATGTGCCCAGGTCTCCGGAAGAAGCCACGCGCTTAGATCATATGTCAGAGTTCCTCCATTACGCTGCTGCAGGCCAAGTCAATGCCATTACACGGATCTTTCATGGGACACTGGAAGAAGTTAAAGCCCAGGCAAGCGATGCGTTTTTGATGGGGTATCACGGTGCGATGCTTGTTTCCGACGATCTAGAAAATTTATTGCCAATTATTCATAAAGAGATGACACCGACCACCGCCATGATAGACAGCGCTCTTAATATCATGGAGGCCTATTATAACCGGGCAAAAATTAGAGGAGAAGGCGCGCTTGGTTATGAGGGCTTTATGGTTGATGAGGCAACAAACCAGATGAATATCGGTATTGTCAAACGCGCCAGAGAATTAAATATTTTAACGGCCCAACAGTTGCACCGTTTTCGCGTTTATGCGGTTGAGCGTTATTTTGCCGAAGGAGCGCAAAAAGGTGAACTTGTTGATTTAAGGCCGGGGGCTTGGGAATATGCACCCAGCAACTACACCCAAGTACGCAAACAAGATGACCATGCGGTCGTTGTGCCGGTTGTTGAACACCGGCCGATCGTGGAGACGGCTTCTGCAGAAATGG
>CAZVZR010000017.1:0-43759 GCA_964630825.1 uncultured Planctomycetales bacterium | reverse complement strand
CTTAAAACTTTCGGCAAGGATTTATTGGCCGGAATTGTGGTGGGAATCGTGGCGTTGCCGTTATCGATTGCTATTGCGATCGCTTCCGGAGTTAAGCCGGAGCAAGGGCTCTTAACAGCAGTGACGGCCGGATTTCTCATCTCTTTTTTGAGCGGCAGCCGTGTGCAAATCGGCGGGCCGACGGGAGCGTTTATTATTATTGTTTACAGTATTGTGCAAAAATACGGGTACGACGGCTTGGCAACGGCTACGGTTATGGCCGGATTCTTTCTCATTATCATCGGGTTCGCCCGGTTAGGCGACATGATTAAATTTATTCCCTATCCGGTAACGATTGGCTTTACGGGAGGTATTGCCGTTATTATTTTTACTACTCAAATTTATGACTTCCTTGGGCTATCACTGCCATCTATTCCTGGGCATTTTGTGTCGAAATGGGCTGTTTATATTAAATATTTACCGACGCTCAACAGCAGTGCTTTACTGCTTGGGGCAATAACAATTGCCATTACGGTATTTTGGCCGCGCGTAACGCGCCGCCTGCCGGGGCCATTAATTGCGATTATTGTTACCACCTGCATGATTCATGTTTTTAATTTACACGTTGAAACTATCGGGAGCCGATTCGGTCAAGTTTCCAATGTTTTTCCTAAGCCGCATATCCCGGTGATTACTTGGGATATATTAGTCAAACTTTGTTCTCCGGCGATCACCATCGCTTTACTGGCCGGTATCGAATCTCTTTTATCTGCGGTAGTTGCCGATGGGATGACGGGGCGCCGGCATCGCTCCAATATGGAGCTGATTGCCCAGGGCGTTGCCAATATAGTTTCACCAATTTTTTACGGCATTCCGGCGACGGGAGCTATTGCCCGCACGGCAACAAATATCAAAAACGGAGGCCAAACTCCTTTTGCGGGGATTATTCATGCCATAACCATCTTATTTTTATTTCTATTTCTCGGAAAATTTGCCGCGCTCATTCCCATGGCTACGCTGGCAGGGATTTTGATTGTTGTGGCTTACAATATGAGTGAATGGCATTTGTTTGTTAAATTGCTCAAATCGCACAAAGGGGATGTTTTGGTCCTTTTAGTAACCTTTTTTCTAACTGTCCTGGTTGATTTGACTGTGGCTATTGAGGTGGGGATAGTCCTGGCCGCATTTTTATTTATGCACCGGGTTGTTGAGCTGACACACGTTGATAATGTTACGGATTCTTTCGAAGAGAATTTAGATGATCCGAATTCAATTAACAAAAAAGATATCCCCAAAGGCGTTGAGGTTTTTGAGATTAATGGTCCATTTTTCTTTGGTGCCGCGGATAAATTTCGTGACATGCTTCGGGAAATTGAACGTAAGCCAAAAATTTTAATCGTGGGGTTACGGCATGTTCCTTCCATCGATGCCACCGGATTGCATGCCTTCGAAGATTTGTATGAAAATTCCTGCCGTGATAAGACAAAATTGTTTTTATTCGGTGTTTCCCCTGGTCTTTGGCATATATTGAAAGATATGGGCTTTGTTGATAAAGTGGGGAAGGAATGCTTTTTCCCGACGATTGATGCCGCGTTGGAAGAAGCGCGCAAAATTCTTTAATCCTCTTTGGTAAATCTTCCATAATATTTTTACCCAATAAAAGTAAGGCGTAATTTCAATGTTGAGGCTGCTTGATCGGTCATGAATTATCTTAAACAGGCCGCGCTGGAATTTTAAATAAATTTTTTAAAACGTGTTCATCTAGGCTGGCGACGCGCTTATACCGGAGCGTTTAAGGTAATATTGCAGGAGTGCTTCATAGATTTTTTCAATGGCATACTTATCATTTTGAGAATAAAACGGTTCATTGCGCTCAAACCAAAACATGGGAAAAGGGTTAGGCTCCCAGATTACAATTCCTCCCTGGTGGTCAATGCCCAAATCGAAAGCAACGACATCAAAGCCGAGTATGCGGCGTGCCTCGATAAGAAGCTGGGAAACCCCTTCATGCGGGCCTTCAACAAACTGTCGTTCCTCTTTAAGAGCCCAAGCGTCTGTAATTCGTTGCTTCAGGCGGATATTCCAGATTTTGCTGATGAGCAGGTGGCGGGGAAGGCAGGTATCCCCGATAACCATCATCCGGTATTTTCGGTAATACCCATCAGGAGAGAGGGTATTAATAAATTCCAAAGCTATCGGTAGATTCAATTCTCCCCAGGCAATATTGTTTAATTCGGCAGGGGTACGCACCAGGAACATCTCATTGCCGTGGCCGATATCGTCGCGGATGATAAAGGGAAACCTCAGGCCGGAGGCTTCCGGATGAAAACGGTGAGGGTCGCTGATGGAAACGACCTGGGCGGTGCGCAGCCTTTGATCGCTTAGAAGCTTAAGTGCGGAAGATTTGATAGCTAGAGAAAGAGAAGAAACGGGATTAATAACAGTCCTGTTTTGTTGAATCAGTTTATCTTCGATATTACGGACACATGCAAATAATTCTGGGTCTCTTTCCCGAAGAGGATCTTGAAACCAGGGGATTAATAAAGAAACGTTGTTTAATGGCGGTAATTTTCCCGGGACACGGCTTAACCAGATTTTTTGGGATATTTCAGGATGTTTCGCTTCAACCCAATCAAGAAAATGCTGGTTGTATTGGGAACTGCCTTCGCGAAGAATCAAAATGAAAGTCTTGTTGGGCGAGATTTTTTTGTTATGAGCGGTGTCAGCGGCCAGTACCCGCCTATGATTTATAAAATAAGAAATCCTATTCGATAGGACCCGGAAAATTTTTCCCGGGGAAATGATATATGTGATTATTTTTTTCATGGCTTTTAAGTAGTGTATTATATACCATATTATGTTCTGAAAAACAAAAATGGTAGAGGAAATTATAAACTTATGAAGCTGGCATTTTATTTTCAACAAAACGGTTCTGGTGTCGATCGTATTGCCCGAAAGATGGCCGATGCTCAATCTTTGGCCGCTCATCAGGCGGTTTCTGTATTCGTATTGGCAGAGCACATGGCGTTGGGGTGTGTCGAAACCCAGGCGTCCGCGAGCAAGATCCCATTTTTTTATCAGGCAGCCAATGGAAATATACTGGCTATAAGCGGTGTCCCCATCGATATGCAGTTGGATACGGCGGGTAAACTTAAATCGGTTGTTAACCAAGATTATCAGCAAGCAACTAAAATTTTAGAGTCTTTAGACGGTGCTTTCGTGGCTATATTCTGGGATAACATTAACCGTAAACTGGTTGTTGTTACAGATTTTCTTGGTTATCAACCTTTGTATATTTACCAGGACGATCAAACATTGATTCTTTCTTCAGAAGTAAAAGGAATAATGGCCAGCGGCAAAGTTGACTTGCAAGATGATCCCGTATTCTGGGGCGGGTTTTTTTATTTGGGATCCAGCATAGCTGACAGGACAGGGATTAGAGATATTAAAAAGACACAGGCAGGCAGTACTTATGTTTTCGATCCGGCAGTTAATAAATTGCAAGTGAAGGCGTATTTTCAGTGGCCTGCTCCGAGGAGAAATTTGAAATTATTAAATGTTGATCTTGATGCCTTCGTTGAGATTCTGGTAAGGAACATGAAAGCTTATACTCAGCATACGGATCAGGCGGTGATGCTTTTAAGCGGCGGGTACGATTCGCGGGTGATGCTGTCGCTTTTAGCGCAAAACAAAATGGCTGTTAAAAGTCTCATTGTCGAACATCCCGATGAGCTGGATAATCTTGACGGAAAATTGGCGCTAGAGGTTGCCAACAGGCTGGGTGTTTCTTATACACAGCGTATGCCGCCGCGGAATTTTTATTCGACGAAGGATTATTGGGAGTATCTTATTAAAAATGAGATGGTAACCCCGAGTTTATATTTATTTATCGCCAATATCACGCCGTTTATCACGCCGGGACTCGTTGCCGTTTGGGAAGGGGTGTCTGTCGGATTATCTGTGTCTTTGATACGCCACGGTCATCATACATTTGAGTCTTATCTTGACCTTAACCTTAAAATGAAAGGCTCATCTGGTTATCAGGCAGCTGAAAATATATTGACGAAAGAATATTTTGCGGCGATGAACGCGGAATTCACGCAGGCCCTTGAAGCGGAGAAAAATAAATATGCTGATGATGGTTTCGGCGTGTACGAATTTGCCCTGCGCAATTGGACGCGTAACCGCACCGCGCACAGCCCGTACAGTGTCTTATCCAATAATGTTTTGGCATTTACACCGGGGCATTGCCGTGAATTTATTTCCATGCTGGCAGAAATTCCCATTGAACATAAACTTTATGGAAATTTGATCGATGAGGTTTACCGGCGGTATTTTAAAAATGTCTGTGATATTCCGGTATGTTCCGGCGGAAAAATGTTTTATCCCTCGGGCCATAAACCGATTAAGTTTAAGTTGCTGGAGAAACAAGAGCAAATGATGCAGAGCCGGTTTTTAAAAGGAATTTCACGCCGATTGGGGAAGAAAGATTCGTACTGGGAGGAATCGGGTATTTTTGAAAAAGTGCTTTCACATTTTGATGGGACGGATAAAGCAATTAACGTTGATGTGCTCAAGAATTTAAAAGAAAGTTCTGCCGAAAAGAAAATTATTTTTTATCGCCAGATGCTGCACTGGGTAGTGTTGGGTGAATATAAAAAACGTGCGGAAGAAATTTTCAACGGAAAACAGACCTTGAATTAATGGATTGAACCGATACAACGGCTTTCTCGCCTTTAAGCCACAGAACATCTGCTTGATTATACTTTCCTAATATATAAGCTTCAGTCCCGCGGATTCCTCTTGGCGATTTGGATGTGAGTTTTTTCCGTACAGCTTCTTTGTTGTTTAATTCTGCGGCGTTGATAAAGACTGCGCGCAAGGGATTATAATACCTCGGGTGATGGAGGATTTGCAGGCCAGAAAGAACTTCGGTGACCGAGGGGTTTAAACGTAAGGGGATTAGTCTCAAAAACCGTAAAGGTAGGTAGGTATTAGGAGTAACTTTGGCTCTTAAAAAACTTTTAAATCTGGTTAACCCGCCGTTTAAGATTGGGTCACTTCCGCCGATATCAACTACTTTGTAGCCTTTTTCCCCCAACATTTTAATCGCGAAGTAATAAAGTGCTCCGAGAGTTCCGTATTTTATATATTCCAAATTTCCGTCTTTTAATCCGATGGAACGTAAAGTAGCCCGGGTGCCCGTTTGAATAAGAAGGCCGCCGATAGCTTCACCGTCTTTCTTGATGAGGCACAATTCAGCCTTTTCAAAAATTTTTCTGGCCCGTTTCAAACTCATAAAAAATGATTCTTCTTCATGACGGTTGCGGATAAAAGGGGTATGCATGGTATGAAAAAATTCTTCAAATTTTTTTCGGTCATCCGTAAATTCGCAGGAAAGATTATTCTTGCGAATGCGGCGCTCAACGTCCTCAAAACCCTCTTTTTCTTTTCCGTTCATTTGATCGATGGGTTTGCTGATATCGATTTCCATTTGAACCCAATAAGGCGTGAGAAATCCTCGGCGTAAAAAAGAAAATAGCGGCGTAAGGGGGTTTTCTTCGACAAAAAGAAGAGAGGCATCGGGATATTTGTCTTTTAACAACGAAGGTAGAGAGAAAACCCAGCGGTTTCCCAATTCATGTTTTTTTCTGTTTTCAGCCAGGATGGCATTCATCCAGAAAGCGGCGATAGCCTTGTCTTCCCCAACGTAAACAACGCTAAAGGGGAGCCCTGTTGATTTCGTTTGCCCTTGCCAGATTGTTACGGGGAGGTATGTTTTAAGGCGTGTCTTGGCCCAGGGAGCATAACGCCATTGGACCAAAGGCGAAATATATTTTTTAAGCTTGTTTATCATCGCAAAATTTTCTATTTTCCCTCAGAGTAGCTATTTCCCGGGTAGAGCTTGTGAGAACTCTTTTAAAAATATTACGATTTTACTTTGGCTAAGGGAAGAAATTTTTGTATTATAAAAGTATTAGTATTTTAAACGGTGTTTCTCTAGGGGAGGGCTTTTGAAAAAAATAAGAGAGATATTAATATTTTTTGTGTTGGTTACCGCATTGCCTGTGCCCGTTCACAGTTCCTCTGTTGACTCAAAGGATTTGGTTATTAATAAAGCATTAGATGATTGGGAAGCAGTTGACAAACGCCATGAAGAAATGGCCCAAGAATATTCCTGGCCGGAAGTTGATTTAAAACATCGGCAAATGGCGAAAGAAGAAAAGAAAGCCGTCAGAGATGATTTTAGTGACATGGTTCCACGGGAAAAATCCCATGGGCCGCAAAAGGGAGCCTCAGGCAAACACCAATACCAGGTTGGCACAGAATTTTTTTATGCGAAATATAAAGAGCCCGATGTGATGGAGCAGCGCGGGACGCTTTGGGGCGTCAACGGGTCGTACACGTATCGCCCGGCCCAAGGCGATGTGTTAAATAATTCTCTGGTGAATACTTATGTCCTTGAGGGCATGATGGCTTGGGGAAATTTTAAGTATGAGGCTGAAGCCCCCGCACAAACAGGTTTACAGGTTGATAAAGATGATTATATGTTTGAGCTCCGCGGCCTTCTGGGGCAGGAATATTTTATGGAGGATACGACGTTCATGCCCTACAGCGGCTTCGCTTACCGTTACCTTAACGATGACGATGACGGCAGCTTGCATATTGTGAAGGGAAGCAGTTTTTATGGGTATGAGCGGGAAGCCAATTATTATTACGTTCCCGCCGGTGTCGTGATTTCGCGGGCGTGGCAGGACGGTTCTTCGGTCCATCTGCGCGGGGAGTACGATTTTTTTATTTGGGGATTGCAAAAAAGCCATGTGGGCGACGGGAATGCGTATCTTCCGACGCCTAATCAGGATGTGATTGAACATGATCAGCACAAAGGTTTTGGTATTCGCGGGTCGATCGAGATGGTACAAAATTTAGGGCGGGTGGCTGTTTTCGCCGAGCCGTTTTTTCGGTATTGGCACATTGAGAATTCAGATGTTGTCACCGCGTTTGTTGATGGGGGTAATACCGATACTGTTGAGCCGGAAAACAAAACAATCGAAGCCGGCGTCAAGTTTGGGGTGAAGTTTTAAGAAGATTAATAGTCCTTTATTAATATAAATACTGATATTTTTAATGCCGAAATTCCTTCGTTTCATCTTGCCTGCAGGAAATTTCTTTAGTAGAATGAACCCGTCTTAAGTAAATTAACATTATCTTCCGTGCCTTCCTTATGACCAAAAAATTCACCGTAGGAGTTGATTTCGGCGGGACGAATATCAAATTCGGCCTGGTAAATGCCACCGGCCGCATTGTTTCCCGAACACGTTTGGCCACAAAAGTTTTCGGCCGTGATAAAAAGCGCCTGATTACCGCAATGGCCGAGACGATTCTGGGGCTAATCCACAAAGATAAACTGAAAGAAAATAATATTACCGGCGTTGGCATCGGCCTGCCGGGCTTGATTGACCCGGTCAAAGGTGTGGTGCGGTTTCTGCCTAATGTTCCGGGTTGGCGGGAAGTACCGTTAAAAAGAATCTTGGAACAGAAACTCGGGATCCCGGTTTATTTGGAAAATGACGTGAATCTCATTACGTTGGGGGAGTGGAAATTCGGCGCGGGCAAAGGGTACGCAGACATTTTTTGTATTACCCTCGGCACGGGCGTCGGCGGCGGGCTTGTTTTGCATGGGCAAATCTACCGGGGGCCGGCTTTTGTTGCCGGGGAGGTGGGGCATTTACCGTTAAATGAAAACGGGCCGGCGTGCAATTGCGGCGGCTGGGGGTGTTTCGAGCGCTACGTCGGCAATCAAAAGATCCTCGCCGGGTTACGGAAGGCTTTTAAAAAACCGCACGCCAAAAATATTTACGAATTTTACCGTTTTGCCAAACGCGGCGACCGCCGGGCGCTGAAATTGTGGGAGGAAATCGGTACCCACATTGGCAACGCGTTGGTGGGTGTAGTCAATCTTCTCAATCCGCAGCTGATTATTATTGGCGGCGGCGTGTCGAATAATTATCCTTTCTTCCAGAAGAAAATTAAAGAAGTGATCAAGCGCCGCGCGATGCCTGTCCAAGCGAAAATGGTCCGCCTGACGCGCGCCAAGCTCGGCGACGGCGCCGGCATTCAGGGCGCGAAAGTCTTAGTTGAGGAACTAGCCTTTGCAAAGAAAAAATAACCGGATCAAACATTTAATCGTTACGCTCACGCTGTCTGTTTTCATTTATTTTCTCGCAGGAAGCCTGTCGCCCGTGTACGCCGCCTTGAATCTTAATCAGCCCGGGCCGATGGAACTTAACGGTGACACTGTTGAATATTCCATGAATGGCAATAAGGCTATTATTCACGGCAACGTGGTGGTTAAAAAAGGCAATGTGACGCTTTATGCCGACGATGTGGATATTGACCGAACGACCAATATTGCTCATGCGAAAGGCAATGTCCGCCTGGTTTCAGCGGATGGCGAAATTGATGGTGAGACCATGACGTTTAATTTTGCGACGATGACCGGGGATTTTCACGGCGCGAAAATTATTTCGCCACCGTATTTCGGCGGCGGAGAAGAAATTTCTAAAGTCAGTGAAAACGAAATTGACATGAAACAAGGGGTGATGACGACCTGCGATTTAGACAAACCGCATTTTCATCTCTTCGCCCCGAAGGTTGAAGTTTATCCCGGGAAAAAAATGGTGGCCAAGAATGTGCAAATGAAAGTGGGAAAAGTCCCGCTTTTGTACATCCCGCATTTTTCGCAGGATTTGCGGGACAAGAAACCGATGGTTTTATTTACGCCTGGGTACGATAAGTTATGGGGCGCGTTTCTTTTGTCCAAATGGCGTTATCATTTAAACGATGATATTAAGGGGGTTGTGCACGTTGATTACCGGGAGCGGTTAAGCGCCGCTGAGGGGATCGATGTTGATTATAATACACACAAATTCGGCAGTGGCAGTATCCGGACCTACTATACCGCCGAGCGCAAAATTGGGGCGAAGCACTTCTTCCAGGAAAGTACGGAGCCAACGCTCAGAAGGCAGCGTTTCAAAGGCGAGTGGCGCCACAAGTGGGACATCGATAAAGAAACTACGGCGGTACTGCAGTATTATAAATTGAGCGACAGCCAATTCTTGAGGGATTATTTTAAGCATGAGTTTGACAGGGATTCCTCGCCGGATACTTATTTTCTTTTAACTAAGAACTTTACCGAAGGCACGCACCAATACGGGACGTTAAGTTTTCAAAACCGGGTCCGCGTTAACCGTTTTGAGACGCAACTCGAGCGCATGCCGGAATTGCGCTATGATTTGGGCAGCCTTGAAATTGCTGATACCGGATTGTATCTTTCCCATCAATCAAGTATTGTGAATTTAGAAAATTTACAAGCCAGTCCCAGCGAAGTTAGACAACATACTCTGCGCGGAGATTCGGACAATGAGTTGTCGTATCCGATGAAGGTCGGCTTTTTGGAAGTCCGGCCGTTTGTGGGCGGCCGGGACACGTATTACAGCCATACTTTGGATCCCAATAAGGACGGCTCTATCCGGGGAATTTTTAAAGCCGGCGGCAGCGTCAGTACGAAATTTTATAAAATCTATGATTTTCAAACGGACCTGTGGGGATTAAATATCAATGGCTTGCGCCACGTCATTACACCGACGATATCGCACGAATTTGACTCCAGGCCGACCGTGGCTTCTACCCAATTGGATTCATTTGACTCGATCGATTCTTTAAACAAAAGCCATAGTGTAAATCTTTCGATTGAAAATAAATTGCAGACCAAGCGTAATGACGTCTCGGTTGATTTGGTGCGGGCGGTTTGGGGAATCGATTACCGCCTCAAAGAGGATCCGCGGCTGGAAGGTTTTGATCAGATTACTTTTGATATGGACGTGAAGCCATTGAATTGGTTAACCTTGTATTTTGACTCAGATTATGATACAAGAAAGGATCATTTAAATACGGCCAATTTTGATTTGTACATTAATGGCGGCACGAAATGGTGGCTTAATTTTGGGAAACGCTTTAACCGCGAAGTCGATGACCAAATTACCAGTGAATTTTTCTATAAGATAAACCCAAAGTGGGCGTTTAGGGTTTTTGAGCGCGTTGATGTCATGGAAGGATTGCAGAAGGAGCGTGAAATTTCTATCATCCGTGATTTGCATGAATGGACGGCGGATTTAAGTTACAATGAAACACGCGGTGAAGGAAGTGAGATCTGGATGGTTTTTACGTTGAAGGCCTACCCGGATATGTCCATTGACTTCGGCTCACACTTTAACAAGCGTAAGAGGGGAACGCAATCAGGCGATGTTGTTCCATAATTAAATATCTAAGGAGTAATTGATGAATATTTGCATTATTGGATCTGGATATGTGGGGTTGGTGACGGGTACCTGCCTGGCCCATATCGGACATAGAGTTGTTTGTGTGGACGTTGACCGGGAAAAAATTGCGCGGCTAAAAACCGGTGAGGTGCCGATTTATGAGCCCGGTTTGGATGAGCTTATAAAAAAATACACAAAAAATAAAAGCCTTTCATTTACCACATCCATCAAAGAGGCCACGAAGAAATCGATGGCCATTTTTATTGCCGTCGGGACGCCATCAAAAAAAACCGGCGAGGCAGATTTGACCTATGTCGAGAATGTGGCGCGTGAAATTGCCTTGAATATGGATTCGTACAAGCTCATTGTGGAAAAATCGACGGTGCCGGCGGAGACCGGGCGGCGCATTGACCGGACAATCCGGCTGAATTTACCGCGGCAATTTCGTAAAGGAAATAAAGTCACACTTGAATTTGACGTGGCCTCTAACCCGGAATTTTTGCGCGAAGGTTCCGCCATCGAAGATTTTATGAATCCTGACCGCGTGGTGATCGGCGTGGAGACTTCCCGGGCTGAACGGCTTTTGCGTGAAATTTACCAGCCGCTTAAACCAAAAATGGTGGTGACCAATATGGAATCGGCTGAGCTCATTAAACATGCTTCCAACTCTTTTCTGGCCACCAAGATTTCTTTCATTAACGCGATTGCCCAAATTTGTGACTACGTGGGCGCCGATGTCCTTAATGTGGCCGAAGGCATGGGCTACGATAAACGCATTGGCAGAAGTTTTCTTAATGCCGGCATTGGTTACGGAGGCAGCTGTTTCCCTAAAGATGTTGACGCGTTCATCCGCTTAAGCGAAAAAAGCGGTTATGATTTCGCGCTCTTGAAAGAAGTGCGTAACATTAACGAAAACCAGAAGAAATTTTTTGTACGGTTGATGGAAGACAAACTCTGGAATATCAAAGATAAAACCATCGGCATTCTTGGGTTGGCCTTTAAATCCAATACCGATGATATGCGTAACGCCCCATCAATTGATATTATTAAAGCTCTTGAACGTGAAGGGGCTAAAATCAATGCTTACGATCCGCAGGCAATGGATAACGCTAAGAAAGTTTTAAAACGGGTCACGTATTGCAATGACCCTTATTTGATGGCTAAGGGTTGTGATTGTTTATTGGTGTTGACGGAATGGGAGGAATTCAAACACCTAAATTTTAAGAAAATAAAGAACGCAATGAATCAGCCGATTATTTTCGACGGGCGAAATTTATATCATGATCGCAAGCTTCACGAACTAGGATTTGAATACTATGGTATCGGCCGGGGGAAAATAACCTAAGGAAGGTTTATTATGTCAGCAGCACTACAGCGTAAAATCGAAACAAAAAAAGCCAACGTGGCCGTGATGGGACTAGGTTATGTGGGGTTGCCTTTGGCGGTTAATTTCGCGAAAAAAGGTTTCCGCGTTTTTGGGTTGGATAAAGATACCGACCGGTTGGGAAAAATTCGCCGCAAAGAAAATTATATCCTTGATGTTAAGCAAAGTGATTTAACAGGCGTCATTGAAAATGGGCGTTTGACCGTTGGTGATAATTTCTCCGTCCTTAAAGAAGCGGATGCTATTATTATTTGTGTTCCCACACCGTTAAAGCGTAAATACACTCCGGACATTAAATACATCGAAGATGCCGTCGGCGCGATTAGCCGTAATTTAACTAAAGATACTCTTGTCGTGCTGGAAAGCACAACGTATCCGGGCACAACGGAAGAACTGATCAAACCGAAACTGGAAAAAAGTGGCCTTAAGGTTGGCCGGGATTTCTATCTGGCGTTTTCGCCCGAACGTATTGACCCGGGCAATAAAAATTTTGATGTCACAACCATTACGAAAGTCGTTGGCGGAATGACTGAGCGTTGCGGCCAATTGACCAAACTTCTTTACGGAAAGATTATCAAAAATATTCACATGGTCAGTTCTGCCAAAGCCGCCGAGATGACAAAGCTTTTGGAGAACACGTTTCGCATCATTAACATTGGCTGGGTCAATGAAGCCGCGATGATGTGTCATAAAATGGGGATCAATATCTGGGAAGTTATTGACGCAGCAAAAACTAAGCCATTTGGTTTTATGCCGTTTTACCCGGGATTAGGCGTTGGTGGCCACTGCATCCCTGACGATCCGTTATATCTTTATTGGAAGGCAAAGCACCTCGGGTTTAGTTCTAAGTTTATCAAACTTTCCGCAGACATTAACTCGGCTATGCCGGCGTATGCTGCTGATTATTTGAAGGAGATTTTAAAGAAGAATTCCAAATCGCCAGCCAAAACAAAACTCCTTGTTATTGGGGCGACGTACAAAAAGGATGTAAAAGATTTGCGGAAGTCACCGCCGTTAAAATTAATTGAAATTTTACAAGAAAGAAAATATCAGGTCGATTATTTTGACCCGATCATTCCCTATCTTAAAATCGGGGCGATTGACATGGTGTCGATCGCTTTAAATAAACAAAATTTATCCCGGTATGATTGTGTGCTTATCGCCACGGATCATACCCATGTTGATTACCCAAAAATTCTGCGCGCTGCGCGTTTGATTTTTGATATCCGCAATGTGTATAAAGGGATAAAAAACAAAAAGGTTATCAAATTATAATGTCTAAACGCAAAAAAACAGTTGTTATTACCGGTGGCGCCGGATTTTTAGGTAGCCATTTGTGCGACCGCTTTATCTCTGAAGGCTGCCGGGTATTGTGTGTGGATAATTTTATTACGGGTAACCTGAAAAATATTGCTCATTTAAAGAAAGAAAAGAATTTCCACCTTATTAAGCATGATATTTCTAAAACATTGCTCATTGCCGGCCGGGTTGATTACATTTTGCATTTTGCTTCGCCGGCGAGCCCGATTGATTATTTAAATTACCCCATTCCGACTTTAAAGGTCGGGGCCCTGGGGACACATAACGCGCTTGGCTTGGCCAGATTTAAAAAAGCGCGATTTTTTTTGGCCTCAACTTCGGAAGTTTACGGCGACCCCAAGGTTCATCCGCAGAGAGAAGATTACTGGGGGCACGTGAACCCCATCGGCCCGCGCGGGGTTTACGATGAAGCGAAACGTTTTGCCGAAGCAATGACAATGGCATATCACCGTTACCACAAACTCGACACTCGCATCGTACGGATTTTTAATACCTACGGCCCACGCATGCGCATCAAAGACGGCCGCGTCGTACCCAATTTTATTTTTGAGGCATTAAATAATAAGCCTTTAACTGTTTACGGCAATGGCAAACAAACGCGTTCGTTTTGTTATTATTCTGATTTGATTGAGGGGATAATAAGGCTCCTGCAGTCTAATATTCACACCCCGGTTAATATCGGTAATCCCGATGAATTCACGATTTTAGAATTTGCTCAAATGGTTTTAAAAGTGGTTAAAACCAAAAGCAAAATTATTTTCAAACCACTTCCCGTAGATGACCCCAAGCAGCGACGGCCGGACATCACTTTGGCAAAAAAACAGCTTAAGTGGTCGCCAAAAATAAAATTAGAAGAAGGCTTAAAGAGCACGATCGCCTGGTTTTCGGCGAATCTTTAAATTTTTCAAATATGCTGACTAAAGAAGACTTGGCGAATTTTGAAAAAGAGATCGCGGAGATTTATGCAACGGGTGCGATTCGTGCACCGGTGCATTTGCGCGCCGGGCGCGAAGAGCAATTGATCAAAATTTTTCACGACCACAAGATTGGCGACGATGACTGGGTATTAGGTTTTTGGGATTCGCATGAACTTGCTCTTCTCAAAGGTGTCCCGCGTGAAGAGGTCAAGCAAGCGATCCTTGATGGAAAAAGTATCTCGTTGTGTTTCCCTAAATATAAAGTCCTTTGCTCAGGGATCGTCGGGAGTTTGATGGGAACGGCCGCCGGCCTCGCGTGGGCGCTTAAAAATCAAAACAAGAAGGGCAGGGCCTTTCTTTTTTGCGGCGACATGTCGGCGGAAACCGGGGTCTTCCATGAAGCGGTCAAATATGTTTACAATTTCGACCTGCCGGCTACTTTTATCGTCTGCGATAACGGGGTGAGCGTCATGACCAACACCCGGGAAGTCTGGGGCTCGCCTGACCCGTGGTTTACGGGGACAAAGTATGAATCAAAGATTATTTATTTTAAATACGTGAACGAATATCCGCATTCGGGGTTGGGGAAGCTCATAAAGTTCTAATGAAATATTTTGATGAATTAAAGCGAACGATGGAATGGGTGGCACAGCAGCCTAAAACGCTTTTTGTCGGGCAAACGGTTGCCGGCCCGGGCACGTTTATGTTTCAAACGTTGCGCGATTGCCCCAAAGACCGGGCGCTGGAGATGCCGATCAACGAAAGTTTTCAGATGCAGTTTACGATCGGACTCGCCTTGGCGGGGTATGTTCCTATCTCCGTCTATCCGCGCCAGAATTTTTTGCTCATTGCCACCGCCGACATGGCTAATATGTTGGACAAAATCCCCGCCATCAGCTCAGATCAGGTACTGCCACGCATTATCATCCGTGTTGCCGTCGGGCCCGACGCACCCGTGCATCCCGGGCATCAGCACGTCGGCAATTACGCGCAAGCTTTTCGTGATATGTTCCACTGGATCGAGGTCAAGGAGCTCAATGAGCCTGAGGATATCTTTCCAGCCTATAAAAGTGCGCTTGAACGTCCGGATCCCAAAACAGTCTTGATGATCGAGCACGGGAACTATTACCAGCAAAAATGAACAAAGACTCCAAGATCCTGATTGTCGGGCACAATGATATCATTGAACAGCTATTGACGAAACACCTGCGCTCGGCGGGTTATACCAACGTCACGTCTTCTTCAGAAATCGCGCTTAACACAACCGTTCAGCCTTCCGTTTATGAATTCTTCCAAAACAATCGCCCGGAGTATATTTTCCTTGGATCTACGCGTTCCGGCGGAATTCAGGCCAATATCGATAATCCGGCCGAGTTTCTCTACCATAATCTGGAAAGCCAGAATAATATTATTTATTCAGCTTGGAAGTTCGGCGCAAAAAAATTGTTTTATATCGGCGCTTCGTGCGTGTATCCGAAAGATTGCCCGCAGCCGATGAAAGAAGAACATTTATTAACCGGATCACTGGAAGAAACCAGCGAAGCGTATTCACTTGCCAAAATTGCCGGGATAAAACTCTGCCAAGCGTATCGTAAACAATATGGCTTTAATGCCATCGCGGTTATTCCGGCGACAATCTACGGTCAACAGGATGATATTGATGTAGAGAAAGCGCATGTGATGGGGGCCTTGATTGGAAAATTTACTCAGGCCATCAAAGAAAATAAAAAAGAAGTGGTAGTTTGGGGAACGGGCAAGCCACGGCGTGAATTTCTTTATATCGATGATTTCATTGACGCGTGTTTATTCTTGCTGGAACACTACGAGGAAGGACAGGTTATCAATATCGGTGCTGGCAAAGATGTTTCGATAAAGGAATTGGCCGAACTGATTGCCAAGTTGACAAATTTTTCCGGAAAAATTATTTATGATTCTTCCAAACCCAACGGCGCGCCGCAAAAGTTGCTTGATTCAGGGCGTATCAATAAACTTGGCTGGCAGCCAAAGGTGAGTTTGGATGAAGGCATTAAAAGAATAGTTAAGAAATGAAAATTTTAGTCACAGGTGGCGCAGGATATTTGGGATCAACAATGGTGCCCATATTAGTTAAGGGAGGGCATGAGGTTGTTGTTTTGGATAACTTTATGTACCGCCAGGACCACGTCGTTAATGTTTGGCCGAAAAAGGGTGTTACCGCGATTCATGGGGATGCCAGGGATAAAGTGATTGTTAAGAAGCTTATGGCAAAAGCAGATGCGGTATTTCCTTTGGCATGTTTGACCGGCGCGCCATTGTGTGACCAAAAGCCTAAAGAGGCGGAAGAGATTGTCATTGATGCCCTGCGGCTTATTTTAAAATTGCGCAGCCCCGCGCAAATGATCATTTATCCGACGACTAATAGCGGTTATGGTGTTGGTGAAAAAGGGAAATTCTGTAACGAAAAAACTCCTTTAAGGCCGGTTTCACTTTACGGCAAGTTAAAAGTTCAAGCAGAAAAAGAACTTTTAGATGCAAAACAAGCGATCACACTGAGGCTGGCAACGGCGTTTGGCGTTTCACCGCGGATGCGGCTGGATCTTTTGGTTAATGATTTCACCTACAAAGCTGTCAAAGATAAGAAGATCAAATTATTCGAAGGCCATTTTAAGCGTAACTTTGTCCACGTCCGCGATATCGCCAAAGCGTTTGTCCATGCCTTAAACCGTTTTGACCGGCTGAAAAATGAACCATATAACGTCGGATTAAGCGAAGCGAATTTAAGTAAGCTGGAACTTTGCCGGGAGATTAAAAAGCAGGTTCCTGAATTTGAAATCACCGAGGACAAACACGGCAAAGATCCTGATAAACGTGATTATATTGTCAGTAACGAAAAGATCGAAAAGACCGGGTTTAAAGCGGATGTGTCCTTAGCCGATGGAATTAAAGAACTCATCAAACTTTACCGCAGCGAAGATTTAAAGAAGACCTCTTACCAAGTAACAAATGTCTAAAGCTAGCCAGGCATTCCTCCCGCATAAATTTCTTGCTCAATGTTTTAAAGTTATCCATTTGAGAAAAGCCGCTTAATTTTTATATTTTCACTTTCTGCCATAATATGTTAGGATACCAGCAGAAAACATCAAACCTTTCTCAAGAGGTGAGGATATGCCCTATCATATTCTTTTGGTTGATGATGATCCCTATTTCCGTTCTGAATTCCGTGAAGTTATGGAAGAATTCGATATTATTGAAGCAGCGGATGGGGAAGAGATGCTCAAAATTCTCAAAAAACCACATAATATTGATCTAATTATATTGGATCAAATGATGCCGGGAATGAAGGGCACGGATCTTCTTAGGGAAATACAAGATACCACACCGAATATCCGCATTGTGTTACTCACCGGGCAAGCAAGCCAAGAAGTTGCTATCGAGAGTTTACGCGGGCATGCCACTGACTTTATCGAAAAACCCTTGAATGCCCAAAAACTTGAAAAACTTAAAGAATTAGTTTTATCATCTCCCAAAGGGGAGAAAGATAAAAATACCGGCGGGGTAATCGGCAAAATTGAGCAAGCCAAGTATTTTGCCCAAAGAAATTATGATAAGAAATTGACGCTGGAAGATGTGGCCAATGCGGTTTGCCTGAGCCCGAAATATTTGAGCCGTTTGTTTAAAGAACACACTTCAACGCGATTCAGCGACTACAAACTTAAAATCCGGATGGAGAGAGCTAAAGAACTCTTAAGAAATAAAGGAGACAACATCGAAGAAATTGCCTATCGGTTAGGCTATCAAAATTCAGAATCATTTATTAAAGTTTTTCATAAATTTAACAACTGCACTCCCAAGCATTATCGGGAACGAGCATTCCTGAAGGAAGTTAAAAAGCATACAGATAGTTCTTTTCTCAAGAAAACAAGAAAGTCGATCGGCTTGCAATTGACACCAAGAATGTTAGCCCGGTCGAAGAATGCCATATTTACTATGGATAAGAAAGGCAGGATTCTCAGGTGGACCAAAAGTGCACAGAATATGTATGGATGGAAAGAGAACGAAGTTTTTGAGAAGAAAGTAAGAAGCATTGTCCCTAAAAATGAATCTAAACAATTTCTTTCCTCTTTAAAACGTATGCAAGAAGGGGGAGTGGTCGAATCATTTGAAACCAAAAGGATTACAAAAGAAGGCCATGCCCTTAATGTGTGGGCCATAAAAATTCCCATGCATGATTCACAAGGCCGCGTCGAAAGCATCATTGTTATTGACCAGAATTTGACGCCGCATTTAAAAAAGTTGCGTCAGTTGCAAACCGAGAAGCAACAGTTGCTTAATGAACATAAAAGATTAAAACATCAGCGAGAGAGCATCGCCAAAGAGGCACAAATTAAAACGGAAACATTGATTAAGACCCAAGAAGATTTGGACAAAGAAAAGCATTTCTCTGATTTGGGGCGATTGGCGGCTGTTGTAGCGCATGAACTACGCCATCCCCTTTGCGTCATTCAAGCAGCTGCTTGGAATATCGGCAGGAAAAATAAGAACCACCGACTTGACCATAATATTAACAGTATAGAGAAAATGGTTGCTGAGGGAGAGGGCATTATTAATAATCTCTTGGAATACTCGCGTATTAGAAATCCTATTTACCAAACTGTTAAAATTAAGAATTTTATTGCTGAATTTGTTGATACCATCAAAATAAGGTTTGATAAAAATCGGATGAATATAATAAAAAATACTAAAGAAATCATCGGGATCTCTATACCGATCGACCCTCAGCAGATCAGAGAAGTTTTAACTAATGTTTTAACAAATGCCTATGAGGCCATTCCCGAAAAAAAGAAAGGGAAAGTTAATATCAAAGCGAGCGTAGAGAATAATTCCCTTGTCATTAAGGTAGCCGATAATGGTCAAGGCATTAAGCCTGAAGACCAGGAGAAAATCTTTGAGCCTTTTTTTAGCGGGAAACATACCGGAACCGGCTTAGGCCTCACGGTTGCTCATGAAATTATTAAAGGACATCATGGCTCCATAGCTATCGATAGCCAATTGCACAAAGGGGCGACCGTCACCATCAAACTTCCTCTTCAACAATCCGCAAGTATCTCTTCCTAATTTTTTTATCCACCTTCGCCAAAAACCACGGCTGTTAAGCCGTGGGATCTCCATAAATGCTTTCTTGAGCATCCTTCCTTAGTATCTTTTTTATTGCATAGTAGAAAAATGTCCAGAAATAGGAGAAGAAGAAGGTTTAAGTACCAAATCATTTTTTCTATTATAAAAATAGAAATGTTCAATAAGATAAAAGATGTTTGCGGATAAAGGAGGTTACTATGACGATAAAAACAAAAGAGAGGTTAGCGCAAAAGAAATGTCAACCATACGAGGACAATGAAAGCCCTTTGTCTAGGGACGACTTTTGGGCCTATTTAAGAGAAATACCCGATTGGCACGTTACGGGTAATGATAAGGGTTTATTCCGTGAATTTCAGATGAAGAATTTTTCATCGGCTATTGACTTTATTAAAGATGTGGCAGAAGTCGCCGAAGCAGAGGGCCATCATCCGGACATCCATTTAACAAATTACCGAAAATTAAGAGTGGATTTTACGACCCATGCTGTTGGCGGGCTATCTGACAATGATTTCATTATGGCGGCAAAGATCGACGAACTTCCGTATGAACCGAAAGAGGGAATTTGAATGTTAAGTAATACGCAAGAGTTTTGGACTCAAAATTGGGATCGGCATTTTGATGAATATATAAATTACGCCCCTTTACAGGCGTTTTATTTGTATTTTTTCCTTTGGAAAACTGACATAAAGGTATTAGAAATTGCCGCAGGCAGTTTTCATGATACTTTTTGTCTTAATCAATGGGGTATTTCCTGCACAGGTATTGATCTTTGCTTTAAAGCTGTTCAAATGGCCCGGCGAAGTAATCCTCAATTTAGACATAAAACATTTGTCATGAATGCAAAGAATATTGGCTTTGAAGATAAATCATTCGATGTTTCTTTCCATAACGGTTTTTTTGTCAATTTCGATAATGACCAGGAAATTCATCAATTACTTAAAGAACAAACCCGCGTTACCAGAGAAATGATTGTTTGCAGTGTTCATAATGGGCTTAATGCCAACCTTGTCAAAAAGTTCGAATTCCTTTCTCAATATGATGATTTATATAATATCCGTTTCTACACGCCACAAAAATTAAAAGAATTATTGATGACTCATTGCCGAAAAGTAATCATATTCCCTTTTAATATTCCAGAACTGGATGAACGTATTGCCATAAGCGAAGGCAGAGACAAAGATTTATTAAAGACACGGTATTTCCAGAACTATTCCATGAGCAACGTTCAAAAATGTAAACGGTTAATGGGAATAGGGTATTTATAATATTCTATTTCAAGAAAATAAGAAATTTTCGTATTTATTGTTTTTTCCCCACCACCGCTGGGAGAGATTCGAGCAAATGAGAGAGTTCTTGGAAATTCTTCCTGGCTTGATCCTGGAGGGCAGGAATCTTTTTCTTAAGTTGCTCGCTAATAGATTGACGTGAATCCCATACACTATCAAGGAACGCACAAAGTTTACCAGAGTTAATTTCTTTTAAAGGTGGCGTAGGCATTTCCAAGGTTTGTAAAAATCCCATCACTTTTGATGCATAAGGCAACGGGATAAAGGGGACACCGTGGATCGCGGCAAAAATCAAGAAATGCAGCCGCATGCCGACAACAAATTCCATATGTTTCATTAGCCCAAGAATTTGGGTGGAAGAGAATTCTCCTTTAAGGACATGGGCTGATTGGGCATTCATCATTTTAGCGATTACGGCGTGCGAGTGTTGAAGGTCTTTGTTTTCCATTCGTTCCATGGGGATAAAAAGGATCTCTGCCTGGAAACGTTCGATCATGAAATCAGCTGCATTGGCCAGCACTTCGTGGTACTGTTCTACATTTAAATCGGGTGCCGCATTTCCTGGCTCTCGCACCGAAAATCCTATTACGGGACGCTCTTTATATAGTTTGACTCCTTGTTTTTCAAGCATCTCGCGTGTAAAATTTTCTGGCTTTAACAGTAACGCCAGATCCGCCGTCACTTCAATCGGTTGAGTGACACCAAGGTCATTGAGTGTTTTTTTGGCCTCGTTTTCACGGACGGTGATGCGGTCAACTTTTGTCAGGGTGTTTTTGACTAATTCTTTAGTTTCCACCTTGCTGATGGGACCAACACTTATACCAAAAACCATGACCGGGATGTTGCATTCCTTGGCCCAATTGACGTCACGTAGAAATAAATCAGCTATTCCTTCAAATAAGATTCCCCCGCCACCAAGAATAAAAAGATCCAATTCACGCAGTTCCTTGCAGGCGTCATCTTTGTGCATTTTATGGAGAGAAACCGACCGAACTTTATGACGTTGTTGAGTGTCGTCAGGATTTCTGGAAAAAACAACAACATCAGCCTGCCATTTCTTTTTTAAATGCTCGAGAATTACTTCTAGAATAGCTTCATCACCTAAGTTTAATCCTCCATAGGAACCGGAGATCCCAATCTTATATGGTTTCATATTCTTTTCTCCCGTTATTTTTTTTGTTAGAACCAGTAAATGCGAAGCGGCCTTTTTGCCCTAGATTGGCTCCTTGCTGAATCAACTCTTTTTGGACAATCGTCGCCGAAATTTCTTGGGCAGGAATATTTTCTTTTATGGTTAGTGCCGCGCAGACGCCAGCTGCGTGTCCGGTGGCCATGCAGACGGGCATAACACGGTAAGACGAATGAGCTTCGTGAGTTCCTGAAATGCATCGGCCCGCGACAAGCAACCCTTTCAATTTTTTTGGGATAAGGCAACGCAAAGGAATGTCATAGGACTCACCCAAAGGCAAATGTTTTAAAATGGTTCCTTTACCAAGCGGATTATGCACATCAATGGGATATGTGCTGCGTGCAATGACATCATTAAATTTTTTTGCTGATAAGATATCCTCTTCGGTTAACGTATAAAGCCCGCGGACCCGCCTTGTTTCCCGGACACCCACCTGGACACCGCTTTGAATAACATAGGAATCCGCAAACCCCGGAACATATTTATTAAGGAAATTTACAATTTGTTGCATCTGCTGCCTGCTTATATATTCTGCCCGGCTCAAATCCCAAACACTGACTCCTGATACGTTGGTGACACGCGTTGAATTGACACTAAGCTCGTCTTGATGCACCGTCGAAAAACAAAGGAAATCTTCTCGGGGTAGCTGAAGCTGGCCTTCTTCGGAAGCCTTCTTGATCAGATCCCACAACCCGTGCACGCCTTTCCATTGGTTGGGATGCTGACGCACATAATCCTGAAAAAGAAAGGGGTTAAAATTTCCCATGCGAAACATCAACGTCATGGGTTGAGTTAATCCATCTTCTACACGTCCCAGATCATACTCTTCGCCGCTTTGGTAAGCGATGTCACCATCGCCCGTGCAGTCCACCGTCATTTTGGCATTGATAATAATAGGGCCTGATTTAGTTTCGAACAAAACTCCTTTTAATGTGGAATCTTTTTTGATGACATCGCAGGCCAGCGCATGAAAAAGCATAAAAACTCCTGCCCGTTCAAGAATCTTCAGGGCTGTCCATTTAAAAATTTCGGGATCAAATGGAACTACGTATCCTGTCTCTTGGGAAGGATTGATAGCTCCGCTATTAGCGATAAGTTCGTTAAGAAATTCATTGAGTACTCCGGCAATCACTGGTTCGCCTGGGCCATGGTCATAAGGCCAAAGCCGATATGGTTTTTGATCCTCGTTTTTGGCATAACTATATTGGGTATGAAAAGACATCAGCGGCATTACTAAGGCGGCCGTGGCATTTCCGCCCAAAAAGCCATAGCGTTCCACCAGTACAACTTTGACCCCGGCCTTTGCTGCGCCAAGAGCAGCCCCGATGCCCGCAGGCCCGCCGCCAACAACCAAAACATCTGCCTGTGCAACCACCGGCACTTTTCTAGGTGGGATAAGTATAAATTCATGTTGTTCACAACAAAGAATTGGCATGGCTCCTCCGTAATCAGAAAATAATATTTATTATATAAATTTAATTCTTTAAATAAACTATCTGTTTCCGCCAATAATAGACTTTTTATGCAAAAAAGACGGTCCGTTAAGATGTGGAAGAATGTCTATAATCTAAGGAAATAAGCCCTGTAGAATTTTTGTGTTTGGTGTATAAAAAAGGTGTAAACATTAAACAGAGATGGGTTGGGAAAGGAGGAGGAAAATGGTACAGCAAAACTATTCATCAAAACAGCAGGTAAAAAATGAGGCAAAACCTGAGCAATTCAGCTCCATGGTTCGAGAAGCGGCTTATTTCCGCTTTTTAAAAAGAGGTGGAAGCCCGGGACTCGATCAATCGGATTGGTTTGAATCTGAGAAGGAATTAAGAAGAAAATATCAGGATCAATAAATTATTATATGGAAGTCTATAAAATTACATTATCAGAAGTTCGATCATCGGAGGGAGTGATCGATATAAGGTATTTTTCTTAAAGAGGAGGTTGCCATGATACAGGAAAGAGATAAAATTCGTGATGCTTTATCGTTATTAGAAGAGGCAGCAAGGGAAAAGAAAGATGAATTAGTAAGATTGATAGGCGGCCGTTATCAACACATCCATGATGTGTTTGAAGACAGTGCTCAAAAAGTCGACCATGTTAAAGAGCGTATTTCCGAAGCTGTTCATGAAGGTGAAAAAAGGATTGAAGATGCGATCAAAAAAGGACAGCATTATTTTAAAGATACAATAAAGCATGTGGATGAAGAAATCCATGATAAGCCGGTACAGTATTTGACGGGAGTTGCCGTCGTCGCCTTACTGGTCGGCTATTTCTGGGGCAGTAGAAAAGAAGGTAAAAGATGAGGGCAACTCTGTTCTCAGCTTTGTTGATTGATAAGATCATGAACCTGTCCAAAGGAATGATCAGCATTAAGACGTCTATAGCTTATTTGAAAACTATCAAGATTTTTCGTAGTTTAATGCTTTATCTTATGGCGATGCTTTTTTGTATGGTATTTTCTATTAGTGGAATAACAATGTTGTGTTTGACGATTTTATTTTCGACAGCGGAGCCCCCCTCGATGCGTGTTGGAATGATGATGACATTTGCTTTAATGTGTATCATCATATTTGGCGGGCTTTTTTTATATTTGTTATTATCTGAAAAACGTTGGATGCAACTTTTTCAGGCTGATCATTTGACTGATCAGGTGTCCCAGCAAAAGTAAAGAGGAGTTAAACACTGTAGAGGGCGCCATTTTAATGGCGCCCTTATTTATTATTACACGTTCTAATTAGTGGAAATAAGTCCAGAATTGGTGGGCGGACCAGCTCTACAAAATAAAAATGTTCTTCTATAATATTTACAAAGAAGCAGGGTGAGTTTTAGCCACCCTGGTAGGAAAATCACGGCTGTTAAATGTAGGAGGGTTCTATGAAAAAAACTATTTCCTTGGTTATTACGGTAGTAGTTGTCCTTTATCTCTCAGGTTGTGAAACAGCAAAAGGGGTAGGACAAGATTTAGAGAATTCTGGAAAGAATATCAAACAAACCATTGAAAAAAATGAGTAACTAACATAAGGAGGGTAACATGCTAAATTGGTCAGTTACTTTTTTAATTGTTGCAATTATAGCCGCAGTGCTGGGCTTCGGCGGCATTGCTGGCACAGCAACTGAGATTGCTCAAATATTATTTTTTGTCTTTTTGGTGTTATTTGTGCTCTCTTTATTAACAGGGAGACGGACGCCGCCACTAGGATAAGAGGAATTGAGGGTATATAAAGTATAAAGAAAGGAGGATGTGATGAATACACAAGTTTTAAAAGGTAAGTGGCATCAAATTAAGGGAAGAGCAAAAGAACAGTGGGGAGAATTAACTGATAATGATTTGGATAAGATTGAAGGTGAGTCAGAAAGATTCTTGGGGATTCTTCAAGAACGTTATGGTTGGGAAAAAACTAGAGCACGCCGGGAACTAGATGATTTTCTAAAAAAATATAATTAATGAAATCAGCGCATAAGAAAGGAGAGAAGACAATGACTAATAAAATTTCAACTCTAAAAGATTTATTTCTTAAAGAACTGAGTGATTTATATGATGCTGAAAATCAGCTAACCAGGGCTTTGCCTAATATGTCAAAGGCAACAAACTCGAATGAGCTTAGGACAGTCATAGAAAATCATCTAAATCAAACTAAAAATCATGTTAACCGGTTGAAAGAAATTTTTAATCAACTGGGTGAAAAACCTAAGCGAACTACTTGCCTAGCGATGCAAGGTCTTATCAAAGAAGGGGATGAAGTTCTAAAGGAATCAGAAGAAAGTTCTCCGGTTCGAGATGCGGCCATTATTACAGCGGCCCAGCGCGTCGAGCATTATGAAATTGCTGGCTATGGAACAGCGCGGTGCCACGCTTCGGTCTTAGGACAGGAAGATGTGGAAGCGCTGCTCACTCAAACATTAGAAGAGGAAAAGAATGCCGACCTTAAACTTAATGAACTGGCAGAAGGGTTCATTAATGCGCAGGCCGAACAAGTTGTCTAAGAGACATCCTGGGTAAAAATTTAGAGCGTAGGTCTTCTTTAACAATTAGGAGGCAGAGATGGCTAAATATGGCCCCAAAGCGCAAAAAGAAGTAGAAAAGGCAATGAGAGAATATAAAAAAGGAGAACTCCGGATGGGAAGAAGCGGCAAAAAAGTTAGAAGCCGTAAGCAAGCCGTGGCGATTGGGCTTTCGCAGGCCCGCAAACATGGTGCTAAAGTCCCACAAAAAAGATGGTAAGAAATAAAAATATTTTAATGGATAAAAAAGACAAATAAAAAATTTATGCAAGTTGCCAAATTATTTGTGAAATGTTTGGAGAATGAAGGTGTCCGTTATGTTTTTGGCCTGCCCGGCGAAGAGAATGAAGACCTTTTGTTCGCGCTTGCCGATTCAGCGATTCAATTTGTTCCGACAAGGCATGAACAGGGAGCTGCTTTCATGGCCGATGTGTGGGGTCGTTTAACGGGGCGGGCCGGAGTTTGTTTAAGCACACTCGGGCCTGGGGCAACGAATTTAATTACCGGCATTGCCGATGCCCATTTGGATAAAAGCCCTGTCGTCGCGATAACAGGGCAAGGAAGCTTGGAACGCTTGCATCAGGAAAGTCATCAGCGTTTAGATATTGTTAACATGTTTCGGCCAATAACCAAATGGAATACGGCCATTTCCGATGCGGATATTGTGCCGGAGGTTATTCATAAAGCTTTTAAAATTGCGGAAATGGAAAAACCGGGAGCGACCCATATTGAGTTATCGGAAGATGTTGCCCGGCAAGAATCTTTGGCCCAACCTATTAAAGTAGAAGAAATCAGGCGCCCTTCACCCGATTATAAAGTTCTTTCCCAGACAGTCGATCTAATTAAAAAATCCCATCGGCCACTTGTCATTGCCGGCAATGGGGCGATCCGTAAACTAGCATCAAAACAGTTGCGCCACTTGGTGGATAAATTAAAAATTCCGGTTGTTCATACTTTTATGGGAAAAGGCGCTGTGTCCGACGAATGCCCTCAGTCTTTATTAAGTATTGGATTAGGTTTCCGAGATTACATTATGGAGGCTGTTGATCAAGCGGATCTTATTGTGGCTATTGGGTATGATATTGCTGAATACGCACCGGAGAAGTGGAACCCACATAATGCTAAGACTATTATTCATATTGATTTTAGCGCGGCCGAAGTTTACACCCATTATCAACCGGTAGTCGAGGTTATATGTGATATCTCTTCGGCACTTTGGCATCTAGATAAGGCCTTAAACAATGAGGTTTGTTCCTTTGATACATCGTGGTATGAACCTGTGCGAAAAAAAATATTAGAGGATATCCGAAGTTATGACCTTAACGAGAATGATATGTTGACGATTCCGGGAGCGATTAATATCATCCATTCTATTTTGGACCACGATGATGATATCCTGATCAGTGACGTTGGGGCTCATAAAATATGGATTGCGCGTAATTACCTTACGTGTTGCCCCAATAGTTGTATTATTTCAAACGGATTGGCGAGCATGGGGATTGCCTTGCCCGGAGCGGTGGCCGCATCATTAATCTATCCGCAAGGACGCGTGGTTGCCGCCATGGGAGACGGCGGGTTTTTGATGAATTCTCAGGAGTTGGAGACAGCCAAACGTCTTAATTTGAATTTTACGGTTATTATATTTAATGACAATGATTATGGGTTGGTCAGTTGGAAGCAGGAGATGAATCGCGGCCGGTCAACGTCGACGCATATCAATAATCCAGATTTTAAAAAGTATGCGGAAAGTTTCGGGATTAAAGGTTACCATCCGCAAACAGTAAAGGAATTGAATCAACAGCTTAAAGAAGCTATCAATGCCCAGGAGCTGTGCGTGGTTGAAATAACAGTTAATACGCAGGTAAATTTTGAACTCGTTAATAAACTTCATAAAGAGTTTAGTGAGTACGATAAGATGGAGGCTACTTAATTATGAAGATAGAGACGATTAATCCGGCAACAGGAAAGAAAATCAGCTCTTATTCGGAAATGTCCTTAAGGGAAACGAAACAAATAATTGACAAAGTCCAGCAAGCTTTTTCTAAATGGAAAAATGTGGGTTTTCCTGAGCGGGCAAAGTGCATGAAAAGCGCAGCGGATATTTTGCAAACCAGAAAAACTAAATTAGCGCATCTGATGGCAGAGGAGATGGGTAAACCGCTCCCGCAAGCTGAAATCGAAATCGAGAAATGTATATGGGTCTGCAAATATTATGCACACAATGCTGTTCACTTTCTTTCTGAAGAATTAATCAAGACGGATGCAGCTAAAAGTTATGTAACTTTTCAGCCCCTAGGGATCATTCTAGCGATTATGCCGTGGAATTTTCCCTTTTGGCAGGTGTTCCGTTTTCTAGCGCCGGGATTAATGGCCGGCAACGGAGCTATTCTTAAACATGCTTTAAATGTCACGGGCTGTGCCTTGGCTATTGAAAATATTGTCAAAATGGCCGGTTTTCCAAATAATTTATTGCGCACTTTAGTTATTTCTACTTCGCATGTGTCAAAGGTGATTGAAAACCCATTGATTAAAGCTGTGACCTTAACGGGAAGTACGTCGGCTGGCAAAGCGGTGGCTTCCAAGGCAGGGAAATATTTAAAGAAAACAGTTTTAGAATTGGGAGGAAGCGACCCTTATATCATCTTTGACGATGCCGACCTGGAAATGGCGGCCAAGATGTGCGTGGCTTCGCGTATGCTTAATGGTGGACAAAGTTGTATTGCGGCGAAAAGGTTTATTGTTACTAGCTCAATTAAATATTATTTCGAAAAAATTGTTGTTAAGTACATGATAAAGCACATCATGGGAAATCCCAGAGACCCACGCACAACCTTAGGGCCGTTGGCAAGATTTGATTTGCGTAATCGGCTTCATGCACAGGTACAGAAAAGCATTGCCAGGGGAGCTCAGCTTTTGTGTGGAGGTTTTATTCCAAAAATAACGGGCGCATTTTATCCGCCAACGGTCTTAACCGATGTCAAAAAAGGAATGCCCGCGTATGATGAAGAGATATTTGGTCCGGTGGCTAGTATTATCAGTGTTCCCAACGAAAAGGAAGCTGTGAAAGTGGCTAATGACACATCCTTCGGCTTAGGTGCCGCTGTCTTCACTAAAAATATAAAAGTGGGGGAGCGATCAGCTGCGACACAGTTAGAAGCAGGGAATTGTTTTGTGAATACACTTGTCAGGTCCGACCCCAGATTGCCTTTTGGCGGGATTAAAGAATCCGGCTATGGCCGGGAATTATCATCATTTGGCATCCGGGAATTTGTGAACATCAAAACAGTGTATGTTGCAGAAAGCAAGCAATTTCCGAAATAAGAAAAGTTTTGAGGGCGTGGGATGAGTGTAATATTTCTAAATGTGATAGCCGGGACATTTTTGCTCCTTTTAGGGCGGCAATTGTTTTGGCTATTTGTCGGCGTGATAGGATTCGTCTTCACTTTTAAGCTGGCAGAACAGTTTTTTTCAACCCAACCCGATTGGCTGCAATTCGCTTTGGCGCTGGTATGTGGTTTAATCGGAATTATTTTTGCGCTTATTTTTTATCGTATTGATTTGATAATTACCGGCATGTTTGCCGGTGGGATACTTGGATTAAATATGTCAATTTTCTTTTCACCGAGCTATACACATTCCTATGATTGGCTGGTATTTATCATTGGGGCCGCTGTCGGCGGTATGGTTACAGCGGTTTTACTTGATTGGGCGGTCATTGTCTTGTCTTCTTTAATCGGCGCCATGTTAATTGTTGAATCACTTGCCCTTACTCCAACTTTTTCCATTGCCTTGGCGTTATGTTTAGCCGTGCTAGGCATTTTGATCCAAGGAAAGCAATTGCAAGACGCGGAACCTCTCTAGTTTTTCCCTATCCACAGTGACAAAATTAGGCAATTCGCATAAATTTAAATTTTCCAGCTATTTATAAATTCTTCCTGGCTGTATAATATCCTCTATTAAAATTAAAACTAAAGAGGAGGAGATTGTGGAAGATTTTAAGAATTTGGATAAGCTGCCGGTAGAGGTGAAAAATAAATTTTCGCCTTACCTTCAGGACTTGTTAAGTTTGTATCCCGGGCAAATCCGTTCCGTCGTCATTTACGGCTCGGCGGCCGGGAAGAATTATACAGAGAAACGTTCGGATATTAATTCTGCCGTTATCATTGATGAAATGGGCGCACCCAATTATCAACGCGCTTTAAAATTGATCAGTCGTGGCTTAAAACAGCGTATCGCCACGCCGTTATTTTTCACTAAAGGTTACATTGCTTCGTCGCTGGATGTTTTTCCGGTCGAATTTCTGGAGATCAAGGAAAATCATGTGCTGGTTTACGGCGAAGATTATTTTGCTTCGCTTAATGTCGATCCGAAAAATTTACGGCTTTTTTGTGAACATGAAATAAAAGGGAAATTCCTGCGCATCCGTCAGGCGTATTTAGAAAAAGGTTTGAATACGCGGGCAGTGGAGATGCTCTTAAAGGAATCTCTGCACGCGCTTCTTCCCATCTTTCGTAATTTAATCCGCCTGAAAAATCAGATGGTGGAAATCGACAAGAACGAGATTATCCGTTTGTTGGCTAAAACCTATTCATTGGACAGCCGAGTTTTCGAAGAGATCCATCACCACCGAACTGCTGGTTTGCGGATGTCTAACACGCAGGCACGGGAGTTAACGGAAAAATATTTGATCGAATTAGAAAAACTTATACGAGCAGTCGAGCACGTATGAAAAAGTTTTACCAAATTTTTTATGTATTTTTAATTGTGTCAGGGGGCATAAGCACTACCGTCTGGGCGCAGAATTATCCAGCCGCACCGCAAGGTTACGTCAGCGATTTTGCCGGTACGATTAGCGCGGAGGATAAAGAATATATCACGCGGTTGGCGCAGGAACTGGAAGATAAAACGACCGATCAGTTGGCGGTTGTCACCGTCAAGAGCACGGAGCCGGAGACCATTGAAGGTTATGCTGTTCAATTGTTCCAGCGTTGGGGCATCGGGCAAAAAGGCAAGGACAATGGCGTTTTACTGTTAGTCGCTGTTTCAGACCGCAAAGTGCGCATTGAAAACGGTTATGGGCTGGAAGGGACACTGACGGATCTTATTTCCGGTAAAATTATCCGTGATATCATCGTTCCCTCATTTAAATCCGGAGATTATTCGACGGGCATCAAAGATGGCGCAACCGCTATTGTCAGTGTCATTGCCAAAGCCCAAGGCATTGAGATCACCGGACAAGAAGGCCGCATCGCCCAGTCTTTGCAGAGCGAAGATGATGAAACTTCGTCTAGATTATTTAGATTGATTTTCTTTATTTTCGTTATAATGATTATTTTTAGGAACCTTATATATTTGCCGCTTATGTACACTGGCGGGGGGTACGGCGGTGGGCGCGGGAATTGGGGCGGCGGAGGTTTTAGCGGTGGTGGTGGCGGATTCGGCGGCGGCTTTGGAGGTTTTGGCGGTGGGATGAGCGGCGGCGGCGGCGCTTCGGGAAGTTGGTAAAAATTATCTTAGTCTACAATAAAAGGAGACATGATTATGAAGAAGGGGCTTATCGTATTAGGTGTTATAGCTGTTTTATTCTTTATGGGCTTTGGCTGGTACAAAAACGGTTACGATATGGCAGTATCCAAAGATGAGCAAGTCAAATCCGCTTGGGCGCAGGTCGAAAATCAATTGCAGCGCCGCAATGACTTAATTCCTAATCTTGTTAATACCGTCAAAGGTTTTGCCAACCAGGAAAAGACCGTTCTTGAGGATGTGACCCGGTTGCGCAGCCAATGGGGAGAAGCCAAAACGATTCAGGATAAGGTTGATAACGCCAATGCGATGACAGGAGCGTTGTCACGGTTATTGTTAGTCTCTGAGAACTATCCGCAATTAAAATCCGATCAAAATTTTCTGGCGCTGCAAAGCCAACTGGAAGGAACGGAGAACCGTATTGCCGTTGAGAGGATGCGCTACAATCAAGCGGCACAGGATTTGAACACGTTTCGCCGTACGCTTTTCGGGCAATTTTTTGCCGCGCGCGCCGGCATAAACGGGGCCGCTGTTTATTTTCAAGCGGAAGAAAAAGCCAAACAAGTACCAACAGTTAGTTTTTAATCAAGGGCAAGGGCCTGATAAAGTAAAAATAGTAGTTTATTTTACTTAAAGTAGTATTAAACTATTAATATGACTTTAGACTACATTGCGGTCATATTTGCCTTCCTTTTCGCCTTGGGGCTAGCGGCATTATTGATGACACTTCCTAAGCTGCTGAGCCCTAAATTCCCCAGCGATGTGAAATCAAAACCTTTTGAATGCGGCCAGGAGCCTTTCTCCTTGCCGGGCGGGCAGATGCCGGTACATTTTTACATTGTAGCGATGCTTTTTATTGTCTTTGACGTTGAGCTGGTCTTTCTTTTCCCGTGGGCAGTCAAGTTTAGGGAACTAGGTGTCTTTGGCTTAATCGAAATGGCTGTTTTCATGGGCTTTGTGGTGTTGGGTTATTTTTATGTTTTAAAAAAGAAGGCCTTAGAATGGGAGTAAGATAAATGTCATTTTTAAGCTCACCAACTAATTTTTTTACCTCGAAATTGAGTGCCGCTTTAGGCTGGGCGCGCAAGTACTCGATATTCCAATACCCGTTTGTCACCGCCTGCTGCGGCATGGAATATATGTCGACATCGGCCGGCCACTATGACGTGGACCGCTTTGGCGCCGGATTCCCGCGTTTTTCGCCTCGGCAAGCGGATGTCCTTTTTGTCGTCGGCACCATCAGCCATAAAATGGCGCCGATCTTAAAAGACGTCTTTGACAAAATGTGCGAGCCCAAATGGGTTGTGGCTTTTGGTGTTTGTACGTGCACAGGAGGCTTCTATGATAATTACGCGACCGTTCAGGGAATTGATACGATTATTCCGGTTGATATTTATATCCCGGGCTGCCCGCCGCGGCCGGAAAACGTTATTGATGGCTTGATGAAACTGCAGGATAAAATTCAAAAGGGCGAGCAATCGCGAACGCTTTATGACCCGCGGACAAAAGTCGGCCGGCCGGAGCATTTGCAGCAAGGATATTCCATCCAGCAGCATATTAGAAACACAGAACATAAGTCATGACACCCTTAGAAAGAGTTCAGGAAAAGTTTTCGTCAGATGTAATCGAGACGCATGCTTTTAGGGGAGATGAAACTCTCCTAATCCGCTCCGGTGTTTTACGGACGGTAGCCAAATTTTTAAAAGAAACAGCAGAGTTGGATTTCAATTTTCTCATGGATTTGACGGCGGTGGATTATCTTTTTTATGCCGGCGGCCGGATCCAGAAAGAATTCCGTTTCGAAGTTGTTTATCATTTTTTTTCCCTTAAATATAACCACCGGCTGCGTATTAAGGTTCCTGTCGATGAGAAAAATCCTGAAGTTGATACACTGAGTGACCTCTGGGCTTCTGCCAATTGGTATGAGAGGGAAGTTTGGGATATGTTTGGCATCCGATTCAAAGGCCACCCCAATTTAAAACGGATCTTAATGTATGAAGAATTTCAAGGCCACGCGTTACGCAAAGATTATCAATTTAACAAACGCCAACCTTTGATTGGACCCAAGATTTAATGTCTACCAGAACACACTCCATGTTGCTTAATGTCGGCCCGTCGCATCCTGCGATGCACGGCGTCATCCGCCTGATTATGGAATTGGAAGGCGAAAAAATTAAAGGCGTCGACGTCGAAATCGGTTATCTCCACCGGGCGTTTGAAAAAATGTGCGAGACGGTCATGTACGCGCAGTGTTTTCCGTACACGGACCGGTTGAATTATGTTTCTCCGCTTATTAATAACGTCGGGTTTGCCTTAGCCGTTGAGAAATTACTGGGCATTGACACGCCGGAACGCTCTAAATATATCCGTGTCATCATGAGCGAAATTTCACGCGTCACCGACCATTTGACTTGCATCGGCGCAACCGCCATGGAGTTAGGCGCAATGTCGGTGTTCCTTTATATGATCAAGGCCCGTGAATATTTATATGAATTGATCGAAGAGATCACCGGCGCCCGTTTAACCATTTCGTATGTCCGCATCGGTGGAGTCAAAGCCGATTTAACTGAAGGGTTTGCCGATAAGGCTTTTGCGAAAATCGCCGACGTACGTAAAGTTTTGATTGAGGCAGATGAGCTATTAACCCGTAACCGTATTTTCTTTGATCGCATGAAAGGTATTGGAACGATTTCAGCCGAGGACGCAATTTCGCATGGGATTACCGGCCCATTTTTAAGGTCAACGGGTGTTGCTTACGATGTCCGCAAAGCCAACCCGTATCTTATTTATGGCCGCCTGGATTTTGAAGTCCCTGTTGGCACCAAAGGGGATAACCTTGACCGTTATTTTGTGCGCATGGCGGAGATGGAACAGAGCCTGCGGATGATTGAACAATGTTTTCAGCAAATTCCCGATGGGCCCGTTGCGGCCGATTTAACGGGGGAAGTGATGTCCGCCGCCGAGATGGTTGACCACGCCAAAATGGGCGAAACCGAAGGATTAGAGGATGTCGAAGTTGATTTGGATCCGACTTTGCAAGGGAGCACAAAAAAATATCATGACGCCATTAATGTGAACCGTAAAGATGTTGTCCTGCCCGCCAAAGAAGAAACTTACGGTAACATTGAAGGGTTGATGAATCATTTTAAGATGGTTATGTACGGGCATGGAATTCGGCCGCCCGTGGGCGAAGTTTATTTTCCGACGGAAGGAGCCAATGGAGAACTCGGATTTTATGTTGTTAGTGACGGCCGGGATAATCCCTGGCGGGTGCGCGTTCATCCGCCGTGTTTTCCGATCATGGCCGCGTTACCAAAATGTTTAATCGGCGATATGATGGCGGACTTGGTTCCCACCTTCGGTTCAATCAATATGATCGCCGGAGAGTTGGATAGGTAGGATCAATGTCCTTGAAACTTTCTGTTTCAAGGATTTCGGCTGACGTAAGGATATATCGTCAGCTTCAAGGAGTGTACTATTTTTAAAGAAAGCTGGTTACTAGACCTTTATAAAATCAGCAGCCGCTATGAGGATAAGCGGGCGGCCCTTTTGCCTGTGTTGCATTATGTTCAGGAGAAGGAAGGCATGATTTCGCCCAAGGCGGAAGAAAACGTCGCAGAATATTTAGGCATTCCCGTCGCCCATGTCCATGAAGTGGTTTCGTTTTATCATTTGTTCCATCAAAAACCCAAAGGCAAATGCCATTTCTCGGTTTGCCAGACAACATCATGCGCCTTGCTGGGCGGCGAAGAAATCATTTCGCATATTAAGAATCGTTTGGGCATTAACCCCGGCGAGACAACTGCCGACGGGAAATTCAGTTTTAACGTTGTTGAATGCCTGGGCGCCTGCGAGATTGCGCCGATGATGCAGTGTAATAAGGAATATGAGGGCTTTTTAAATAAAAAGAAAATTGATGAATTGATCGAGAAAAACAAATAGTATGGAAAAAGTTGTCAGCAGACATTTCGGCCAGGAAAATTCACACCTTCTGGAAAATTATCTTAAAGACAGAGGTTATGAGGCGGCGCGCAAAGCGCTCACTCAAATGACGCGCTTTCAAGTCATTGATGAGGTCAAGAAAGCCAGCTTGCGCGGATTAGGCGGCGCGGGATTTGCCACCGGGACAAAATGGGGGTTTATCCGGGAAAGTTCCAGGCCCAAATACCTCGTCGTCAACGGTGATGAAGGCGAGCCGGGGACATTTAAAGATAAATATATTTTAGAACAAGACCCGCATGCTTTTCTGGAAGGAGTTCTTTTAACCTGTTATGCCTTAAACAGCCACAAAGCTTACGTGTATATCCGCGGAGAATATTTAAAAGGGATTGGAAGATTGCAGGGTGCGATTGATGAGGCCTATGATAAGGGATTTCTAGGCAAGGGAATTATGGATACGGATTTTAATCTCGACGTGGTTATTCATCAGGGCGCTGGGGCGTATATTTGCGGAGAAGAAACAGCGCTGTTGGAATCGCTCGAAGGAAAAAAAGGATTTCCCCGTCTCAAACCGCCTTTCCCGGCGGTGGTTGGGTTATTCGGGTGTCCAACTGTTATCAACAATGTTGAAACTTTGACCTGCGTGGGGCCGATTATTCTTAACGGTGGTGATTGGTTCGCGAAATTAGGCTCGCCCAAAAATGGCGGTAACAGGTTATTTTGCGTCAGCGGCCATGTGCAGAAACCCGGCGTTTATGAATTGCCCAACGGGATTACGCTGCGTTCAATCATTTACGAACACGCCGGCGGAATCCCCAACGGCCGGCAGCTAAAAGCGGTTATCCCTGGTGGGATTTCAGCTCCAATTTTGACTCCCAACGACCTTGATGTGAAAATGGATTTTGATTCTCTGAAAGCGATCGGTTCGATGGCGGGTTCCGGTGGGATTATTGTTATGGACGATACCACGTGCATGGTTTGGGCGGCGATGATTGCTTCGCGATTTTACGCGCACGAATCCTGCGGGCAATGCTCTCCGTGCCGTGAAGGTTCGGGCTGGGTTTACCGCAATATCAAAAGGATTTATCATGGCGAGGGACGGATGCATGACTTGACGAATCTTCCCGGGATCATCAACAATATCGGCGGCAATACGATCTGCGCGTTTGGCGACGCGGTGACGATGTCTATCGGCAGTTATGTGTCGAAGTTTAAAAGCGAATTTGAATATCATATTAAAGAAAAAAAATGTGACCTAGCCTTGAAGTTGCAAGAGGCCGCGAGATAACTTATGCCTAAAGTAACCATTGATGGAAAAGAAATAGAAGTTTCGGGTAAGACCACGATTATCCAAGCCGCCGAGAAATTGGGGATTGCGATTCCCCGTTACTGTTATCACCCGGCGCTGCCGGTCGCCGGCAATTGCCGCATTTGCATGGTGGAAGTTGAAAAGGCGCCAAAATTGCAAATTGCCTGCTATACGCCGGTCACCAACGGGATGGTCGTTAAAACCAATTCGCCTAAAGTGTTGGAAGCCCGTAAAACCGTTTTGGAATTTTTGTTAGTCAATCATCCGCTGGATTGTCCTGTGTGCGATCAAGCGGGGGAGTGTAAGCTTCAGGATTATTACATGGAACACGGCCAGTACAACAGCCGCCTGGCGGATGTAAAAGTCAAAAAAGAGAAGAAGGCTTTTTCCATTGGCCCCAATGTAATGCTTGACCAGGAACGCTGTATCCTTTGCACCCGTTGCGTGCGTTTCGCAGATAATATTACCAGAACCAGTGAGCTGGGTGTTTTTAACCGCGGTGATCATTCGCAGTTGGATCTCTACCCCGGCAAAGAATTGGAGAACAATTATTCCGGCAATGTCGTTGATATCTGCCCCGTCGGTGCCTTGACCGACAAAGATTTCCGCTTTAAGTGCCGCGTCTGGTATTTGGAAAAAACGAAATCAGTCTGCCCGGGCTGCAGCATGGGCTGTAACATAACCGTTGAGTGGGACAAATCGCGGCCGCATCAGCATAAAACCGAGCGAGTGATGCGCCTCAAGCCGCGGCTTAATCCGGAGGTCAACGACCATTGGATGTGCGATACCGGCCGTTACAATTATCGCCCCATTGATGAAAAAAGAATTTTGTCGCCGCAATCCAATAACGAGCTGATTTCATGGGAGCAAGCCATTGATGCCATGGCCCAAATCATTAAGCCATTGAAGGAATCTGGCCATCTGGATAAAGTTGCTGTTTTGGCTTCAGCGCAATTGACCAATGAGGACTTATTTGTCATTCAAAGATTATTTAAAGACAACCTGCATGGCTCGCGGATTGATTTTCGCGTGCCGTCGCAACCGGGAACGAATGACGGTTTTCTTTTGAAAGCGGACCGCAACCCGAACACCGCCGGTGTCCACGCGATTCTGCATCCGCCGGAAGATACCGACGTGCAGCAGATTATTCAGAAAGCAAAAAATGGCGGCATTGACCTTTTGTATGTTTTTGGCCATGACCTAGTCACTCTTTTTGACAGAGATACCGTTGAGCAGATTTCAAAGAACGTGAAACTTTTTGTTTTTCAGGGTAGTCATGCCAATGAAGGCGCCACTTATGCCCATTTAATTTTACCGAGCGCTGTCTACGCCGAGAAAGATGGAACATTTACGAATTATCAACACCGCGTGCAGCGGATTTGGCCGGCATTTGTGCCGCTCGGCGAGTCCAAAGGCGATTGGGAAATAGTTTCGCTTCTGGCGGAAAAATTGGGCACACCGTTTTCCTACCGAACAGCGGAAGATATTTTTAAAGATATGTCAAAAACTCTGGAACCGTTTGCGGAATTGTCTTATGAAAAAATCGGCGACCAGGGAATGGTATTAAAGGAAATAAAGAGACATAAGCACCATGAGTGATCTTCTTGTTAAACTGATTTTATCCAGCGGCACGTTGTTTATTATGTTTAACATCGCCGGGCTGATGACGTGGGTTGAACGCAAACAAAGCGCGGTCATGCAAGACCGCATCGGTGCTAACCGCGCGTCGATCTTTGGCTTTAAGGCGCTGGGGCTTTTTCACGCGATCGCCGACGTGCTTAAGATGTTGAGCAAAGAAGAATTCATGCCGCAGGGCGCCAATAAATTTTTGTTTAACCTTGCGCCGTATTTATCGGTAACGTTCGCTTTGGTCGGTTTCGCGGCCATCCCCATCGGCAATGAACTTATTATCGGCGGCCGGGTCATTGAACTTCAGGCCGCGCACTTAAACATTGCCCTCATTTTTATTTTTGCCATGATGTCGATGGGTGTTTACGGTGTGGTCTTGGCTGGCTTTTCCTCTAATAATAATTATGCCTTCTTAGGCGGCATGCGCGGCGCTGCACAGATGATCGCCTATGAAATCACGATGGGATCGGCCATCATGGGCGTTATCATGGTGTTTAACACCCTTGATCTGCAACTGTTAGTCCGCGCTCAAGGCGTATATCTATTGGGCGGCTGGGTTCCGAAGTGGGGAATTTTTGTTCAGCCCTTGGCGTTTATTTTATTTCTCGTCGCGGCCACCGCGGAAACGAAACGCACACCGTTTGACCTTCCCGAAGGTGAATCGGAAATCATCGGATACTTTGTTGAATATAGCGGGATGAAATTCGGGATGTTTTTTTTGGCGGATTTGGTGGAAACGGTTTTGGTTTCCGCCTTAATGACAACGTTATTTTTAGGCGGCTGGCAAGTGCTGTATTTGTCCCCGGATGGATTTCATTTCCCATGGGGCGCTTTTGTTGCGCTGCCGCATCTGGCGGTTGCCGGTTTGGGGGTTTTGGCATTTTTTATAAAGGTGAGTTTCTTTATTTGGTTACTTATGGCGGTACGCTGGACATTGCCCCGGTTCCGTTATGATCAGTTGATGAATTTGGGCTGGAAGATTTTACTTCCGGCATCGTTGGTCAATATTGCCGTTACGGCTGTTATCATTACTGTTTTAAAATAATCTCATGGAAAATCCCATTCAAGAACGCAGGCAAGAGTTGGAAAAATATTTCGACGCGAAAAGCCCGTTCGCGCTTTTGCGGCTCGCGCAGATGAAGCGGGCGTGGAAACAATCCAATCGCCGGGAACTGACGTGGTGGGAGAGTACGTATATCCCGACGGTCGTTAGCGGCATCTATCTTACTTCTAAACATTTCTTCCGTAATTTAACACTGCATATCCTGCATGTGTTTGGGCTTTATAAAAATATTCCCGCAGCCTGTACGTATCAGTACCCGGAACAGCCGCGGCCATTATCACCACGTCTACGGACCCGGCACCGGTTGATGAAACGTGAAGACGGCTCGCCCCGCTGCGTGGCTTGTATGATGTGTGAAACTGTTTGCCCGGCGCGGTGCATTGAAATTACCGCAGCCGAACATCCCGACCCCAATATTGAGAAATTTCCCGCCCAATTCGTCCTCGATTTAGGCAAGTGTGTTTACTGCGGCTTTTGCGTCGAGGTTTGCCCCGAAGATGCCATCCGCATGGACACCGGCAAGCTCGACACCTCCGAATACTCTCGCGAAAATATGATCTACGATAAAAAGCGGCTAATGGACGACTGAGCCTACGTACTATCAAATATTATAGGCGACGACCGAGCCTAGATACTGTCAATAATTTTAGGCGAGGGAGTGGCTGAGTAAGTACGAAGCCAAGGAGTGGTTGCGACTGAATGAAGTTTATCAGTACAAATGAAGGAGTACCCGAGCAAGAGCGATGGTAAGTTAGAACGAAACCAAGAGTTGCCTCGAAATTTGTGAAATAAGTGCCCGTCCCTAATTAATTTAGTTTCTATCAGAACTTCAATTTTTTCACCGCAAAGTAGGTCATCGCAAATATCCCACCTTCGATAAAAACCGTGGCCATGGCCGCACCGAGGTAGGAAAAAGCAGAGATCAGAAAGAATATCAAGGGTAATCCGATCATGGCCATGAGGACATGGATACGGGAATAGGTATCCGTTTTTCCGCAGACGAGGAGGAACTGCACGCGGAAGGCGTTGGCGCTGATAAAAAATACGGCGATGAGCAAGAGGCGCAAGGAAAAGACCGTTGATAGAAAGGTACCGCCGCAGGCGATCCTGACGATGAACGGCGCAAAGATGAAAATGATCGGCAGGCAGATCGAGGCGACGTTGATCGTGATGAATTGGATCTGGTGCATGATCTCCAGCGCCTTGAGTTTGTTCTTCTGGTATATTTTGCTTAAACGCGGGAAGATGGCTTGGGAAAAGGACATCAGCGGAAATGTTTGGGCCACATTGGCGATTTTTTCCGCGATGGAGTAGGCTCCCGTGACCGTGTTGTTGGTCAGAAGCCCAATGGCAAATACGCGCGATGTGGTGTACGCGTTGATGGCGACGGCTGAGATAAAGATGTTCCAGCCGGCATTGAGCTGCTGCTGGATATTTTTGTATCCCTGCAACTTAAAGGTCACGCCGAATTTCTTGAAAACAATATACTGCCCCAGGACCCCGTTAACGAAAAAGACAGCGGAAGTGATCAGCGGGATCATAATATAATCTTCCTGGACTCTGACAAAAAATATGATCAAAAATGCGTACGCAATCTCGCCTAAAATATTCAGCTCAGCGATATGCTGCATTTTTTCCGTGCCCTGGAAGAACCAAACCGGAAACAGCGTGTTACCGATGACCACACCGAAGCTCAGGATGTACACCAGCCAATCGCTCCTGAATCTTGGGACAAAATAGACGATTGTTCCCAGGATCAGAAAGCTCAAGAACGCCAGGGCGATCTTGACCATCATGACGGATGAGAAGATCTCCCGGACCTTGTCATGTTCATGCTGGGCCAGCGAGATCTGTTTTGTGGCAGAGACACTAAAGCCGTAATCGGTGATGATCATAAAATATTGGACAAAGGCCTGCGCGAAGGCGATCAAACCGAATTTTTCCGGCCCGATCACACGGAAAAGATACGGCAGGATGACGACCGGTAAGGCGTAGGTGATGGCCTGCAAGCCCGAAAGAAACGCAACATTGTTCATGACCAGCCGGCTTTCATGGGGCTCCACCATCTGGTAAATTTTCTTAAAGAGCCTTATGAGGTAACGCATAGAATTAATTTAGCACGTTTCGGGAAGCTAAAGAAATATTTTTTTTGGGGGAATTTATTTTTGGGGGATGATATAATTCCCTTATGATAAAATTTCCGAAGGATTTTTTATGGGGGGCAGCGACGTCCTCTTACCAGGTCGAAGGAAATAATGTTCATGCGGATTGGTGGCCATGGGAGAAAAAGGCCGGGCATGAGAATTCCGGCCAGGCTTGCCGCCATTATGAATTGTATGAGCAGGATTTTGACCTCGTCAAAAGTCTGAATCATAATGCCCACCGCTTGTCGATCGAATGGAGCCGTATCGAACCTGAGGAAGGAAATTTTTTACAAAAAGAATTAAAACATTACCTTGATGTTATCCTTGCCTTAAGGGCCCGTCAGATAGAACCGATGGTCACCTTGCATCATTTTACCAACCCGAACTGGTTTAGCGTCTCCGGCGGGTGGGCCGATAAGCGTTCGGTCAAAAGGTTTATCCGTTACTGTGAACAGGTGGTCCGTGTCCTGGCCCCGCATGTCCATTATTGGGTCACGATCAATGAGCCGACGATCTATTTTTCCCATGCGTATATGTTTGGATGGTGGCCCCCGCAGGCGAAATCTTATCTGCAGGCCAAGGCTGTTCATGACAATTTTGTTTCGGCGCATATTCACGCGTACCGTCGGATCAAGGAGATTTATAAAGAATTAAATATCGCGCCGCCTTCTATCGGTATTGCCCAGCACATGCAGGCGATGGTTCCGTGTTCGCCCGCTCTGAAGAACCGCTGCGCAGCCTATTTGCGGGACAAGTGGTTTAACTTTGAGATCTTGGATACGTTGCAACAAAAAAAAACTATGGATTTTGTCGGGCTGAATTATTATTCTCGGCAATTGATCGATCTCAAGAAGTGGGGTATCGGTAATATGATCTGGGATGTTTGTAAGGATAACCATGATCCGGTCCAAAAGAATTCGCTGGGCTGGGATATTTATCCTGAAGGACTGTTGAAGGTACTTTTAAAGCTCAAGAGGTATAACCTGCCGGTCTTTATAACAGAGAATGGTATCTGTACTTCTGATGACGATCTGCGCTGGGAATTTCTTCGTGCGCATTTAAAGAATGTTCACGCGGCCATGGAAAAAGGTGTCGATGTGCGGGGTTATCTTTACTGGTCGCTCATGGATAATTTTGAATGGGATAAAGGTTTTGCTCCGCGTTTTGGATTGATTGACATTGATTATGTTTCTTACAAGCGGACCGTCCGCGAAAGCGCAAAAAAGTACGCCGAGGTCTGCAAAACCGGGGTTTTGGATTAAGGGTTAAAATTTTTGTGAAATTAAAAGAGAGTTCCTTTAACCGCCGTCATTGCTGCATCGAAGAACGGTCCCTGGAAGATACCGATGGCGAGGATGCCGGCCATAGCTGCGGCGAGGGCCAGACGCATGGGGAAGGAAACTAAGATCGGGGAAGTGCTCACCGGAGCATCGACGTAAATACGTTTGACGACCATCAGATAATAATAAAGTGAGATAATAATATTGACGCTCGCAATCAAGGCCAGCCACAAGAAGCCGCTTTTAACTGTTACCATAAGCAAAGCAAACTTACCGAAAAATCCCGCCAATGGCGGCAGGCCCGCCAGCGAAACCAGCGCGAAAAGAAGCGTACAGGCTAAAACTTCCGACCGCTTTGAAAGCCCGGCGTAATCAGCGATCTCATCGCTTTTGGCCGCAATCGAAAATAAAACAATAACCAGAAATGCGCCGAGGTTTGTAAAGAGGTATCCTAAAAGGTAGAAATTAATCGCTGAAGCGCCAAGGGCTGTCCCGGCGGCCGCGCCCATCAAAAGATAACCCGCGTGGCTGATGCTGGAATACCCCAGCAAGCGTTTGATATTTGTTTGAAACATCGCGACCAGATTGCCGTAGGTCATGGTGATGGCCGAAAGAACCGCCAGCACTAAACTCCACTGTGCATGCCAGCCGGCAAAAATGCCGAAGAAAAGGCGGATGAGGATGACAAATCCGGCGGCCTTACTCCCGACGGACAATAGCGCCGTGACCGGTGTCGGCGCGCCTTGATAAACATCCGGGACCCACATATGAAAGGGAACGGCGGCGATTTTAAAACCGACCGCCGCAAAAATAAGGGTTAACGCAAAAAGCATCATCGGCGACATTGAATGTGTGCTCACAAAAATTTGGATGGCGGCAAAGCGTGTTGAGTGCGTGACACCGTAAAGAAAACTCAGGCCGTAAAGGAAAAAGCCTGAAGCCAGAGAACCTAAAATCAAATATTTTATGCCGGCGCCGATGGAATGTTTATCGCTTTTTAGATAAGCGGTCATGACATAAAGAGAAATGGTCAGGATTTCGATCGAAATAAACAGTAAAAGAAAATCAGCCGACGACGCGATGAGGCACATTCCCAAAAGCGCCAGCCATAAAAGAAAATAGAATTCGTTGCGCCGCTGGTCCAATAATTTAAAGTATTGTTCCGTCATCGGGAAAACGAAAACCATCGCCAGAAGGAAAAAGCCTTTGAAGTACCAGGCCAAAGAATCCATGATGAACATTCCGCCGAAGGTTACACCGGTAAGATTGTGTTGCGTAAGCCAAAAACCGATAAGGCCAAAGAGGGCGGTAAAGCTCACAATGCCGACCCATTCTTTGCGGTTGTCATTCGGCAGGAGCATGTC
>CAZVZR010000016.1:0-44653 GCA_964630825.1 uncultured Planctomycetales bacterium | reverse complement strand
GTCCAGCCGACATTTTCGTTTGATAAGCGAAAGTTTTCCTCTTGAAATGATTGCCTGATCGCTTTACGGTCCCGGTCGGTGATGGTGTTAAAATCCCCCGCGATGACGCAATGTTCGGTGGAAGGGGGGATTTCCTTAAGAAGGCTGGCTATTTGTTGGCTACGGTCGCGGGGCAGCATAAATACTTTCATGTGGATACATAAGATTGTAATTTCTTTATTGTCGCAGACAACAGTCACGCTAACGGCAATGCGTTGAAGGCGTTGCCGTGGGACTTTTGGTAAAATTATTTTTCGATCTTTGACAATCGGCCATTTGGCGAGAATGGCATTGCCGAAATCTTTTCCGTGATAGGGGTGAAAGACGGCCGGGTAATAAACATAATTAAACTGTAATGCCTGGGCGATACGCTCCACGCCTTCTAAATCCATTTCCTGTAAACACAGGACATCGGCTTTATTGAGGTTTTCGTTTTGGCTTAAAAGCTCAATGGCCTCATGGATCTTTCTGGAAAAACGGATATTGTAGGATACAATCCGCAGGGGAGTATCTTTCTCTAATTTTCTGGGGGCAAATTTAAAGGAAGCATGCCGAGGCTCTTGGGGATGCGGATAATTGTAGTTAAAGTTTTTTCGTATTTTCTCGGGCATAAATTATTCTATTCTGAAATATTATAACATATTTTAAGTTGATGGCAGCGCTTGTCATGTTAAAATTTAATAATTAAAATAGTTAAGCATAAAGGAGGTTTATGCGGCCCAAATTAATAGCAATTTTGTCCCTGGCGGTATTGGCCATAATTGTTTTATGGCAGAATACAGAGTATATAAGGGTCAGTTTTGTTTTTTGGCATGTCACACTGCCTAAAATATTTCTTATCACAGGAGTTTTTCTTCTGGGGTTCTTTATTGGTTTTTTTACCGGTAAAGATTCATAGCGGTATTTTAATATGAAAAAGGTTTACAAAATCGCCACTATTATCTTAGGATTCGTATTTGCTTGTATACATTGTGTTTATGCTGACGAGAAAGTTGCCAATGAATTATACAATCTGCAGCCGTGTAAAGACAACAAGGTCGGATTGAAATTGCTGTGTAATCAGGATTGGAAACTGCGGGAAGAAGAAGAAACTTTGTTTATGGTGATTTTCAATGATCCTGCCGTAACCCTTACCATTTCTAAATCGCAAACATTTTATTCTTCATTAGATCAACTGACTGACCCAATTTTGCAAGTATTGGGGCAATACGGGCCCGGTTTTACGACACAGAGGTTTTCAGTCGGTGGCCAAGAGGCTCTCGAGGTCGATGGTTATGCTGAACAATACCCAGAAATCCGTTTGCGGGATTATTATTTGATTCACAATTCTCAGTTGTATAGTTTATTGTTTTCGGTTAACCCGAGAGAACGGTGGGAGGATTACCAGAGTTTATTTGAGAAGATAATACGAAGTGTAGAATTCCTTTAAACCCAAATTTTGAATTGGATACGATGAACTGTCAATTTTCCCACTACAAAATGTTGCATAGAAAAGGTGGGTTTAACCCCGACAAGCGTGGTCAAATCTCGGCGAGATTTGACCACGCGGTCCTATGGGCGGATTTTGCTTTTACATTTCTGTTGCAAAATCCGGGTTAGGATTTTGTTCTTGGGGCGTCCTTCAGGTAGTGTTTGGTCAATTCCTCTTTTAAATAATGAAAGGCGTCTTTAACCGAATCATACATGTGAAATAACTGGACATCTTTCTCGTCGATCATTCCGTTACGGATCAGCAAGTCGAAATTTATTAATTCCTTCCAGTATTTACTACCAAACAGGACAACAGGCATAAATTTCTTTGTTTTCTTTGTCTGGATAAGGGTAAGCAGTTCAAACAACTCATCGAGCGTGCCAAAGCCACCGGGGAAAAAGACAAGCCCTTTGGCCAGGTAAAGGAACCAGAATTTCCGGATAAAAAAATAATGAAATTCAAAAGATATTTCTTTAGTTTGGTGAGGGTTCGGTGCCTGTTCATGCGGCAAACTGATATTAAGTCCGATGGATTCTCCTTTAGCTTTAAGGGCACCGAGGCTGGCGGCTTCCATAATCCCCGGCCCACCGCCGGAGGCAACCAAAAAGCGATGAGCTTGGTTTTCTGGTTTCTTAAACCATAACGTCAAGGCCTCAGAGAGTTCGGTTGCTGCCTGATAATACGACGACATTTCCGCAGCACGCCTTGCCAGCTCATACTGATGTATCAGCTTCGAAGAAGTTTTTTTCTGCTTTTGTAATAATGCTTCATATCTTTTGAGATTTTTTTGCGCTGCTTCCGGTGATTGGATGCGCGCCGACCCGAAGAAGACGACGGTATTATGAATGTGGTGCCTTCTTAACCTATCAGCGGGTTCGAGCATTTCTGTTAGGATACGGATGGGCCGCGCTGCAGGGCTGTTTAAGAATTCAGCATTTTTATATGCCTTACTTAACCACACGTTTTTGTTTTTTGGCTGTCTCATGATCGAAGCTCCTATTAAGCAAAATAAATAATTTTGGGTATTTCGATAGAACAAGGGGGTAAGTTTCTTATATAATAACTTTAAACAATTTCCCCCGAGGTCTGAAATGTCAAAAACTAAACATCAAATATTCATTATAAGCCTTGCCTTATTTTTCGAAAGCTATATTTTACCGATTCTATTTGCTGGTTCTATTTATAGCTTGCTGGGGTTTTTCGTTGAGAACTACAGCGCTATTCCTGTAATTTTCCGAAAAATATTTTTTGGGGAACTTACTCACAAATATCTTGTCCTCGCCTCTTTGGTTATTTCAAAATTCTTTTTCGTCATTCTTTATAGTTTGTGTTTGTTGGGGTTGCTTATACATAAACCGGTTGAAAGTAAGCCGGATCGTTACCGCGAGCTGATATTCCCTCTTGTGGGGACATTTTTTTATCTTTTTTATCAGTGGCTTAAATATGTTCCTGAATCATTAAACTTTTATCTTATTCCGCAAGCGTGGTTGTTGCCATCTTTGATTATTGGTACAGTGCTTACCACAATCGGTTTCATCATTTCTATTGTTGCTGTTTTTCATTTGCGGCACTCTTTCGCGATTTTTGTGGAAGCAAGGGGGTTGGTGACTAAAGGTTCATATAATTGGGTTAGGCACCCACTTTATTTGGGTTATATTATCTTAAATTTGGGAATATCCATTATAATCCCGCGGTTCCTATATTTTGTGGTATCAGGTTTGCTTATTTGGGTTACGGTTTACAGGGCAATTCTCGAGGAGCAGAAAATTATCGCTACATACCCTGAATACAAGGATTATATGGCCCAAGTTCCGTTTCTTTTTCCGTTTGGTAAAAGAAAGCAGTGACAGCTTAAGGGCATTGAAATTTTGCGAAGCCCAACTCTTCAAAAATCTTTATATCAGGGTACTGAGAATGCATAAAGGTATTGACTGACATTTGCCACAAACTATAATGAAAAATATGAAACGTAATTTTTTTATTGTGGGATTATTTTTATTCGTAGGAGTGTTTATAAGCCTGCCCGCTCATGCTGATAGTAATAGCGTTTTAATCAGCGATAGCCAGTATAGCCAAGAGAGAGAGGATGAAATTCATACCCTTATCGGGAACTATGTTCAGTCGGTTGTTTATAATTCTCTTATTAAGAAAACAACGGAAATTGTCAGTAATTTTATTCAGAAGAATCAGCTTCCCCTTATGCCGGACTTGGCTTACTACGCTATTTACCGAATGATTGTCGAGCTTTTTAATCAGGATACGACAAAAGACACAATTCGTGATATTTATAATAAAACTTATGACTCAGCCATTGATGAGTTTGATAAGGGGACTGCAAACGATAAAATTCAGCAAGACGTTCAGGATAGTGTCGAGAAACAGTTAGAGCCTATTTATGACGGCCAAATTTTTCAACAGATTGTCGAACAGCTTCTTAAGATGGCGATGCAGCAGCAGCAGGAGATGGTAGCCCAGCAGGTTATTAAGCACCGGGTGGCACAGATGGTTGCCCAACGGGAAATGATGCAGCAGGTTATTCAAGAGAGGATTCGGCAATATGCCATGATGGCCTATCAACAAGCCATGCAACGTGCGGTTGCCAATCAGTACAGGCAGGTGTATCAACAGCATGTGGAGCAAGCGGTCCGCCAGCAGTATGAACAAGCCATTTTACAATATCGGCAGGCGGCCGAGCAGCAGTATCAGCGCGCCCTTCAAAATGCCCTATCTGGGAGAAGGTAACCCCATGAAGAAATCCGGCCCCGCGTTAGGGAATATTTTTATCCTGCTTTTAATTTTATTTTTAGGCTTTTTAACTTACCGATGGTTTTTTCAATACCAGCGGGAGAATGCTATTCTAAGGAAGGTGATTGCACGATTGGAAGCCGATTCGCGCGCTGCGGAAGTTTTGGTGACCGGGGTCAACTACGATGAGCAAAAACAGAAGGCATTGACCACGATTAAATTTCTGGAGTATGATGCGAAAGGGAAACCGCTTACGCCAAAATATTTCACATTTTCGGGAAATATTATCCAATTTCAGGCTTTAGTGATACGTTTTGATGATATCCATATTCGCCAAGCCGACCGACTGCGCGGCAAAAGCGCTTACATTTTCTGGAAAGTTTTTATGCTCGATGGGCAAAATACACAGGAGTATGAAATTACCCACTTCAATGCCATTCCCGATGGGTATAAGATTGCTGAAGAAAATAATCCTTTTGAACAAAGAATTTGGGAGAAGTTTTGGCAGTATGCCCTTAATCCTAAACGGGGAGAAGAAAAAGGCATTAAGAACGCACAAATAGAAGCTCCGGGGACAATGTTTATTCCGGGGGTTCTCTATACAATTAAAATCGAACATGATGGGGGCTTGCGTATCGACAGCACACAACTTTCGCCTATTTTGCGCGGGGAGAAGTTATAAATCAGGGGCGAGGGGACTTATTAGCGTTTAAAAATTTTTGTTACGACCTTGATAATATCACTTTGCGTGACCACGCCGACAGGGAACATTTGATCATCAACAATCGGAATACACCCAAATCCGCCACTCACCATTTGGTTCATTGCATCAATAAGCCTTTCATTGCTTAGCATAGATAAAGGTTTTTTGGCCATGATGCGGTAGAGAGGGAATTGATCCAAATCTTCGGGCTTTTCAAAATACCAAGAACCATCGCTTAATTGCTTTGGGGTCGTCACTTTAAACAAATCATTGAGGGTGATGACTCCGGCTATTTTCTTTTCTTTGTTAACAACGATAAGGTGTTTAATATTTGATTTGCGGAATTTTTCGTGGACTTTGGTCAAAGGGTCATCGATTTCAACTGTGATCGGCGGGCTGCTCATCACCGTTTGTAGTTCAATTTGATTAAATAAATCGGTCAGGCTTTTTTCTTTTGTTTTCATCAGGCTCTCCTTCTTAAACGAGTTATTTTCTAGTATAGGCAAACATTAAATATGTTTCAAGGATAAGTTGGCAACATTTACGGCAGGCACTGTTTTGCCACCTTGCAGACAAAAAGAAATTTGATTGACGGAATGTTTCGACAATTTATAATGAAATTTATGCGTTTGATACTTCGACCCCGCCTTTGGCGGGACTCAGTATCAACCCTGAGCATAGTCGAAGGGTTGATTTTCCTCGTGTTTTGCATTTTCGTTTCTGGTTGTACCCATTCTTTTCCACGATATCGTGATATCATGCAATCGGCGGCGATGGTTAATAAATCTGATGGCATTGATGAGAAGGAAGCGGTTTTATTGGCCCAAAACATGATTGTCAAAAAAGGCTTAACCGACCGGTTGTTTAGTTTAAAGCCGTATAGAGTCCAGAAAAAGGTAACCTGGAACAAAAATGGTGAAATAATCGAATTTGTACGTCCGCCGGAAGATTTCGCGTATGAACTTCAAGAGACTTGGGTTGTTCAGTTTCGAGACAGGGAAGGAAGTTTCTTCCATGGGCTCTACCCGATCATGCCCTTTTATGTCAATGTCGATGCAAAAAACGGTGATATTTTAAAATGGGGTTTATTGAAGTAATTTAAAAAGAGATTTCAGTTGACTAACGTGTTTTGAAGAATTAAATTACATTTGTATTATAATTCTAAAATAATAATCAGGAGAAGTCTTTATGAGAAATATTTTGATTGTGGAAGATGAATCGTCGATGAGGAAAAAATACCGTGAGGTTTTGCGGCCGGAAGGGTTTAAGGTTTTTCAGGCCAGGGATGCGGTGGAAGTCGCCAACATGCTTATGCGCGAGAGCAGCACGCTGGATCTAATCATTCTGGATATTAATATTAAGGAACTTGATGGACGTGATATTTTTGATATTATCGATCAGTATAACCCTTCGTTACCGATTCTTGTTTCCAGTGTTCATCCGCTTCAAGATCAAAGGCTGAAAATTCCGCGGGCAACCGATTGGCACAACAAATCGGATGGCGAGACTATTTTCCTTAAGAAAGTCAAAAAAATCCTGGGCTTAAATGAACGCCCGGAAGCTCACTAAATACTCCTGCCAGAAGTGCATGCCTAAAATCCGAGTTTACTTTCTGGGAACAAACGGCTGGTTTACCACCGAAACCGGCAATACCGTTTGTGTTTTAATTAAAACACCTCACTATTCCATTATTTGTGATGCTGGAAACGGCTTAAGGCATTTGGATGAATATCTTGATCCGGATAAACCAGCGTATTTATTCTTGAGCCATTTTCATCTCGACCACATATTGGGTTTGCATCAGATAAATAAAATACCATTTAACAAAGGGTTGAAGATTATCACTTTTAAAGGCGGAAAAAATATTTTAGGAAGGTTCATGAACCAGCCGTTTACGATTCCGCTCAAGAATTTACGGTTTAATACCCAAATTATTGAACTTGCGCCGGGCCGGCACGACAAATTTCCATTTGGGCTGCAATGCCTGGACCTTGTTCATTCTTCGCGCTGCTTCGGCTATCGTTTTGAGATCGATGGAAAAGTGATAACGTATTGCACCGATACTGGGTGGTGTGATAACCTTTTGACTTTAGCCAATAATGCGGATTTATTAATTGCCGAATGTGCGCTTAAATCCGGTCAGAGTGATCCTGGCTGGCCGCATCTGAATCCGGAAATCGCCGCACAAATAGCTAAAAAAGCAAAAGCAAAGAGTTTGGCGTTGTTTCATTTTGATGCGTCCGTTTATACGACGATGAAAGAACGCAAAGAGGCAGAAAAAAAAGCAAAGAAGAAATTTTCCCATTCTTTTAGCACTTATGATAGGATGTTGCGAACGGTTTCATAAAAATGATATATTTAAGTGTAGTTTAGAAAGGAAGGATTAAGGTGTCTAAAGTAAACAAAGAAGAACTTCTTAAAATTCCGGAAGTTATTGAAGAGATCAGAAGGCATTTATGGATTGAAAGCGAGAAATCCGGTTATGACCTTGGTTTTGAGTGGGCAGCCAAAGATTGGTTTAATCGTTTTGCGCGGGCGTGGGTTGCGTATCACCGGCCGAACTGGTCGGATACGGCAAAGGGGAATTCCAATAAGCTTTCTTCACGCAAACGGGGGCGTTCAGCAAAAAAATATTTATGAATAAAAAGGGGACAGGCTACTTTTTACCACCATCTCTGAACTCTAAAAAGTAGACTTTCCCTTTTTTTTTACGTTGTATAAGCAGTTTCCTGCCGGGAATATCAATTAAAAACCTTAAGTCATCACTATGAAAGCCATTGAAATTCACAATTTGGTGAAAACATATGCCAATGGGGTACAAGCCCTCAAAGGAGTTGACCTTGAAGTGGGAGAGGGAGATTTTTGTGCTTTGTTGGGCGCTAACGGTGCCGGGAAAACAACTATTATCGGCATTATGACGGGCCTGGTTATTAAAAGTGCAGGGATGGTTAAGGTTTTTAATCTTGATATTGAACAGCAGGCAGTTGCGGCCCGGTGTTTTATGGGTGTGGTTCCGCAGGAAATGAATTTTAATATGTTTGAAAAGGTGCAGGACATTGTGGTTAATCAAGGTGGCTATTTCGGCATTGATAGGAAAGAGGCGTTAGCTGAATCCGAAAAATTATTAAAAAGATTGGAATTGTGGGAAAAGCGCAATCAGCCGTCGAGGTCATTGTCGGGCGGTATGAAACGGCGTTTGATGATTGCCCGGGCATTAATTAACCGACCGAAACTTCTTATATTGGATGAACCGACTGCCGGCGTGGATGTTGAACTGCGCCATTCGATGTGGGATTTCCTGCGGGAGTTAAATAAAAACGGAACGACCATTCTTCTGACAACCCATTATTTGGAAGAAGTCGAACAGATGTGCCGGCACGCGGCGATTATTAAAAGCGGAAAGATTATTTCGTTTGACCGAGTGATGAATTTGGTCAAACTGTTGGAAGTTGAAACATACGTAGTTCATGTCGATAAAATTACCGCCTTGGAAAAATTGGGGCCGTATAAGCCGGTCAAGATAGATGACAATACGCTGGAAATTGAGATCAATAAAAAGGAAAAATTGAATACTTTTGTGTCTCTTTTAACGTCGTTGGGAATGGAAGTCATTGATTTGCGGCCCAAAGCCAACCGTATGGAAAAATTATACCTAAAGATAATGAATCAATAATATGGATCTTCAAAAACAATTTATCGCTTATAAAACGATTGTCCGCAAAGAATCAACGCGGTTTTTCCGCATTTGGACTCAAACGCTCCTGCCGCCGGTCATTACCCAAGTGTTATATTTTATTATTTTTGGTAAATTCATCGGCTCGCAACTCAGGTCGATGGGTGGGATCAGTTATATGGCCTTTATTGTTCCCGGACTGGTGATGATGTCAGTCATTACGAACTCATATAGTAACGTTGTGAGCTCTTTTTATGGTAACAAATTTCAACGCAGTATTGAGGAATTGTTGGTTTCCTCAACGTCAAATTTTATAATTGTTGCCGGTTATGTGACCGGCGGCGTCATCCGTGGGGTTATCGTCGGAGCACTCGTTTTTTTAACCTCAATATTTTTTACCCATCCGCAGGTTTGTCATTTGGGGATTATTATATTTTTTATATTATTTACATCGATCGTTTTTTCCCTGGCGGGTTTGTTAAACGCTATTTTTGCCAAGAGTTTCGATGACGTCAGTATATTCCCGACTTTTGTTTTAACGCCGCTGACATACTTGGGAGGAGTATTTTATTCAATAGGAAATCTTCCTGAGGCTTGGCAGACAATCTCCAAATTTAATCCCATCCTCTATCTGGTCAACGGTTTCAGGTATGGTTTTTATGGGATCAGTGACGTGAATTTGACGGTCAGTTTTTTGATTTTAATTGTTTTAACCATAATCCTGGCATGTATTAATTTACTTATACTGCGTAAAGGTTATGGGTTGAAGCACTAAATTTCAACGCCCTCCCCAAACCGTCGTGGCCGAATTTTTCAACCACCAAAATACAAAATTTTAATTTATTGATAGGCAAGGTTCGTTTGTTTGATATAATCAGTCATTAGTTTAATATAAATATAAATATTAATTTAATTAATGACTGATCATCCTTCCAAGAAAAAAAATATTCTCGTAGTCGATGACGATCCCGTTCAGGTCAAATTGGTGGTTGAAACGTTACGGGGAAAGGGATTTGATGTGCTTTCAGCGATGGAAGCCCCCGACGGTCTGCAGTTGGCCCTTCAAAGAAAACCCAACCTTATTATTTTAGATGTGATGATGCCCATCATTAACGGGTTTAATTTTTGCAAATTGTTGAAACAAGAGCAGTCGTGTAAACATATCCCGATTATTTTGGTTACTTCCCGGGATCAAAAAGAGGATATGGAAATCGGCCGTGAAATGGGCGCGGATGCTTATTTGACAAAACCTTTAAATATTGCTGAATTGCTGCGTACCATTGAGGCCATCGGATGATAAGATTAGTACATTCATGATTAAAATTTTTGAGAAAATAGGCTCACCGGTAAAGTCGTGGATCAGCATATCCCTTGAATTTTCCCGCCTTGTATTTCAAACAATATATTGGATTTTTGTTGGGCCCGCCCGCGGGAAACCTATTAACTGGCCGTCGGTGTTTGCGCAAATGGTTTTTATGGGAATCCAATCCATTATTATTGTTTTTTTTGTTATGTTTTTTACCGGAATAGTCTTGGCGATGCAGTCGGCGCATCAACTGGAAAAAATGGGCGCCTTAATTTATGTGGCGAGTTTGGTGACCATTTCTGTCTGCCGGGAGTTAGGCCCGGTTTTAACAGCATTGGTCATTGCCGGGCGTATCGGCGCGTCGATTACGGCCGAAATCGGCTCGATGCAGGTCAATGAACAAATTGAAGCCCTCGATACCATGGCCATCAGCCCTATTCGTTATTTGATTGTGCCTAAACTTCTGTCGTTGTTTCTCATGTTGTTTTGTTTGACGGTCATCGGTGATCTGTCGGGATTCTTCGGGGGATATGTTATCGGCGTCTATAGTTTAAAAATTAATTCCGCTCTTTATGTTCAAACTGCTTTTGGTTATTTGTCGATGAAGGATATTTGGACAGGGCTGTCCAAGCCTTTTGTTTTCTCAATTATTATAACGATGGTCGGGGCTTATCAAGGATTAAAGACACAAGGCGGCGCCGTCGGAGTCGGCCGGGCAACAACCATCAGCGTGGTGACCAGTTTTATCCTTATTATTTTGGCGGATTGTTTTATTACGGGATTATATTATTTTTGGAACTTCTAAATTATGACTGATCGTTCTCTTTCTATATCGGTACAAAATGTCAGCAAGACTTTTGATGGTGCTGCGTCGATGGTTTTAAACGACGTAAGTTTGGATATTTATCGCGGAGAAACATTTGTCATTATGGGCGGATCAGGCAGTGGAAAAAGTACGTTGCTGCGGATTATGGCCGGGTCTATTAAACCAACGAAGGGAAAAGTTCTTTTTGGTGACAAAAATATTCATGTGCTTTCTTCGCATGAATCCGAGCTAATTAAAAGGCGCTTTGGGATGAGTTTTCAGTCCGCAGCATTATTGGATTTTTTAACCGTCGAGGAAAATGTGTCTTTACCGCTTAAGGAACATACGCGTTTGGATCCCAAAGTTATTAGTATTATCGCCAAGATGAAACTTAATTTAGTCGGCCTGCAAGGATATGAAAATTATTACCCAAGCATGATTTCCGGCGGGATGAAGAAACGCGTGGGGTTAGCCCGGGCGATTGCCATGGACCCGGAAGTTGTTTTCTATGACGAGCCGACGGCCGGGCTGGACCCGGTTGTCTGCGCCGTTGTTGACCAGCTTATCCGCGACCTGACAAAAAAATTGAACCTCACTTCCATTGTCGTCACACACAATATGGAAAGCGTCTTTCGTATCGCGGACCGTGTGGCAATGATTTATAAGGGGCGAATTCTGGAAATCGGGACGCCTCAGGAAATTAAATTTTCTGAAAATGAAATTGTCCAACAATTTATTCATGGGGATATTGAAGGCCCCATTCATCTTAACGATGATTGATACTTCGACCCCGCCTTTGGCGGGGCTCAGTATCAACCCTAAGCATAGTCGAAGGGTTGATTTTTTAAACATAAGGAGAAAATCAAATGAAAATATCAAATGAAGCGAAAATAGGGATATTCGTCGTGGCGGTGGCCATTATTGCCTTGGTGATGACCGTCAAAGCCGGTGATATTAAATGGAAGAGGGAAGGTTATTATGTGAAAATACAATTTCACCAAATTGACGGGGTGAGCACCAATACACCGGTCATGCTTAACGGCTTTGAAATTGGGGCGGTAAAAAAGATTGTGATTAAAGAAATGCCGGAAGGGACAATCATGGAGTTAAATGCTTTCCTTGACAGTAAAGTAAAATTGCGCGAAGGTACGGAAGCTTATGTCAAAAGTCTGGGTTTCTTAGGCGAAAAATATGTTGGGCTCAACGCGGGCCCGGGGACAATGCCGTATTTAACGCCGGGAGCAATTATTGCGGGTAAAGAACCGATGGATATGAGTGATTTGTTGGTCGAAGGCCAGGGAATTCTCGCCAATGTCAATGAGCGTTTAAAGAAAAATCAGGATAATATTGACCGCATTTTAAAAAATCTTGCTTCGATTACGGATAATCTTGATGACCGCCTCGCCATTAACAAAGACCACATTGATCATATTATGGCCAACGTGGATGATATTAGCGTCAATTTGAAATCCGCCTCTGCTAACCTTGACCAGTTTTCCGCTGATTTAAAAGTAAATCCATGGAAACTTATGTACCGTCCGAAAAGGGAACGGTAAAAATATTTTTTCTTAAAAACGGGTAGTTCAACTTTTAATGGACGAATTTATTCCTAATCAAATTTGGACTGTCAGCGTGCCGTTTAAGTTTTTGGGCTTGCCGATCGGCGCGCGGATGACGGTGGTTAAACTGTCGAATGGAGGGGTTTTCATCCATTCTCCCGTCGGTTTGGATGATAAGATCAAAACGGAGATAAAAAATATCGGGCCGGTAGCCTGTGTTGTGTCACCGAGCCACATGCACCATTTATTTTTAGCGGAGTATTTTCAGGCGTATCCTTTTGCCAAAATTTATGCCTCGCCGGGCTTGCCGGAAAAACGAAGGGATCTGAAATTTAATTATATTTTAAAAGATGCGCCTGAGGAGCAATGGGCCCTTGATTTAGCCCAGATGCTTTTTTTAGGCGGGGAATCTCTGCGGGAGATTGTTTTTTATCACCGGGTGTCACGTACGTTAATCGTCGCTGATTTGATAATGAATTTTCGTGAAGAGTCGTTGCCTTTTATGACACGGTTTGTTTTTAAGAAGATGGGTCTGTTAAATGGCCCGACTTTACCGACGGATTTTAATCCCAGTGCCCAGGAAAAAGCACAGGTCCGTTTATCGGTGAAGCGCATTTTGGAGTGGGATTTTGATAAGATTATCTTGTCGCACGGAGAATTGGTGCCTCAAGATGGCAAGAAAGTTTTTCAGGAAGCCTTCAGCGAGTTTTTATAAAAATGCATAACGAAATTCTCACATTTATCGGATTCTTTTTTGCCGGATTGGCGGTTAACCTTACTCCTTGCGTTTACCCGATGCTGACGGTGACGGTTTCCCTTTTTAGCCAGAAAGATAAAAAGGAAACTCTTTTTACAAGTTTTCTGAAAGCGCAATGTTATGTGCTGGGGATGGCTGTCATGTACAGTTCTTTGGGGCTGTTTGCTTCGTTGAGCGGAGCAATATTCGGCGGCATCTTGCAGAATAAATTTGTTTTGTTGGGCATTGCGATATTATTATTCCTTTTGGCCCTGGCGATGTTTGATGTTTATCATCTCCAAGCCCCCACGGAACTTTTGCAGAAATTGGGCGGGGCAAGGAAAGCAACTTATTTCGGTTTGTTTATTTCTGGTTTGGTCGTCGGGATTTTCGCGGCTCCCTGCGTAGGGCCGCCGGTTATTGCCTTATTGACGTCGGTTGCCGAGAGGGCTGATCCGGTTCACGGATTTTTGTCGTTTTTTGTTTTCTCGATGGGATTGGGATTGCCGTATCTTGTCCTGGGGACATTTGAAGGATTATTGCCTAAACTTCCTAAATCCGGAGATTGGCTGACGTGGGTCAAACATTTATTCGGTGTGGTGTTGATTGGCTTTTCCTTGTTTTATTTAGCGGCGGCATTTTTTTCCGCGTTTCTTTCGTGGCTCGTTCCTTTTATGCTGATCATCGGCGGCATTTATTTGGGTTTTATGCACACGGCGGCTAAAAATCACCGGAAGTTTTTTTATTTTCAACGAATCGCGGGAGTTGCGGCTTTGATTATTAGCGGGGTGATTATTTATCAGACACAACACGTAGTGCAGAAAAAATTAACGTGGGAGGAATACAAGCCTTACAAACTGGCGTTGGCTACCGAACGCAAGCAGCCGGTGGTGATTGATTTCTCGGCGGACTGGTGCATTACCTGCCACGAGCTGGAGAATAATGTTTTTTCCCAGGCGCAGGTCATTGCACAGTTGCGCAAACTGGTACGCCTGCGCGTGGATGCGACGCAGACGGATGCCCCGGAGGTGCAGCAGGCCCTCGCGCAGTTTGACGTTCAAGGTTTACCGGCCGTCATTTTTATCGGGAAAAATGGTCAGGAAATAAGGCAAGCCCGCGTGAACAGTTACGTTTCTCCCGCCGAGTTTCTAGCGTCCGTTCACAAAACTCTTGAAAGCCAATAATTTCTCTTAAAACATGCCCAAGAAAATAATTTACAGTTTAATTTTTATTTTTGCTATTATTGTTGTCGCTAAATTTGTTTTAACCCGAAACCACCAAAGTAATGAGCCCAGCGAGCTACCAGTGCCTACCGTAAAAGAAAAACAGTACCCCGACAAAAATCTGCTAGGGCAGGAAAAAAGCCCGTACCTTTTGCAGCACAAAGACAACCCTGTCCATTGGTACCCGTGGGGGGATGCCGCTTTTGCGAAAGCGAAAGCCGAAAATAAACCGGTCTTCCTTTCGATCGGTTACTCGACGTGCCACTGGTGCCACGTGATGGAACACGAATCTTTTGAGAATGCCGAGCTCGCCGACATTTTGAATCAATATTTTGTTGCGATCAAAGTCGACCGCGAAGAGCGCCCGGACATTGACAACATTTACATGAAAACGGTAATGGCGTTGACCGGCGGAGGTGGTTGGCCGCTGTCTGTTTTCTTGACGCCGGAGCGCAAACCTTTTTACGGCGGGACCTATTTTCCGCCCGAAGCGCGTTGGGGCCAGCCGGGGTTTAAAGACCTGCTGTTGTCAATCCACAACGGCTGGGTGAATCAACACGAAGAGGTTCTGCAATCCAGCCAATCCATTACCGAGGCGTTGCAAAATAGTTCCGCCTCGGCGAAGACGGAGGGCGCAGTTGTTTTGGATAAAGAAATTTTTGCCAATGCCTTTCGCTATTATTCCGGAAATTTTGATTCACGTTACGGCGGCTTCGGCACGGCGCCCAAATTTCCCTCGACGCACAATTTGTCATTTTTGCTGCGTTACTGGAAACGGACCAATGATCCGAAAGCTTTAGAGATCGTTGAGAAAACATTAACCGAGATGGCCAAAGGTGGGATGTACGATCATTTGGGCGGCGGGTTTCACCGTTACTCCACGGACCAGAAGTGGCAGGTCCCGCATTTTGAAAAAATGCTTTACGATCAGGCCATCATTGCCCAGACGTATCTCGAGGCCTATCAGATCACGAAAAAAGAAGAATACGCCCGGGTTGCCCGGGAAATTTTTGATTACGTCCTGCGCGACATGACGGATAAAAACGGCGGGTTCTATTCCGCCGAGGATGCTGACAGCCTTGAGAGCAAAGATTCTCACGAGAAAAAAGAAGGCGCCTTTTACGTGTGGGAATACAAAACCATTGTGAATCTTCTCGGCCCCGATGCCGAAATTTTTAATTATTATTACGGGATCGAAGAAAACGGGAATGCTGAAAACGATCCGCACGGCGAATTTACCGGCAAAAATATTTTATTTGCGGCGCATAGTTTAGAGGAAACAGCGAAACAATTTAAGAAATCAGCTAAAGAAATAGCGGATGTACTGGCACGATCCGAGAGTAAGCTTTTAACTGCCCGTGCCCAAAGGCCGCGCCCGCACCTCGATGATAAAATCCTGGTTGACTGGAATGGTTTGATGATTTCCACCTTAGCCTTCGGGTCGATGGTTCTTAACGAGCCAAAGTATCAACAAGCGGCAGAAAGCGCCACCCGATTTATTTTAACGACACTTATTAAGGAAGATGGACGGCTGTTGCATCGTTACCGCGATGGCGAAGCCGCGATCTTAGGCTCGATTGAAGATTATGCTTTCTTTGTTCACGGGCTCATCGATTTATATCAGGCGACGTTTAAGGTTGAGTATTTAAAGGAAGCAAAACGATTGACGGAAGACATGATAAAACTTTTTGGTGAGAAAGATAAGGGGGGATTCTTTTTCACCGCTTCCGACGCGGAAAGGCTTCTTTTCCGGGAAAAGGAAATTTACGACGGAGCAATCCCTTCGGGCAATGCCTTTGCGGCCTTAGACCTCTTGCGGTTAGGGCGCTTAACGCTCAATCCTGAATGGGAAAACAAAGCTGAAGCGCTCTTTCAAGCTTTCGGTAATGAATTAAAACAAAGCCCAGCCGTCTATTCGCAAAGTTTAATTGCGTTAGACTTTGCTTTTGGCCCATCTAAAGAAATCGTCATTGTTGGCGATAAAGAAAGCAAAGAAACACAGGAAATGTTACGAGCGCTCTATGGCCGCTATCTACCTAATAAAGTCGTAATCCTCAAACCGTCGGATAACAAGGAAGCACAGGAACTTATTTCAGTTATTCCTTTTGTTGAAAGCCAGCCGGCATTTGAAGGTAAAGCGACCGCGTATGTTTGTGAAAATTATCAGTGTAACTTTCCCGTGACGGATATAAATAAATTTGAGGAACTCCTTCGGTGAGCCCAAGAGATGCTATCCGTTTTCCCCATTCCTAAAAATAATCAAAGGTCTTTACTTTCCTTTTCGTTGTCACAATAAATTTACCTAACCGCCATAATAAATTTACTAATAGAGCATACTGTTATATACTGATTCCTGTGTTTAAAAAGTACAAAAGAAAGGTGCCAGAATTATGAGAGCCGGAGTTATTGACATAGGTTCAAGTTCGATCAAGGTCATCATTGGGGAAGCCCAGGACGACCAGATAAAAATTTTGGAGTTTATCAAAAATATTCTGCCTATTGGGAAAAATGCATTTTTAAAGGGGAGGATATCGCAGGAAGTTATAAATCAAACAATAAGCCTGCTGCAGAATTATAAGCAACTATTTAAAGAATACGACGTTTCGAAGGTTCAAGTCATCGCCACCACTGCAGTCCGCGAAGCCAGCAATCAAGGCATTTTTCTCGACACAATCTACCGGAAGACGGGTTTTAAAATCGAAGTATTAAACGTGGGGGATGTCGTTTATTACATCGATACCTTTTTGTCATTAAAATTAAACAAAACGTACCCTATTTACGAAAAGAACCTTTTGGTCGCGGAGTTAGGGGCAGGCAGTTTAGACATATCGGTAATGGAAAAGGGCGCTACTGTAATGAATCTTGGAATTCCTATAGGAACATTAAGAATTAATCAATTTAAAAATAAAATTGATGGAAGCAGCGATGAAATATATGAGGCATTGGCCGAATATATTGAGAATGAAATAATGTATATAAAGAAAACCACACCGCTGTCTGAAATCAACGACATCATATTAATCGATGAAAATTATTCCCCTTATTTAAGGAATATTTTTGCCAACAAAGGGTTGGATACAAACTTTTTCCAATTTAAGCGCCGCGACGCCGCAGCGCTCTTAAAGCGCGTGACGAAACAAAATTTGGATGATCTGGCGTCTTCGTTTAGTATCCCTAAAGAGATAGTCGAGACACTCGATGGGTATGCTATTGTTTTAAATGCCTTGTATAAATTGGCAAGCAAACAGTATCTTTATATCTTGGAAACCTCTTTGCCGGAGGCATTGCTGGCAAACCTTATTTTTGATTTTGAACTTTCGAAGAAAGACAATAAAAAGAAACAGCTTGTATCTGTTGTGAATATGTTTTGCAAAAAATATGATGTCGATTTAAAACACGTTAAGCAGGTTGCTGATTTATCGGAAACGCTTTTTCAGGATCTTAAAGGAATTCTGGGTTTGGTCGACAATGACCTTACGTACCTTCTTTTGGCAGCTTATTTGCACGATGTCGGTATGTTTATTAATAATAGGGCACACCATAAGCATTCTGAATACATAATAAGTTCATGCAATTTCTTTCGCCTGACAGAGGAGGAAATTAAAATTATTGCGTGTGTGGCAAGGTACCATCGAAGGACCGCTCCGGCAAAGACGCACCTTGTATATAGTTCGTTGCCTCCGGACAAACAAATTTTAGTTCAGAAATTAAGCGCATTGATTAGGATCGCCAATGCCTTAGACCGTTCGCATAAGCAAAAAGTCAAAGAGCTAAAAGTGGAAGTATCGCCTAAGCAGGAAGTTAATTTGGTTGTCCATACGAGCGGAAATTTTATATTGGAGAAGATCAATTTTGGGGAAAAGAAGGATATGTTTGAAGAGGTATCCGGTAGCAAGATTAATTTAACAATTAAGGATTAGTATTTTTGTAAAATGAATAATCAAGATCCAGATAAGTATATTCAAAGGGATATAAGCTGGTTAAGGTTTAACGAGCGTGTTTTGGAAGAAGCCCTGGACATTAAGCATAACCCCTTGTTAGAACGGCTTAGGTTTATTGGTATATTTGTAAATAACTTGGATGAATTTTATATGGTCCGTGTGGCGGCGATTAAAAATTTAATCGAATCGGGGCACAATAAACGCGACCGCTATGGGTACTCCCCATTGGAAGTTCTGCAGCAAATCCAATCTATCAGCAGCCAGCTTACAAAGAAAATGTATGATATTTACGAGAATGTTCTTCTTAAAGAGCTTCAGAAGAATGAAATTCATTTAAAAACATATAAACAGTTAAACAAAGATGAGCGAAAGATTGTTGATAAGTATTTTGAAACGACACTGTATCCGATTATAACTCCGATGGCGGTGGATCAAGGCCGGCCGTTTCCGGTTATCGCCTCGAAAAATATCGCGTTTGCCGTCTCGCTGCAGAGCAAAAAAGAGTCCCTATTGGCAATTATGCCTGTTCCCAAGAATGTCCCGCGCCTTTTACGGCTCCCCTCGGAACGTAATGAATTTAATTTTATATTGATTGAAGATATTTTGCGTGAGAAAATTTCCGTCTTTTTCCGTGGGAATAAAATAAAAGACCTGTCATTGTTCCGTATCCTTAAAGACAGTGAGTACGACATCGATGAGGAGTATGCCCCTGATTTGTTAAAAGCCATTGAAGGTGTTGTCCGGGAAAGGATATGGGCCAAAGTTGTGTCTTTAGAAGTCGAAAGCACTTGCAGCGAAGAATTTCTAGAGGTTTTAACCAGCGGGCTACGGTTTCCTTTGGATGAAGTTACCCGGATTTCCAGTAGAATGGATTTGACGTTTCTTTTTGAGGTAGCTGCAGCTGTAGATAAAACGAATTTAAATTTCAGGAGTTATATCCCCCGTAAGTTGGTTTATGAAAATATTTTTGAGAAAATCAAACAAGAGGATTTTATTACGCATGTGCCATTTGAGTCTTTTGACCCCACCTTAGATTTAATTCAAATGGCTGCTTCCGACCCCAATGTGCTGGCAATCAAAATGACGTTGTACCGGACGGATTACTATTCAGCTATAATTCGATCCTTAAAAGAGGCTGCTAAAAATCAAAAACAGGTAACGGTCCTTATTGAAATTAAAGCCAGATTTGATGAGGAACAGAACATACGTTGGGCTAGAGAATTGGAGGAGGCCGGCTGCCATGTTATTTACGGACTTGCCGGGCTTAAGATCCATTCTAAAATGACGCTAATTGTACGAAAAGAAGAGGGGCATATCCGCCGGTATGTCCATCTGTCGACGGGGAATTACAATGAGAAAACCGCGAAAGTCTATACAGACATGGGATACTTTACGGCCAATGATGATTTTGCCAAAGACATTTCTGATGTGTTTAACGTTATTACGGGATACTCAGTCCCCATTCCCTGGAAGAGGGTTGTTTCTTCCCCTAATGACTTAAGAAAATATTTTTTTAATCTTATTGATCAAGAAATTAAAAATCAGCAAAAGTTTAAGAATGGGCATATTACGGCAAAAATGAATTCACTGGAAGACCTAAAGATGATTGATAAACTTTACGAAGCTTCTCAGGCCGGCGTGAAAATCAGGCTTATTATCAGGGGAATTTGTTGTCTAATCCCCGGTGTTCCAGGGTTAAGTGAAAATATCCATGTTAAAAGTATTGTGGGGCGGTTACTCGAGCATAGCCGCATATATATATTTAACAATAACGCCAACCCGCGGGTTTTTTTATCTTCGGCGGATTGGATGATAAGGAATTTTGACCGGCGCATTGAATTGTTATTTGAAATATATAAGGAAAGTATTAAGGAGGAGTTGCAGTTTATTATTCGGACGTATTGGCGCGACGATGTTAAAGCGAGGCTTTTGCAATCTGATAAGACTTACCGAAAGGCAACGGATGCCGCGGAAAAAATGAACGCGCAGGAATTCTTGATTGACTATTACATGAACAAGAAATGAAAACACACGCATTTATTAAACAAAGAATTAGAAAGCATCTATCCGCAGTAGAAAGTTATATCCGAATATTAAAACACCGTCGGGACATGGAAGCCTTGCATCAATTACGGGTAAACCTGCGCAGATTAATTAACTACCTTTGGATTTTTAAATCATTCTTTCCCAGTAAAGTTATTCGTTCGTGGACAAAATCCTTGCGGAAGTTGGCAATCGCGACAGGAAGTACGCGCGACCTGGATATACAAATTTTATTCCTGAGGCAATTTAGGAAGAATGTGATTTACGGCTCGCATAAAATTTCATTCAATGCTTTGTTAGAAGTTTTGGAAAAGAAACGTCAAAAGAATCAATCTAAATTGGTTAAATTGATAAATAAGATAGAGAAGAAAGGGACATTGACGGACATCAAAGCGTATTTAAACAAGATGGCCCCAACGGGTAATCACGGTTACAAGGAGAAGGGGGAGGATTTGTATCAAATAGCGCGAAAGAGGATTATCAAACGGCTCAACCAGTTTTTGACCTTTGAGAAGTATGCGCGGCAATATGAAAATGCTAAGAAATTGCATGAAATGAGGATTGCTGCTAAACACCTTCGCTACAGTCTGGAAGGGTTGGGAATGTTGTATAAACAAAAAGTCACTGAATACCGGGATCATATTTATCGTGTTCATCGCACTTTAGGGGAGGTGCATGATTATGATGTTTGGATCGATCGGTTACTATCAATGAAAAAGAAAGCAAATAAAAATTCTGATTATGATAAAGCTTTAGTTTACTTGTGCGACCAAATCCGTATGCTGCGCCGTCAGGCATATGAAAAGTTTCTCGAATACTGGCAAGATTCACAATCAAAGAAAATATGGCAACGTTTGGCAGCCATCTCCAAGAATTAAAATCAGGAATTTTTTATCCACCCTCGCAGAAAACCACGGCTTTTAGCCGTGTCGAAGAGGGATGTCGCCCTTGGTGGATAACCCCGACGAGTATGGCGAAATTATCGAAGAAAATTTCGCCATATCTTACGAGTCGGGGTAAAGTAGGAACCACAGCTATTAAGCCATGGAGAGCTCCATGAAGATCGCTGTCATTGCTGATATTCACGCCAACTATCCCGCCCTAGAAGCTGTTTTACAAGACATCAAAGAAAGAAAAATTAAACAGGTTTGGAATTTGGGGGATATTATCGGTTATGGGCCGTACCCCAATGAGGTGATTAGGGCACTGAAGAATAATCATGTCCGCAGCATCCTTGGTAACAATGACACGGATATATTAAACTTCCCTCGGAATAAAGAAAGATGGAAAGGAAAAAAGAGCCCGGTTAAGTATTTTTCATTCGCGTGGACTTATAGAAGTTTAAAGTCAAGTAGTATGGATTATTTAAGTAAGCTACCGATGAGTCTGCGTTTAAATATCGCCGGTAAGAAATTCTTCCTGTTTCATGGTAGCCCAAGGGCATTGGATGATCCTTTGAGCGCCAGTACGCCCATTAGCAAATTTAGAGAAATTGCCCAAAAGATCAGAGAGGGGATAATTCTGTGCGGGCACACGCATGTTTTCTTCAAGAAAAGAATTGCGGGAGTTACATTCATCAATCCTGGAAGCGTTGGTCGGCCTTTTGATCATAACCCAAACGCTTCCTATGTAATTTTAGACATTAGCGATGGCCGGATGCATGTTAAAAATTGCAGAATAAAGTATAATCAGCAAAAGACCTTATCAAAGTTAAAGAGAGAGGGTTTTCCGAAAGAAATCATCAGGACTTTTGCAGAAGGAAAAAGCCTGGATAGGGTTTTGCATGAAAAATGGGCATCCCAAGATGAGGGCTGGCGAATTGATCAGGTTGTCAAATTCGCTCAATCGTATAAGTATGAAAAAGGGCATTCACATCAGGTTGCCCGGTTAGCTTTGCATTTGTTTGATGAGCTCAAAGACCTGCATCGTTTAACCGGCAAAGAACGATTATTGCTCCATGCCGCCGGGATTTTACATGATATCGGTTGGATCAAAGGAAGAGAAGGCCATCATAAAAGGGCACTGGAGATAATTGTTAAAGCACAAGTGTTGCCGTTTAATAAAGAAGATCGTATGCTCGTCGGATTGGTGAGCCGGTATCATCGGCGTGCCTTACCCGAGGATACACATAAATATTATGCAAGTTTAGCGCCGCAAAATAAAAATGTTGTCAGAAAATTAGCTTCCTTTTTGCGGATGGCCGATGGGCTGGACCGCCGCCATACCAACAACGTTAGAAGGATTCGTTGTCGAATTACACCTTCAAAGATTTTCATTAAAAGTGAAGCCAAAGAACATAATGATTTGGAAATAACGGTGGCGTTAGAGAAGTCAGATTTATTTAAGTCTGTTTTTAAGAAAGAAGTCGATATCCGCTGGGCATGATATCAAAAGGTATTTGCCATATTCAACCTGCGGGGAGAGACAGAAGAATTAAGAATATTTTTTTTTACCAAGCACACTGCTCCGAGGATAACAGCATTATCGCCCAGTTGGGACTCAACGATTTGGCAAGATCCTAAATTGGAAAAAAACGGGTCTTGGGCGACAAGTTTTTTTATTATGGGAACAAGGAAATCCCCGCATGCTTCGATAACCCCCCCGCCTAATACGATCATCTCAGGATTAAAAATATGTTTAATGGAAATACACGCTTTGCCGAGAATCTCAGCGGTATTTTTCATGATTTCAGTCACCAGGGGATCTTCTTGCTTCAGGGCCTTTTTTAGGAATTTACTTTTTATTTTTGCTTCCGGATTTTCTATCAGTTCTTTAAGTTTAGTTTTCTTTCCTGCTTTGATAGCTTTACGAATGTCCCTTTCAATGGCCCAGCGACTGGCGAGCGCCTCAAGGCAGCCATAATTTCCACAACTGCACTTAGGGCCCTTAAGGTCAATAATCATATGACCAATTTCTGCAGCAGCCCCCTGAGTGCCGGTATATAATTCTCCATTGATAATAATGCCTCCGCCTATCCCGGTGCCCGGGAATAATCCAACGACATTTCTAGCTTTTTTGGCCGCCCCAAGCCATTGTTCCCCCAAAAGCCCTAAGTTTACGTCGTTGCCCGCAGCAATATTGACGGGGAATGATTTTTTTAGCTCACTGGCGAGGGCAATTCCTGATAAATTGATGTTAGGGGTAATGACAATATGGTTATTATCGTTACCTACGATGCCAGGTATTCCGACCCCGATTCCGTTTAAGCCGTTAGCTTGCAGATTTTCTTCTTTAGATATGTCTTGGATGATTTGAATGATGGAGCGCAGTATTTCTTTTGCCGACGCCTGTGAAGGGGTGTCGATTTTATGTCGGGAGAAGATATTGCCTTTGGAATCAACCAGCCCGGCGGCTATTTTTGTGCCTCCGACATCAATACCAATAAAATAATTTCTTTCCATGAGTTTATTTTAACACTAAAAAAATAATAACAAAATGGATTCTGGATTTTATTTCTTTGTAGAAAGTCCTGTTTTTCAACTAGAGATACTTTATTTCACGGATGAGTTGGGTATCTCTGCAGAACAAGTGTTTTTTCACGTATAAATCACTTTATTGCCATATATTCTTAATGTTTTTCAATCATATTCTATTCTAATCCCAGTAACCTAATAACAAGGAGGGTGTTATGAGATCAGACATCAATTTAGTGGCGAGTAAAATACGGACGATTCTAGAGTGCATTCACCACCCTATTAATCTGAAAGATATTCGTTATTATTTAGATGAACCCAGCGATATTCTAAATAAAAGTATAAGTTGGCTAATACAGGAAGGGGAAATAATTTTAGAGGAAAAAAGAGGAGACTGTTGGATAGCAGAGGCTCCCAGCGAATTTCGTTTAGAGCCTGATTGGCCATTCGATAGCCTTGACCAGCCATATTACAGAAATAAGTTGGAAGACGGATTTAAAAATTATTTTAATCTAAACTAAGGCGTTGGAAATTTTCAAAATTCCAGAGTCTCTTGCCATAAAAAGTCATTATGAAAATATTGGAAAATATGTTATTATCTCCACAAAATATTATATTCGAATTTTCTAAGGATACGGTACTTATGGCTAGAGAAAAAATACTTGTTATTGAGGATGATAAAAATATAGCCAAATTGGTGAAGTATAATTTAGAGAAAGCAGGATTTGATTGCCTGACAGTTATAACTGGCGAAGAAGCTTTTGAGGTTTTGGATAGGCAAGCCATAGATCTGATTGTGCTGGATATCATGTTGCCAAAAATGAATGGATTTGAGGTCTGTCGAGAAATTAAATCCAATACACGGTTTGCCGCTATTCCCGTTATTATGTTAACGGCGCGTGGGGAAGAAGTCGATCGTATTGTGGGCTTTGAATTGGGCGTTGATGATTACATTGTTAAACCCTTTAGTCCGCGAGAGCTTTCTTTAAGAGTCAAGGCCATACTCAAACGCGGTAAACCCACGGGGCAGGTTGTAAATGCAAAAGAAATCTTATCCTTTGATAAATTGATGGTCGATGTCCCGCGGCATAAAGTGACAATTGATAACAAGGAAATAAAATTAACATCCATGGAATTTAAGCTGCTGGTGACATTGTTAGGCCGACGGGGGCGCGTACAATCGCGTGAGCAGCTGTTGGATGACGTTTGGGATATTGAATCAGACGTGACGACACGTACCATTGATACACATGTGAAACGTTTAAGGCAAAAATTAGGCAAGATGGGCAAATACATCGAGACTGTCCGTGGATATGGTTACCGGTTTTACGAAAATGAATAGATGCGCTTAAGGATTCAATATAAGATTTCTCTCGTCATAATCCTCACCGTTTTTTTTGTCCTTTTCGGCGTCTATATTTATCTGCAAAATAGCTTAAGGGAAGATACCTACCAAAGAAGCCGTATAAGCCTTGCCCAAGATTTACGCTTCGCCAAAATATATTTACTGAAACGGATTCGCCCCGGATTATCGGTTTCTCAGGTTGACCATATTGCCGACCAGATTGGGCGAGATTTTAATGTCCGTGTGACAATTATTGGATTAGATGGTAAGGTCATGGGTGATTCGCAGTTAACACTGGCCGAAGTCGTTAATGTGGAAAATCATCTTCACCACCCGGAAGTAGAGCAGGCATTAAAGAAAGGCACGGGGGAATCCCGTATGTTCAGTGCAACACTTAAACAGGATTTGTTGTATTTGGCTACGGTTTTTGGCCACGATAAACCGGAAGGGATTCTTCGTTTAGCCATTCCTTTATCGGACATTGAAGTTATGACGCATCATTTGAAGAAGGCCCTCTTGATGGGGTGTTTTTTGGCCTTGGTGTTTACGGCTTTTTCTAGTTTTATGACATCAGCATGGATAGCCCGGCCGATTAAAGAAATCTCACATACAGCAAAAAAAATAGCGGAAGGAGATTTTACCGTTAAGCCTGCTGTTGACGCACAAGATGAGATCGGTGATTTATCTCAATCAGTCCAATACATGTCACAGCAAATCCGTACGCGTATTGACGATGCTGTTTCCAGCAAATCTCGCCTTGAGGCGGTTTTTTTAAGTATGTTTGAGGGAGTCATGATATTAGATAAAGAAGGGGCCATCTTTTTGATGAATCAGACTCTGAGGCAATTTTTGCATGTAACGGGGGATCCGGTGGGAAAAAAACCTTTGGAAATTATCCGCAACATTCCGATTCAGGAACTTGCGGATAAGGTTTTAAGTTCTGATAAAGGTTTAGAATCCCGAGAAATCAGTGTCTTGCTTCCGGAAGAAAAAATTTTACTTATTCACGCGACTCCGGTTTTGCGGGAAAATAAAGTCGACGGAGCAGTCATGGTTTTTCATGATATTACCGAATTGCGCCGGTTGGAAAATGTCCGGCGGGATTTTGTCGCTAATGTGTCGCACGAACTTAGGACACCTGTTTCGACTATCAAAGGTTACGCTGAGACGCTTCTTGATGGCGCTTTGCAGGATAAAAAACACGCCAGAGAGTTTGTGGAAATTATTCATACCGATGCCGACCGACTGGCCAAACTGGTTAATGATATCCTGGATCTTTCTGAGATTGAATCCGGGAAAATGTCATTGTCTTTTCATGCGTGCTCACTGAAGGATGCCGCCGAGCGGGTCATTGCCAGCATTCGTATAAAGGCTAATGAGAAATCGGTTCAGGTCAAAAATGAAATCCCCGCTAATTTACCGAAAATCAAGGCAGACGAAACAGCTTTGGCGCAGATACTTTTTAATTTAGTCGAAAATGCTATCAAGTATAATCGCCAGGACGGAACAGTTGTTATTTCTGCGCGTAACGATACTTCGTCTGTTATTGTTGATGTGGCTGATACCGGTATCGGGATTCCCGAGGAGGATATTCCACGAATTTTCGAACGGTTTTATCGTGTTGACAAAGCCCATTCCCGCCAATTGGGCGGCACCGGCCTTGGCTTAGCCATTGTTAAGCATCTGGTTCATGCTCACAACGGAGACCTTGCCGTTAAAAGCGAACTCGACAAAGGCTCAGTTTTTAGTTTTTCCCTGCCGAAGGTGTAAGTAAATTCTTCTGTAAATACAATTCACCCAAAGTTCACAATCCAGACATTTTGCCGTCACCTCAATCTTTTATAACTATCTTAACCAATTAAAAAGGAGGTGATGAATAATTATGAATTGGTTATTTAGGACAGAAAAGATCTATTTGGATCTTATCGTCAGCCAGTTGCGTTCGGAACTTAAGAAATTAAGTAACGTCCTTGGGACTATCGAGCGTACTGGCAATTATCACGACGACTATGTTTCTCAGACACTTAAGACGGCGATTACTGAACTGCGCCGTATAAAGGAATTTATAGAGGCGAACTAGTTTTTCATCATTCATGCGAAAGGAGTTAGTTTATGAAGAGAGTTATGTTGTTGGCTGTTGCAGTGTTGATAGTAAGTTTTGGGATGGCTTCTTTAAGTTATGCCCAGGCAACCCAGGTCGATTCTTTAATTCAATTGTTAATTCAAAAAGGCACTATTACGAAAGAGGAGGGCGATAAATTAAAGGGTCAAATCGCTTACTCTGAGAAAACGATACGTGAAGACAATCTAAAACGCGACTTACCTACATGGGTCCAAGACATGAAATTAAAGGGTGATTTTCGTGTACGCCATGAATATTCGCGACGTAAAGATGCTGGCTCTAACGATTTCGACCGGGATCGAGGTAGGTTACGTTGGCGGCTAGGCGTAGACACTAATATTAATGATAAGGTTCAGCTGGCAGTTGGCATAGCTTCTAACGGTGGTGATGGGAAGAATTCTTCCGGCACAGCAACTACAACCGGAACAAATTTCTCCCCGCGCTCCAATAATGAATCTTTTCAGAATACCTTTGCTAAGCAAGCAGTTGTTCTTAACTATGCATATGCCACATATTTACCCAACGATAAATTATCGCTTTTGGCGGGTAAAATGATAAATCCCCTTTGGGAACCGTGGGAATTTTTATGGGATTCGGATATTACGCCTGAAGGTGGAGCCGTGCAATTTAATTATCCTATTTTAGGTGATAGTTTAAAATTGGCTTCAACTTTAGCCTTTTTTCAAATTGATGAAATCACTGGCAATGAAGCGGATCCTTTTATGATGGTTTTTCAAGGCGGAGTCACCGGTATCATAAAGGACAAGGTTGACTATAAAATCCTTGGTAGCTATTACGACACCTCAAATATTACCAAAACACTTTTAGCCAACCGTTCAGCAACAAACACTCTTAACCCCACTGTGGCAACCCAATATGCCTATCATTACAATACCTATGGAGTAGGTGCCGATATAGGTATGAACGATCCTTTTGGAGAAAATTTTCCTGTATATATTCCGAGGGTGGGCCTGTTTGGTGAATATATGTATAACCCGAATCCTACTCAAAATAAAACTGCATATATGATGGGTGGGTATATCGGAAACTCAAAAGTAAGTGGTTTTAAGACTTGGAAGCTTACGAGTGGCTATAAATATATCGGTAAAGACGCTTTCTTAGATGTCTTCCCAGATTCCGATTTTTACGGTGGTTCAACGGATGTGAAAGGTCATGAGACCTTATTGGAAATCGGTTTAGCTAAAAATGTTTCTTTTGCCTTCGATTGGTATAGTACGGAAAGGATTAAAAGATTCACGAGGCAGCCTGAAACACTCTGGCAAACAGATATAAATTTCAAGTTTTAAAAACTCAGGTATAGTGGCAATGAAGAAAAAGATATTATTAATATCAAGGAGGATTTCATGAAAAAAAGATTCTTAGCTGTTTTGGCTGGATTGGCGGTTTCTACAACTGCCTTTGCAGCTCCCGTCTTAATCAACGGGGCAGGAGCCACCTTTCCCTACCCTATTTATTCAAAATGGTTTGACGTTTATTCAAACAATAATCCCGAGGTTCAATTCAATTATCAATCCATCGGTTCCGGGGGCGGGATTAAACAAATTACAGCAAAGACGGTCGATTTCGGGGCAAGTGATGGTCCCATGACACCTGCCCAGCTTACAGAAGCCCCGGGGCGTATTTATCATATCCCGACGGTAATGGGAGCGGTGGCTGTTGTCTATAACCTTAAAGGGGTCGATAAAGGGTTAAAATTAACACCGGAGGCGCTTTCTGGGATTTATTTAGGAACTGTGAAGATGTGGAATGACCCACTAATTGCCGCTCAGAATCCAGGCGTTAATCTCCCTAATGAAGAAATCATTGTTGTCCATCGTTCGGATGGGAGCGGGACATCTTTTATTTTCACAGATTATTTAAGCTCGGTTAATTCGACTTGGAAAGGGAAAGTAGGGAAAGCGACGTCTGTTAATTGGCCGGTTGGTTTAGGTGGAAAAGGTAACGAAGGTGTTGCCGGCCTCGTCAAACAAACGGAAGGCGGCATTGGTTATGTGGAGTTATCTTACGCAATCAAAAACGACCTCAGTTATGCCTTCTTACAAAATCAATCGGGAGCATTCATTGAGCCAACTCTAGATAGCACTTCAAAAGCGGCGGAAGGTGTAAAAATCCCAGAGGATTTTAGGGTTTCCATTGTCAATAGCTCTAACTCGGAAGCTTACCCTATTGCCGGTTTTACGTGGTTGCTTATTTATAAGGAAATGGATAACCCTGTAAAAGGTAAGGCCATTGTTGATTTTATTAAATGGGCAATTCATGATGGACAACAGTATACAAAAGAGTTATATTATTCGCCGTTACCAGCGGAAGTGGTACAGATGATTGACAATAAAATTGGGCAGGTAAAGTACTAAAGCATATTAGAGGTAAAGCGGGCTAACGGAGTTTTATTCTGCTAGCCCGCTTTTGACATATGAAAAGAAAAGATAGCGGGGATATTGTTTTCAAAAGAGTTCTAGCCGTTTTTCCTCTTTTGATACTTTTTTTTATTGTTGGCATTTTCTTTACATTGACTCAATCTTCATTGCCATCGATAAAGAAATTCGGGTTACCATTTCTTTACCATACGACTTGGGATCCGGTTTTTGAAAACTTCGGAGCCTTGCCGTTTATTTTTGGGACGTTGGTTACTTCTGCGGTTGCCCTTCTTATTGCCATCCCCATTGGCTTAGGTACGGCTATTTTTCTTGCAGAATATTCTCAATGGGGGATACAAAAAATTGTTTCCATGTTAGTGGATCTTCTGGCAGCTATTCCCAGTGTTATTTACGGGTTATGGGGTATTTTTGTCCTTGTTCCGATTATGCGCACAACAGTTCAACCATTTTTAGGTAAATATTTCGGTTTCTTGCCATTTTTTCAAGGACCTAATTATGGTGTTGGTTTTCTGGCAGCTAGTATTATATTAGCGATTATGATTGTTCCTTTTGTTATTTCGGTTTCCAGGGAAGTCATTCTGGCTGTTCCTCAGGTGTATAAAGAGGCAGCTTATTCGATGGGCGCAACTCGCTGGGAAGCAATTTCCACAATTATTTTAGGGTATGGCAAGTCTGGCATTATTGGAGGGATTATCCTTGCCCTTGGGCGCGCTATCGGCGAGACGATGGCCGTGACTATGATCATTGGTAATAATGTCAAGATATCCTCATCGCTCTTTTCTCCCGGCTATACGCTGGCCAGTGTTATTGCTAATGAGTTTGCCGAAGCAACAAGCAAGCTTTATCTTTCTTCGCTTATCGAAATCGCTTTGGTATTGTTGCTTGTCTCAATCGTTGTGAATATTTTTGCCCGGCTTTTGATATGGACAGTCACATCCAGAACCCAATTGGTCTAAAATGAAAAATAGTCCCATGTATATTCCAGAAATTCAGGCAGGAAATGAAATTGTCCTGAATCAACAGATTGTCAACGCATTTAATAGAACAAGATTTCGGCGGCAACTTATCGATAAAGGTGTTGTTTCTCTTTTATTTTTATGCGCATTTGTCGTGTTGCTTTCTCTTTTTAGTATCTTATTTCACCTGCTTTCACAAGGCCTATCATCGCTTAATATAGAATTCCTTACTCACTTGCCCAAACCGGTGGGAGAGCCTGGTGGCGGAATGGCTAATGCCATTGTCGGGAGCTTGATTCTGCTAGGCATCGCTATTGCCGTTGGCGTTCCTATAGGGTTAGGAAGCGGTTTGTATCTTAGTGAATATGCGGGTAATCGATTTGCGCAGGTTGTGCGTTTTACCGTTGATGTTATGAACGGTATTCCCTCAATTGTTTTTGGGATCTTTGCTTATGTAATTCTGGTTGTTCCAATGAAAACTTTTTCGGCTTTTTCGGGAGGCATTGCGTTGGGGGTTATGATGATCCCGATGATCACACGGACGACGGAAAGTTTCGTCCAGATGGTCCCTAAAACTTTAAGAGAAGCCGGATTAGCTTTAGGTGCGCCAAAATGGAAGGTGATTCTTGATATTGTTATGCCGGCATCATTGGGTGGGATCGTCATGGGTATTATGGTTTCTCTGGCTCGCGTCGCTGGGGAAACAGCGCCGCTTCTTTTTACCGCTTTTGGGAATCATTATTGGCATCATTCTTTGCTTCAACCGATTGCTGCGCTTCCTTTGCAGATATTTGTTTATGCCATTTCGCCGTTTGAAGATTGGCATCGGCAGGCGTGGGCGGGTGCACTTGTCCTTATTACAGTTGTGTTTATTATTAACTTGTTAGCAAATTATTTTGTTTTGAGGCAAAAAAATGTTTTTTCAGAGAAAAGATGAAGAGATTGATAAATGGTAAACGAAAAGATAGAATTATTGTGGGATAATAGAAAAAATATGAAAGAAAATAACCGTCCTGAGAGCCAGGAGAATATATCCAAAGAAATAAAGCCGATAGCCGGTTCGACAGATATCGTCCAAATAGAAATTAAAGACGCAAATTTCTTTTATGGTAATCATCAAGCTTTAAAGAATATTACGATGGATATTCTTAGCCGCAAAGCCACGGCTATCATAGGGCCGTCGGGGTGCGGCAAGTCCACGCTTTTGCGGATGTTTAACCGTATGAACGATTTAATACCGTCTGCTCGCGTTACGGGTAAAATTCTAATTGATGGGAAAGATATTTACGAAAAAGATACAGATATCGTCGAGCTTAGGCGTAGGGTCGGTATGGTCTTTCAGAAATCAACGCCGTTCGCGAAATCCATTTACGATAATGTGGCGTATGGCCTTAAGATCATCGGGATAAAAGACCGTCGTTTAATAGATCAAATCGTTGAAAAAAGTTTAAGAAGAGCTGCGCTTTGGGATGAAGTGAAAGATAGTTTGAACAAGTCGGCTTTAGCATTTTCCGGTGGCCAACAGCAGAGGCTTTGCATAGCCCGAGCACTTGCTGTCGATCCGGAGATTATTTTGATGGATGAGCCTTGCTCGGCACTTGACCCCATTGCCACATCAAAAGTTGAGGAATTAATCTTTCAACTAAAAGAAAAATATACGATCATTATCGTCACGCACAATATGCAGCAAGCCGCGCGTGTTTCGGATATGACGGCATTTTTGATGATGGGCGAGTTGGTTGAATGCGGTGAGACTAACGTTATATTTACTAATCCGACTAAGAAGATAACAGAAGAATATATTACCGGGCGGTTCGGTTAGGGAGGAATGAATCTATGGAAAGACATTTTCACGACGAGCTCGATAAGTTAAACACGAATCTTCTTAAGATGGCGGCGTTGACCGAGACCGCGATTCATAATTCAATTGAAGCCCTTAAGGTGAGGAATAAGGACCTCGCTCTTAACACTATTAAGGCCGATGAAGAAATAGATGAAATGGAAAATGAAATTGAAGAACACTCCATTGAACTTCTCGCTTTATTTCAACCGATGGCCAGGGACTTAAGGTTCATCACTACCGGAATGCGCATCAATATGGAGTTGGAGCGGATCGCTGATTTGACGGTGAATATTTGCCAGCGGGTTTTGGATATTGCCGATAAGCCATCTTTGAAACCGATTGCGGATATCTCACGGTTGGCGGAGAATGCGAAAAAAATGGTTCGTGAAGCCATTGACGCTTTTGTGAAACGCGACGGAAACCTTGCGAAATCAGTAATTTTGGCGGATAAAGAATCCAACCACATGCGCACCGTCATTATTCAAGAGCTAATTAACGATTTTATTGTCAAAGACGGTGCGACCGCAACGCGGGCGATTCCTCTAATCCTGGTAGCGCGGGATCTCGAGCGTATTTCTGACCATGCCACCAATATTGCCGAGGACGTTATTTACCTCGTGCAGGCTAAAATAATAAAACACCACCTCAAGGAGTTAAAGAGTCTGTAATTCTATTTTAAATTAAAAGTGAGATGATTAAGTGAAGTTGTAATAAGCAGCATCCCCGAGAGGCCCAGCATAACTCCCCACGCAGTTAAACTTTTTCCCCCTTCAGCCAAAGCATCCGGAATCAATTCGGCCACAGTCAAATAAATCATAGCGCCACCGGCAAAACCTAGCCCGATGGGTAAAATAGGCGTAAGGAAGGAAACAAGCAACGCCGACGGTACGGCCATGATCGGTTGAGGGATGCTCGTTAAGATGGAGAGCAAGGCACATTTGGAGGTGGAGACACCTTCGCTTTTAAGCGGCAGCGAAACTGCAATCCCTTCCGGGATGTTGTGGACGCCAATGGCAATAGCCATGATTAATCCAAACTGAAAATTGCCGGTAGCAAAGCCGACACCAATGGCAATCCCTTCCGGAATAGAGTGAATAAACATGGCGATAATAATAACAAGCCCGCGTTTAGAGAGGCCATTTTTCATATAGAATTCGTGAAAGGCAGGGTGGGACATGTTTTTTTCGGTATAACGAAAGAAGGCTGCTCCCAGAAGAAGCCCGAGGATAACAATATAAGGGGCTGAGGGATATTTATCTTGCAGTGATATGCCTTGTTGGACAAGAGAAAAAACCGAAGCGGAGATCATCATCCCGGCAGCGATGGCGGAAGCAAAGGCACGGACAACATGGGAACTGTTTTTGAGAAAATGAACGGGAATGGCCCCTAAGCCGGTGGCCAAGGCGCTTACGATGCCTGTGGAGAGGGTCCAAAAAATAAGGGAAGATTGTGTCATATTTTTGTTGCCCGATATTATTCCTAATACTAATATAGATAAATACTAGCACAGCTAAAAGTTCGACTAAAGTAAATAATTAACTATTACTATGGAAGATAACAAGAAAACCAACTCGGATTTTTCAGAAGTTGAAGATGTTGTTTTGATGAGCGTCGTTGAACATACCGGCGATAATGTCATGATCACGGATAAAAGTGGCATTATTCAATACGTTAATCCCGCTTTTGAACGGACGACGGGTTATGCCAAGGAGGAAGTTGTTGGGAAGACTCCTAAGGTATTGCAATCCGGCAAACATGACGCAAAATATTATCAGGAACTTTGGGGCACAATTATGGCGGGGAAGACATTCCGTGCAACTACCATCAATAAGAATAAAAACGGATTGCTGTATTATGCTGATCAGACCATTACTTCGATTAAGGATAATGCCGGAGAGATTAAGCATTTTGTTTCGGTCTGGAAAGATGTCACTGAAAGGATGGAGTTTCAAAGAGAACTGGAAGAATTAAATAAGAATCTGGAGTCGGAAAAACATAAGCTTGAGGAGATTTTAGGCTTCGACGAGGAAATCAGTTTAATCAATGATATCAATAAACTGTGCGATTTTATTGTGGAGACGGTTTGCGATATGCTTGATTCACAGCGGTGTTCCCTGATGTTTTTTGACGAAGAGGCCAAAGAATTATGCATTAAAGGCGCGAAGGGCTTAGACCCGAAGATTATTTTAAACAATAAAATAAAAATCGGGGAAGGAATTGCCGGGATGGTGGCCAAGGAAGGCAAGGCATGGCTGGTGGAGGAAGTTAACACCGATGAACGGATCCATAGAGGCAACCGTGAGTCCTATAAAAGTAAATCATTCTTAAGTGTGCCGATCAAACGCGACCAGAAATTAATCGGGGTGATTAACGTTACGGATAAAAATTCTCCGGAGGGCAATATTTATAACGAACTCGACCTTAAAATACTTTTGGGAATTGTCCGCCAGGCGGGTGTGGCGATAGAAAACGCACGGATGTATCAGGAATTGAAATATTTAACCGTCACCGATCCAATGACGAACTTGTATAATTATCGGCATTTTCTAGAAGCACTCGACCATGAAATCGTCAGAGTCAAGCGTACGCAACGGCCTTTATGTCTGATGATGCTCGACGTCGATAATTTTAAAGAATACAACGATACCTTTGGGCATCTTGAAGGGGATTTTCTTTTAAAGGAAATCGGCAAGGTAATGCATCAAAACTTAAGGGAAATAGATATTATTTGCCGGTATGCCGGCGATGAATTTGTCGTGGTACTACCCGAGACCGAAGGCAAGGATGCCCAGTTTGTCGCTGATAAGCTTCTGCAGGCAATTAAAGAGGTGAAATTTAAAAAAGAAATAACGGTTAGCATCGGCGTTGCCAAGCATGATGCGAACTTGGATAGAAAAGAATTTATCCGCAAGACCGATCAGGCGCTTTATCAGGCAAAGAACGAAGGTAGAAACAGGACATACCTTTTGGAATAATTCCCTCAATACAATTTTTCTCTAAGTAGAAATAATGAAATTAACTTTCTCAGAACATCCTATTAATAAACACCTCCAAGAGCGGATTCTCATCATTGACGGTGCAATGGGCACCATGATCCAGCGTTATAAACTTGATGAGGCGGCTTACCGCGGGAAGCAATTTGCCGATTTCCCTTCGGATTTAAAGGGGAACAATGAGCTCCTTTCTTTAACGCGGCCGCAGGTCATCGCTGAGATTCATGAGGCTTACTTAAAAGCCGGGGCCGACATCATTGAGACAAATACCTTTGGTGCTAATGCCATCAGTCAGGCCGATTACAAATTAGAAAAGTATGTTTATGAAATGAATTTGTCCTCGGCGAAAATCGCCCGGAAAGCCGCCGATGAATTTACAAAGAAAAATCCTCAGCGACCACGTTTTGTCGCTGGTGCGTTGGGACCGACGACAAAAACCGCCACTATTTCTCCGGATGTTAATGATCCCGGCTTTCGCAGTATCACTTTTGATCAACTGGTTGAGGCTTATATTGAACAAACGCGCGGGTTGATGGACGGCGGCGTAGATTTTCTTTTGGTTGAAACAATCTTTGATACGCTCAACGCCAAAGCAGCGTTGTATGCCATTGATGTTTATTTTGAGAAGATCGGCAAGCAAATTCCGATTATGATTTCCGGGACCATTACCGACGCCAGCGGCCGCACGTTATCGGGCCAAACATTGCAGGCATTTTGGATTTCCGTGGCCCATGCACGGCCGTTAACGATTGGTTTAAACTGCGCGCTTGGTGCCAAGGAAATGCGGCCGTACATTGAAGAGTTGTCTAATTTGGCGGATTGTTATGTTTGTTGTTATCCCAATGCGGGTTTGCCGAATGAATTCGGCGGTTACAATCAAACAGCCGGTGAGATGGCCAAGTTGGTTAAAGATTTTGCGCAAAGTGGGTTCGTGAATATTCTCGGTGGGTGCTGCGGGACAACGCCGGAGCACATTCAGGCAATTGCTGAAGCGGTTAAGGATATTAAGCCAAGGGCAATACGCGAAAAGCCGATTTATTCTTGCTTTAGCGGTTTAGAGCCTTTGGTGGTTCGTTCGGATTCTAATTTTATCAATGTCGGTGAGCGTACTAACGTGACCGGTTCCAGGAAATTCGCGAAATTGATTCTCGATGGCAATTACGAAGAGGCGCTGGCAGTGGCTCGTCAGCAAGTTGAAAGCGGCGCTCAGGCGATCGACATTAATATGGATGAGGCGATGCTTGATTCCCAAAAGGCGATGGTGAAGTTTCTTCATTTAATCGCTTCCGAGCCCGATATCGCGAAAGTTCCGCTCATGGTTGATTCATCGAAGTGGTCGGTGATTGCCGCCGGATTAAGGTGCGTTCAGGGAAAAGCGATTGTTAATTCGATTAGCATGAAAGAAGGCGAAGAGAGTTTTAAGAAACAAGCACGCGAAGTCAAACGTTTAGGTGCAGCCACGGTGGTCATGGCCTTTGATGAGAAGGGCCAGGCGGATACAGTCGAACGCCGCGTCGGAATCTGCCAAAGGGCTTATAAGATCCTCACTGAAGAAATCGGCCTGCCGCCGCAGGATATCATTTTCGATCCGAATATTTTTGCCGTGGCGACGGGCATAGAAGAACATAATAATTATGCCGTTGATTATATAAACGCAACGAAGAAAATTAAAGAAGCCTGCCCGCATTGCCGGATTAGCGGCGGTGTCAGTAACGTTTCATTTTCTTTCCGCGGTAATGACCCGGTGCGTGAAGCGATGCATTCGGTTTTTTTGTATCATGCGATTAAAGCCGGAATGGATATGGGCATTGTCAATGCCGGCATGACTGCGGTGTACGACGAAATCCCAAAAGATCTTTTAGAACGCGTCGAAGATGTTATCTTAAATCGCCGGCCGGATGCGACCGAGCGATTGGTTTCGTTTGCGGAAACAGTCAAATCACAAGGGAAGAAAGTTGAAGAGGACCTGGCCTGGCGTAAAGAACCGGTGGGCAAAAGGCTTTCTCATGCTTTGGTGAAAGGCATTGTCGAATTTATTGATGAGGATGTCGAAGAGGCGAGAAAACAATCCAAGCGGCCGCTCGATGTTATCGAAGGACCGTTAATGGACGGGATGAATATCGTGGGAGATTTATTTGGTGCCGGTAAAATGTTTTTGCCGCAGGTTGTCAAAAGCGCGCGGGTTATGAAGAAAGCAGTTGCGTATTTGACGCCTTACATTGAGAAAGAGAAACAGGGCGGCAGCCAATTTGCGGGTACTATTGTGATGGCGACTGTTAAAGGTGACGTCCATGATATTGGTAAGAATATCGTCGGTGTCGTTTTGGGATGCAATAATTATAAGATCATCGATCTTGGTGTCATGGTGCCGTGCGCTAAAATTCTAGAAACAGCTCAGAGTGAAAAAGTCGATATGATTGGTTTAAGCGGTTTGATCACGCCGTCGTTGGACGAGATGGTGCATGTTGCCCAGGAGATGGAACGGCAGGGGTTGAATTTTCCTCTGTTAATTGGCGGAGCTACGACGTCGGTCAATCATACGGCGGTTAAAATTGCGCCGCAGTATCATGAACCGACCGTTTATGTTAAAGACGCTTCACGCAGTGTGGCTATTGTTTCCAGCTTGATGGATTCCAAACAAAAAGAAACTTTCTTTGCTAAAACCAAAAAAGAATATGAATTGTTGCGCCAGCAGTTTGCCGCGCAGCAATCACGCCACCGGTTTTTATCTTTATCTGAGGCCCGCGCCAAAGGATTGAAAATATCGTGGAAGAATGTGCCGATTGTTAAACCGGCGCAGTTGGGAATTAAAGCCTTTGCTGATTTTAACTTGGCCGAAATCGCGCAGAATATTGACTGGACGCCGTTTTTCCCAACGTGGGAGTTAAAAGGAAAGTATCCTAATATTTTTAAGGATCCGAAAGTCGGCCAAGAGGCGCGTAAATTATTTGATGATGCCCAGGAGTTATTGCAGGACATTGTTAAAAAGAAATTGTTAAAGGCAAAAGGCGTTATTGGGTTATTTGCCGCCAATAGTATCGGTGATGATATTGAGGTTTACACCGATAACAGTCGAAAAAAAGTTTTAGCCGTCTTTCATACGCTGCGGCAACAGCAGGAAAGGCAGGATGAGCGCTCTTATTATGCTTTAAGCGATTTTATTGCGCCCAAAGATACGGGCGTTACTGATTACATCGGAGGGTTTGCTTTAACCTCAGAGACCGGTATCGAACCTATGGTAGAACGTTTTAAGAAAGATCACGATGATTATCGTATCATTATGGTTAAAGCTTTGGCTGACCGCTTGGCAGAGGCCTTTGCTGAATTGTTACATGAGCGTGTCCGTCGGGAATTTTGGGGATATGCCCCGGATGAAAATTTAACGCTGGAAGATAAAATCGCGGCAAAATACCAGGGCATTCGGCCGGCCTTGGGTTATCCCTGCCAGCCGGATCATACGGAAAAAGCCGATCTTTTTAAGATTTTAGAGGCGACAAAAAATGCCGGGGTTAGTTTAACCGAGAGTTATGCTATGCTTCCAGCAGCATCGGTGAGTGGCATTTATTTTGCCAGTCCCGAGGCAAAATACTTTAACTTAGGGTATATCGCAAAAGACCAAGTTCAAGACTATGCACAGCGTAAAAATATGGATTTTAAGGAAATCGAAAAATGGTTAGGACCATGGTTAGGGTATTCACCTGCGTAGAAAATTATGGCGATGGAGCCAGGCAGCTAAATGTATAATTATTAGTTGTGAATCCTGAGAAATTTCGTATTATAGAAGTATGCCGACTGCACAATTACACCCCTTAGAAAAACGTACTTTACTTCCTTTAGACCTTAAATCCATTAATACATTAGATGAATACAAGGCGCAAGGCGGCCTCAAGGGTTTAGAGCGGGCGCGGCTGATGGCTCCTCAAGAGATCGTTGAAGAAGTCCGTCGTGCGGGCTTGCGCGGCCGTGGCGGGGCCGGTTTTCCCACCGCTGTCAAATGGGAAACTGTTATTCAGGATGAATGTCCGACCAAATATGTGGTTTGTAACGGCGCTGAAGGTGAGCCAGGAACGTACAAGGACAGGTATCTTATCAGTAAAAATCCTTACGTTGTCCTTGAAGGTATGCTCATTGTGGCATGGGCGATCGGCGCAAAACAAGCGATTATCGGGACGAAAAAGAAATTTACTTTACAGGTTAATCGCCTGCTTGGCGCATTGAAAGAATTGGAAAAAGACGGGGTTGTTGAACAAGGGTACCTGAAGATTGTTTTGGGCCCGGATGATTATCTTTTCGGCGAGGAGAAGGCGTTATTGGAAGTGATCGACGGCCGTGGGGCTATGCCGCGGATTTTTCCTCCTTTTATGGTCGGGGTTAATGCAACACCACTGCAAAATAATCCGGCTGTAGTCAACAATGTAGAATCAATGAGCCATTTGGCGCTGATTTTCCGTCACGATGCCGCTTGGTACCGTTCCATGGGCACCGAGGATACGCCGGGAACCATGATTATGACTTTAAGCGGTGACGTGAAGCGCCCGGGCATGTATGAAGTTGAGCTGGGGATTACGTTAAAGCAATTGATTTATGATTTAGGCGGTGGCCCTAAAGACAAACCAATCAAGGCGGTCCTTTCCGGTGTTTCCAATGCCGTGATTACGCCGGATATGTTTAATACCAAACTGGATTTTGGTTCGATGCGGGCAGCGGGTGCGGGATTGGGTTCCGGTGGATATATGGTTTACGATGAAACTTGCGGGGCGGTCGAATTAACATATATGATTTCAAGCTTTCTGGCTCGCGCGTCCTGTGGCCAGTGTATTCCTTGCAATGCCGGGACACGCTATATTACCCAAGAGCTTGAACAGTTGCGCAGTGGCCAAGGCTCCCCGGAGAATATTGAAAATATTCTTAAAGAAACGACAAAATGTACCAATCAAACCCGTTGTTTTTTGCCGCACCAGGAAGTTAAACTTTGCAACAGCTTGATTAAAAGATTCCGCAGTGAATTTGATAATTACGCCAAGAAAAATATTACTTATACCCGACGGCTTTTGATTCCCAAGATAGAGAGTTTTAATGAAGAGACCGGCGAATTTATTTTTGAGAAGCTAAAAGCGGAGACATAATATAGAAACTACTCGTAATTCCCTTTCGGTGTTATATTATTAGCAAATTATCCGCAGTTTTCCCCTAACCTAAAGGCTTTATAATTTCATTAATTTAAAGAGGAGAAAGGAGAAAGGTATGAAAAAGTATAGTGTTATTTTTATGGCCATGATTTTCGCTTTGGCAGCCGGTAAGATTGTTGCTGGGGCAGAGGAAGGTTCCATGGGTGATGAAACGAAAGATTCCGCGATGGAACCGATGATGGGTAATCAAATGAATAATTCTATGATGGATAATCAGAAGAACGATTCTATGATGGAAGAGAAGAGGGATAAAGCAGCAAAAGAAGCCGATAACGCCTCACCTATTACACAGATTCAACAGGCTGTCAAAGCACATATCGATGAAGCCACAAAAGATACAGGAACATTTAACTTAGAAGATGAAAGCACGCAACAAGTAAAGGCGTTAACCTTTGAGAAATTTCATGAGGGAGTAACGGAGAAAGAAGGTGTCTTTACCACCAGCGCGGATTTTCATGATACTAAAGCCGACGCGACCGTTGTTGTTGATTTCAATGCCAAAGAAGTCGACGGAAGTTTTAAGGTAACCGGAGTTAATTTTCATCAGGTTCCGGGTGGAGAAAAGAAAGAGAGCGAACCCGAAATGAATCCGGGCAATTAATTAAGAGAATATTTTCCATTTTAATGGTATATTCGTAAAAGTGTCCAACAGTTTCAAGAAAGGAGTAATACAATGTTAAAGAAAATCAGTACTATTTTAACCACGGTCTTACTGGCCACATTGTGCATTGCAGGACGTGCTTTCTCGGCAACCTACACCATCGATCCGAACCATTCAACTGTCGGGTTTGCGGTAAAGCACTTGCAAGTCAGTACGGTCAGGGGCGGGTTTGTTGATTACGCCGGAGAAATCACCTTCGACGCGAAAGATCTAAAAGTTTTTAAAGCTGACCTGACCATTCAGTCAAAGAGCATCAATACGGGCAATGAAAACCGCGACAACCATTTGCGCAGCGCCGATTTCTTTGACGTTGCCCAATTCCCGACCATCACATTTGCGAGCACACGGATTGCCGAAACCGCCGATGGTTACAGCATTTTGGGAGATTTGACCATGCACGGTGTAACAAAGAGTATTGCCATTCCCGTAACCATTTCCGGCCCGGTGAATAATCCCATGGGGGGGACAGTTATCGGCATTGCGGGCAAGGCCGTTGTTAATCGCCAGGATTTCGGTATCGCATGGAATAAGACGATGGACAATGGTGGCTTTGTTGTTGGCAATGTTGTTGACATTGTTATCGAATTCGAGGCTCACGCAAAATAATTAAATATTATTTTTGGTTTCAACCCCTTCCATTTTTCTAGTAAAAGAAGATGGAAGGGGTTTTGAATAATTTTTTCCTACAGATAAGTTGAGGATTATATAAAATGAATAGGGTTTTGGTAACCGGTGGCTGCGGGTTTATCGGTAGTGAATTTGTACGGCAGGCTATCAAGCGCGGATACCACGTGGGGGTTGTCGATAAGCTTACTTACGCCGGCGACCTGGAAAGATTAAAGAATGTTCAAGGCAAGTATCAATTTTATAAAACCGATATTTGTCATGCCAAGGCATTAGAGAGTGCCTTCCGAAAATTCAAACCGCACATCGTTATTCACTTTGCGGCAGAGACGCATGTTGACCGTAGCATTCTTTACGCCGAAACAGCAACCAAAACCAACCTTTTAGGAACGCAAGTTTTAGTTGAGGCCGCGCGTAAATACGATGTTAAGAAATTTGTGTATATTTCTACGGATGAGGTTTACGGTGAAATTGTAAAAGGCCATTTCCGCGAAACGACAGCTTTAAACCCAAGCTCTCCGTATTCCGCAGCTAAAGCCGCCGCTGATATGCTTATCAAGGCCTATATGCGGACATATCAGTTTCCCGCCGTTATTGTCCGTCCTTCGAATAATTACGGGCCCTGGCAGTATCCGGAAAAATTCATGCCGGTCATTATTTATAAAGCCTTTAAAAATCAGAAGATTCCAGTTTATGCTAGAGGTTTAAATGTCCGTGAGTGGCTTTATGTATCGGATTGCGCGCAGGCGGTTATGACGGTCATGGAAAAAGGAAAGATCGGGGAGGTTTATAATATCGGGTCGGGAAATGAACAAAGGAACATCGATGTGGTTAAAAAAGTTTTAGCTTCTCTTAAAAAGCCACAGGATCTTATCGAATTCGTTGAAGACCGGCCCGGCCATGACATCCGGTATTCCTTGGACTTTTCGAAGATTAGAAAGGATTTAGGCTGGACGCCGAAGGTCAGTTTTGAAGAAGGGGTTGGCAGAACTATCAAATTTTATAAAGAAAATATGCAGTGGCTGGAAAAGAAGGCGGGTAATTTAAAATCGTACTGGAAGAAAGTTTATAAGAAATCCAAATGAAGCCTTACTCTCACCGGTTGTCTCCATAAATGCAAAGTAATTCACTGTCCGTTATTAAGAAATCCAAACAAATAAATATATTTGGGATTTTGTTCTTCCTTTCTTTTTTATTTTGGCTTTTCGCCTTCCGTGATTTTTTATCTGCCAAACTCAGCCTTTCCGCTGATGCGCTCCCTTATTACGAACATTTTTATTATTTTATCGATAATATCAGTCAAGGAGTTTACCCTCTTTGGGAATCCACGCGCGATTGGGGGGCGCCAGTCGAATTCTTCTTGCGACGGATAGGCTCATTTAACCCGACGTATCTACTCATTGTCCTTTTGTATAAGTCGGGACTTCCTTTGTACAATTCTTATATTGTATTCTTAGTTTCTTATTACTTCTTAGGGATGGTTGGTTTTTATTTGTTGGCCAAACATATTTTTCAAAATAGGTTAGTGGCTTTTGTGGCCTATTTGCTTTTGATGTTTTCCTCGCTGGGCACACGGATTTTTGATGCCTATTTGCATCTGATTTTTGTGCCATTGATTTGGTTTTTCTATTTTTTGGTCGCATTTAAATTAGAGCCGCGCCGGCAGCATTTCCTGGGGATTACTTTAACGTCAATGGTTCTTTTCTCAACATATTTGCCTTTTTATTTTATTACTATCTTTCTGACTTTCTTGATTTGTTACGCGTTGTTTTATTTTTCATCTTTTAAAGATGACTTGAGCCGCTTTTTGCGTTTTGTACGGTCCAATAAAATTTTTGTTGTTTTGTGTGGGGTTTGTTTCATCTTGTCTATTCTCCCTACGGGATTAATGTTTAAGGAGATTAAAAAAGGTGATTTGATTTTGCCGGATCGGCAAGGAGTGTCCAAATTATCTCCGGAAGAATTTAGTGCCTTGTCGGAGAAATACAGGAAAGTGCAAAACGGAGAATTGTCCCAGGGGGAAGGTTTGCCGCCTACGCTGATTGTCCCCGAGCAAGTCACTTCCGAGTGGGGGATTGAAGAGGACATGGCCTTTACAACGGAATATTATTCCAATTTGAGGGAATTCCGCTTTGCTGTTGTTTATACGCCGGTATTTGCTTTTGTCATTTTGTTGGCAGGATTAGGCGTGAAGTTAAGCAAAAAACTGCTTTTCTTATTTTTCTGGGGATATTTTTTATTTCTTATCAGCTCTCCCGTGGGAACGCCGATTTACCAATTTCTTTATACACATATTTTCTATTATAAATATTTTCGCAATCTTCATTTCTTTTTGTGGGTGATTATTCTGCCGGTTTTTGTTTTATTTGTAACCGAACAGCTTCGCCTTTTTTTGCAGATTAACCTGCGAAATACAAGACAAAAGATTGGCATGCTTGTGTTTTTATTGGTTGTTCATGCCGGCTTTTTGGCTTACCAGGTTTCTCAAGGTGAGCCTTTGCTGTCAACGTATGTCGTGTTGGCTTTGAGTCTGATTTATTTTATATTTTATTTTTTTACAAACCTGCGAAGCAAGAATGAATGGCTGGCGTTTTTCATCCTGATGCTCGTTGTTATTGAACCGATGGAGGTCTATTACTATCTCAGCCAAAATGTCGATAAAATTGAGACGATGGATACTTATCGGTATCGGTGGAGCAGGCATTACTTGCGTTATCAAACATTGTTCCCTCCTTCAGAGAAGTGGCCGCTGCAGTATTTGACTAGAGAAGATTTATTTAAGCATTCAGGGACAGCTAGCTTTTTAGAGAGGAAACCTTCGCGTGTTTATCGCGGTATGAAGTGGGTAGATATTTTGCGCAGTA